>JAKJGY010000172.1 GCA_022704145.1 Verrucomicrobiota bacterium
GCGACCGCCGGGGGCCAGCGTTCGCGGGTGCCGCCGCCTGCGGGGTCGGCGACGTGCACGGTGCAGGGCTCGCAGGCGGTGCGCTGGCGCAGCGCCCAGTCGTTCACCGTGCGGGGGCAGTGCGGCCCCGGGGGGAGGCCGGAGACGGTGCAGACGGGGCGCTCGCACACGTCGTCCGGGCGTACGAAGCCGGGCGCGCCGCCAGCGGGCATGAGCTGGCGCGCGAGGTCCCAGGCCAGCGGCGCGGCGATCCGGACGCCGACGAGCGAGTCGGGGCCGCGGCGACCGCTCTTGAAGCCGCACCAGACGGCCACGACGGTGTCGGGCGTCCACAGCAGGGTCCAGGCGTCGCGGAACCCGGCCGAGGTGCCGGTCTTCCAGGCCGCGCGCGGCAGGGCGGCGTCGGCGCGGTGGCCGAGCGCGGCCAGGGAGCGCTCGTCGCCGCTGAGCATATCCGAGACGAGCCAGCAGGCGCCTTCGGAGAAGACCCGGCGCGGCTCGCCTGCGGGGTCGTCCTCGAAGGCCCTGAGCGGGCGCCAGAGGCCGCCGCGCGCGAGGCAGGCGTAGGCGCAGGCCAGCTCCGTGAGGCGAGCCGAGCCGTTGCCGAGGGCCAGGCCGAGGCCGTAGTGTTCGGCGGGGCGGTCGAGGCCGTCCAGCCCGAGCTGGCGCAGGGTCAGGTAGAAGCGTGACAGGCCGGCGCGCTCCACGACCTCGACGGCGGGCAGGTTGAGCGAGAGGATGAGCGCCTCGCGCGCCGGGACGGGGCCCATGAAGCCGCCCGAGAAGTTCGCCGGAGCGAGGTCGCCGAAGCGGCGCGGCACGTCCGCGAGGGTACGGCGCGGCGTGAGCTGGCCGCGGTCGAGGGCGAGGGCGTAGGCGAAGGGCTTGAGCGTGGAGCCGGCGGGGCGGGGCGCGGCGGCGGTGTTCACCTGGCCGTCGGGCCGGGCGAAGTAGTCGCCGGAGCAGGCCAGGGCGCGGACGGCGGCGGCGCGCACGTCGACCACCACGGCGGCGGCGTCCACGTTGTGGGCCTGGGCGGTGCGGGCGACGAGGCGTGCGGCGGCCTCCTGGACGGCGGGGTCGAGCGTGGTGCGGCGGTCGCCGGAGGCGGCGCGGCTGCGGCCCTGGGCCCAGTCGCAGAAGAACGGCTCCAGGAAGGGGCGCGGCGCGCGGCGCAGCTCGAGCGCCGAGGCGGCGGCCTCGTCGCGCGCGGCCGGGGTGATCAGGCCGCGTTCGCAGAGGCGCGCCAGCACGTAGGCGCGGCGGCGGCGGGCGGCGGCGGGGTAGCGGTCGGGGCGGAAGCGGGTGGGCGACTGCAGCAGGCCCGCGAGCAAGGCGGCCTCGCCGAGGTTGAGCTGTTGCGGGGGTTTGCCGAACCAGCCCCAGGAGGCCGCCTCCACGCCCACGAGGTTGGAGCCGAACGGGGCGCGGTTGAGATACTGGCTGAGGATCTCCTCCTTGCTCCAGGCGCGTTCCAGGCGCAGGGCCTGGACCGACTCGACGGCCTTCCAGAGCCAGGTGCGGCGGTGGGGTCGGATGAGGCGGACGGTCTGCATCGTGAGGGTCGAGGCGCCGGAGAGGCGTCGGCCTGCGGCGACGTTCTGGGCTGCGGCGCGTGCGACGGCGAGGAGGTCGACGCCGTGGTGGGAGAGGAAGCGCCGGTCCTCCGCGGCGATCACGGCTTGGGCGATCCAGTCGTCCAGGGAGGCGCGGTAAGATGGGCGGCAGTCCTGGTCATCCGGGCCGAGGCAGACACGCAGGACGCGGCCGGTGCGGTCGCGCAGGAGCAGTCCGGCGGGGTAGCGCGCGGCCTGGGCGAGCGGCGGCGGGCAGGCGAACCAGAGGGCGGCGGCGCACACCAGCAGGGCGGCCGCCGCAGAGGACAGCCGCCTGACCCAGCGCCTCACCCGTATGCGCCCCATGGTCGGCCGTTCCTTCAGCGTGCCCGCACGTCGTAGCAGGAGAGGTTGGTGTCGTAACGCAGGTAGAGCCGGCCGTTGACCACGACGGGGTGGGACCAACTGTTGCCGGCGCCGGCGACCTGGAGGGTGCCTTTGACGCGCGCGCCCTCTTCGGCGGCGGGGTCGAGGAGGGTGAGCTTGCCGCCCTGGTCGGCGAAGGAGTAGATCAGGCCGTCGGCCCAGGTCGCCTGGCCGGCGCCGCCGCGCTCGGTCCAGAGGGTCTGGCCGGTCTTGAGGTCGGCGCAGACGAGGCCGCCCCGGCCTTTGCCGTAGATGCGGCCGCCCGCCACGACGTAGTTGCCGGGGTGGCTGGCGAAGTCGGAGGTGGTCCAGGCCTCGTTGAAGCGCCAGGCGCCGAGGTCATGGGAGACCTTGAGGCAGAGGCCGCCCTTACGGTAGCCGACGGCCCAGAAGAGGTGGCCGTCGGCGAAGGCCGGGGTGGGGGCGTTGGCGACGTTGCCGTCGGCGAAGGGGTGGCGGTAGAGTTCCTTGCCGGTGCGGGCGTCGAGCGCCAGCAGGCCGCTCTGGGTGCCGCAGATGAGGGCGGTCTGGCCGTTGAGGGTCACGGGCAGCACCGAGCAGTAGCCGGCGGTCGCGGGCTTGTCGGAGGACCAGACCGGCTTGCCGGTCAGCTTGTCGAGCGCGACGACGGGCCGTTCTCCGCCGGGCATGACGAGCGCATGGGGCCCGAGGATCGTGACGCTTTCGGCGTAGAGCCAGCCGCCGACGCGGCCGCCGAGGTCGGCGCGCATGTCGGTCTTCCAGAGGAGTCCTCCGTCCCGTGTGCGGTGGCAGGTGACGAGGCCGTCGCCGCCGGTGAGGTAGAGGCGGTCGCCGTCGACGGTGGGGGTGGCGCGGGCGCCGGGATACTTGTTGTGGCTGGCGGCGGGGCCTTGCGCGACGCGCCAGCGCTCGGTGCCGTCACGGTCGTCCAGGCAGATCAGCATCTGGCGGCCGTCCTCGTTGCCGGTGGTGTAGACGAGGCCCGCGGCGATCGCGACGGAGGACCAGCCCGCGCCGGCGCGCGTGTGTTTCCAGAGCAGGGGCGGGCCGGCCTCTGGCCATTGCTTCAGCAGGCCGGTGTCGGGCGAGAGCCCGTCGCGGTTAGGGCCGAGGAAGGTCGGCCACTCCGCCGCCCGCGACGCGGCTGCGGGCAGGAGGAGGGCGGCGGTGAGGGCGGCGGCGAGGGTGCGGGACATGGCGCGGCTCCTTTTGTGAGTGTGGGCGCGAGTGTAGCAACGGCGCGTAAGGCGCGCAATGGCAAAGCGTTCAGGGGGCGGTGGCGGCCAGGCGGCCTGAGGCGAAGGCCCAGGTGAGGTTATAGCCGCCGCACGGCGCGTCGACGTCGATGACCTCGCCTGCGCAGCGGAGTCCCGGGAGGCGGCGGCACGCGAGGGTTTTGGGGTCCAGCTCGTCGAGGGCCACGCCGCCGCGGGTGGCCATGGCGCGGTCCCAGCCTTCAGTGCCGGTGACGTGCAGGACGGCGCCCGAGCAGGTCTCGGCGAGCGTGCGGAGCGTGGTGCGGCTGGCGCGTGACGCGGGGGTGTCGCTGGCGCCGGCGAGGTCACAGAGTGCGGCGGCGAGGCCGCGCGGCAGCTCGCCCGCCAGCAGGTTGTGGAGGGCGCGGCCGCCGTGGGTGGCGCGCCAGCGGCTGAAGAGCGCCTGCCAGGCGGCGGCGTCGCGTTCGGGCAGGAAGGCGGCGCGCACGGGGAGGGCGGCGGCGGAAGACGCGAGGCGGGCGTTGAGGGTGCCGGCGAGGGCCAGCGCGGGCGGCCCGCTCAGGCCCTTGTGGGTGAAGAGCAGGGGGCCTTCAACCAGCGGGCGGGGCGCGTCCGGGAGGTCCAGCCGCAGGCTGGCGCGCTCGCAGACGAGGCCGGCGAGGGCGTGCGGCCAGGCCTCTTCGGTGAGCAGGCCGGCGAGGGCCGGGACGGGGGGCGTGAGCGCGAGGCCGGCCTCCGCGGCGAGGGTGAAGCCGGAGCCGTCCGAGCCCAGGGCGGGGTAGCTCCGGCCGCCAGCGGCGAGGATCACGCGGTCCGCCTGGAGCGTGCCGCGGGAGGTCTCGACGGCAGTGACGCGGGGCTGGCCGTCCGGGCCGGGCGCGGTGACGAGGCGGAGGGCGCGGGTGTCGCAGAGGAGTTCGGCGCCGTTGGCGCGGGCGGCGCGCAGGAGGGCGTCGAGCACGGCGGAGGCCTTCTGGGCGACGGGGAACACGCAGCCGTCGGGCTCGGCGAGGGTCTCGACGCCCCATGTGCTGAAGAACGCGCGCAGGCGTTCGGGAGGGAAGGCGCGCAGCACTGGCAGGGTGAAGCGCGCATGGTCGCCGAACGCGGCGGCGAGGGTCTCGGGACGGGCGTCGTGGGTCAGGTTACAGCGGCCGCCGCCGGTGGCGAGAAGCTTCCGGCCGGGCGCGGCGAGACGTTCGAGCACGCGCGCGGGCCGCTTGCTGAAGGCGGCTGCGGCCAGGCCGGCCGCGCCACCGCCGATGATCAGGGTGCCCATGCCCGGGCCGCCTAGCGCTGCTGCTCCTCAGCGATCACGTTCTGCATGCGGGTGAGGGCCGCCGCGATCTCGCCCTGGTACTTGGTGATGAGCTGGCAGACGCCGACCAGCTCGGCGCAGCGGTGGAGCGTGGTGATCCGCGACTTCTCCAGCTCGGTACGGCGGGCCTTGACGCTGACGAGGGTCTCCTCCAGCTCGGCGACGCGCTGCTCCGATTTCAGGAGCATGCGGCGGGTCTGGAAGAGCTGGGTCAGCAGCTCGCCGGCCGAAAGGTCGAGGTCGTCGATCTTCATCCCCTCGGGGATCGGCACGAGCACGGTGTGCTGGCACTCGACACAGACGATCTGAAGGCCTGCGCCGCGGTAGTCGATGGCGAGGTTGTGGCCGCAGTGCGGACAGTCGAACAGGATGTCGGTCGGCTTGATGTCCTCGCCGGACTCGGTCTCTTCGCCCTCGGCTTCGGGGGGCGGCTGGATTGACGTCTCACTCATGATGTCCCTCCTCTCCGCGGAAGCTCTCGCCTCCGGCGCGAACCTCTCCCGACCCCGACCGCACCGCGCTCGGGCGCGGTTTACGGCTTAACGACTTTGCCCTGCTTGATGCAGGCGGCGCAGACCTTCATGCGGCCGACCGTGCCGTTTTCGGACTTGGCGCGCACATTGTGCAGGTTCGGCAGGAAACGACGCTTGGTGATGCCCGTCGTGTGCAAGCCGATACCGCCCTTAAACTTGGCCAGGCCGTGACGGACGATCGTATTGCCCGTGGACGGACCCTTGCCGCAAATTTCGCAGACTCGTGACATGAGCGTTTCTCCTTAACAAAAGGTCATTCATAATACCACCTCGCCCGGGGCCGGACAAGGGGGAATCGGAAACTTTTTCTGAACGTGGCGGCTATCGGCAACCCGCGCCTCAACAGGTCTTAATATAGCACGACAGGCGCATGGCGAGCAAGCTCAGTCGCGCAGGCCGTAGTTCTCGCGCACCAGGCCGCGCGGCAGCTCCTTGATGAAGCGCGAGGGCTTGCAGAAGAAGACGCCGCCGTCGCGCGTGCGTCGCATCGCCGGGGCGAAGAGGGCCAGCTCGTCCTTGGCGCGGGTGACGGCCACATAGAAGAGGCGGCGCTCCTCGGCGTCGTTCTCGGCCTCGCCGACGGAGCGGCTGGAGGGGAACATGCCCTCGACGGCCCAGAGCACGAAGACCACGGGCCACTCCAGGCCCTTGGCCTGATGGACGGTGCTGAGGTGGAGCATGTCGGCGTGCTCGCGCGCCATCCGGTCGTACTCGTGGTCGATGTTGGTCAGCAGCGCGACCTCCTGGAGGAAGGTCGAGACGTGGCCGCTCTTACCGATCTGCAGCGCGAGTTCGCGGATGTCCTCCTCGCGCTTCTCGCCGTTCTCATAGGCGCGGTAGAGGTAGGTGTGGAAGAAGCCGTCGCAGAAGCGTTGGACGATCTCGCCGCCGTCGGTGGCGAGGTGTTCCTGGTGGTACTGTTCGAAGAGGCGGTCGATGCCGCGCCAGGTGTCGCGCGCGGCGGGCTTCATGGCGGCGCACAGGCGCGCGCGCTGTTCCGGGTCGCGGCTGTCGAAGGCGCCGCCGAGCTTCTCCCAGAGGGTGTCGGTGGTCTTCTCGCCCACGCCCTCCAGCATACCGAGGAGGCGGCCGAAGGAGAGGCGGTCGGCAGGCGTCTCGCAGAGGCGCAGGAAGGAGACGACGTCCTTGACGTGGGCCTGCTCGAAGACGCCGACGCCGGAGGTGATGACGAACGGCAGGCGCGCGCGGCCCAGCGCCATCTGCAGCTCGATCGAATGGAAGTGGGCGCGGTAGAGCACGGCCATGTCGCGCAAGTTGTAGCCGTCGTCCTGGTAGCGGCGGACGAGGGTCAGCAGGGCCGAGGCCTGCTCCTCGCCGTCGCGCAGCAGGAAGACACGCGGCTTGCTGCGGGCCTTGCGCGTGGGCCGGAGGGTCTTCTGGAACTGTTCGGGGTTGCCGCGGATGCAGGCGTTGGCCACGTCGAGGATCTCGGGCGCGCTGCGGTAGTTCTGCTCCAGCTTGACGATGCGGCACCCCTCCCAGCGCGTGGGGAAGTCCATGATGTTGCGGAAGTCGGCGCCGCGCCACGAGTAGATGCACTGGAAGTCGTCGCCCACGGCCATCACGTTCTTGTTCTTGCCGGCCAGCAGGTCCACCATGCGGGCCTGCAGGAGGTTGGTGTCCTGGTACTCGTCGACCAGGACGTGCCGGAAGCGGTCCTGGTACAGGGCGCGGACGGGCTCGTGCTCGGTCAGCAGGCGCAGCCCCTGCACGAGCAGGTCATCGAAGTCCATCGCGCCCATGGCGAGTTTGCGCTTGGCGTACTGGTTGGCGACGGTGACGATCTCCAGCGGGTCGGCGTGCAGCTCGTCGAGGCCGGTCTCGAGGACGTCCTCGATGTCGCAGCCGCGGTTGGCGGCCGCGCCGATCAGCGAGGCGATGACATCGCGCTTGGGGAAGTCCTTCTTGTTGCGGACCGTGTCGCGGATGCACTGGTCGATCAGCGTGCGCGAATCGTCGCGGTCGAGGATCGTGAAGTCGTGGCGGTAGCCCAGGCGGTCGGCGAAGCGGCGCAGGAAGCGGTTGCAGATATGGTGGAAGGTGCCGCTCCACAGGTTGCCCACCGCGTCGCCCGCCACCTCCCGGGCGCGCTCGAGCATCTCGCGCGCGGCACGGTTGGTGAAGGTCAGCAGCAGCAGGCCGTCCGGCGACTCGCCGCGCTCCACCAGGTAAGCCACGCGATAGACGAGGGTGCGCGTCTTGCCGGTGCCTGCGGCGGCGAGGACGAGCAGGGGGCCGTCTCCGGCGGTTGCGGCCTCGCACTGTTCGGCGTTGAGGAGTCTGGAGTAGTCGGTCATGGGCGCGCATTATAGGCGAGCGGCCGCGGAAAGGCATGCTAAAAGCGCGGCGCGGCTTGTCTTCACGGCACCAAAAGGGCTATAGTGAAGCCGTTGATGGGGACGGGGCGCGCCTCTGGCGGCCGCCCCGGCGGCGGGCGAGCGGGAGCAGAGGGCGCCACAGGCGCCGACGCGGGGGTCTGATGAGGCTGAACCTAGGGAGCGGGGATCAGAAGAAAGAGGGCTACGTGAACGTCGACGTCTGCGGGCAGCCCGACGTGACGTGCGACCTGTCGGTTTTCCCGTGGCCGTGGGCGTCGGACTCGGTTGACGAGGTGTTCTCCTCGCATTTTCTTGAGCATGTGGCGGACTACGAGCGGACGATCCTGGAGATCCACCGCATCTTGAAGCCGGGCGGCCGGCTGGCTTTCCGTGTGCCGCACTACCGTTCGCCGCTGGCGGTCTGGCACCTGCACCGCTGGACGTTCAGCACCTTCACGCCGCGTTTCCTCTGCCTGTCCATCCCGTACCAGTGGGGCGGGCGGCAACTGTTCGAGCAGGAGCGGCTGGCGGTCGCGGTCTACATGCCCGGCGCCTGGCTGAACCGGCTGGTTTCGGGGCTCGTCAGCCGCAACCCGATCTTCTGGGACGTGCTGGGCGTGCCGATCAAGGAGATCGAGTTCTGGGGCAAGAAACGCCCCTGACCGCAGGCGGAGCGGGGCCTGGGCGCGAGGAGGACGGGGTATGGTCGGACGGCGGGCGACGGCGGCGCTGTTGGCTTTGGCGGCGGCGCACGTCTGGGCGGAGCGGGTGAGTTTCGAGGACTGTTACGCGGAGTGGGGCGAGGGGCGCCTCACGGTCGGCAACGCGCGTTTCGAGCGGGTCTGGGTGGCGGCGGAGGGCGGACTCGCGCCGGTCTCCTTCGTCATGAAGGCGCCGGAGGTCGAGTGGCTGGCGGGCGGGCCCGGGCCGAAGGCTGCCGGCGTGCTGGTGGTGCGGGCGGCGG
>JAKJGY010000173.1 GCA_022704145.1 Verrucomicrobiota bacterium
GCAGGCCAACGTCCTCAAGCGCAAGTTCCAGCTCAACCTGCGCAACCACCGTAAGATCCTCGTCATCGACGGCACCCTGGCCTTCACCGGCGGCATCAACTTCCACGACGTCTACCTGCCGCGCGCACAACGGCCCGGCACGCTCGACTACCACTTCAAGATCCGCGGCCCCGCCGTGCTCGAACTCCAGTACACCTTCCTGCGCGACTGGTTTTACATGACCGACGACACCGCCGACGAGCTGCTGAACCCCGTCCACTTCCCCCTGCCCACGACGTCCGGCAGTCACGCCGTACGCCTCCTCAACAGCGGCCCGACACGCGACGAGACCGGCGCCGCCCTCGACGCCTTCTTCGCCGCCTTCAACCTCGCCCAGCGCCAGATCCTGCTCCTCACGCCCTACTTCGTGCCCCCGGAGTCGCTGCTCCTCGCGCTCCGCCAGGCCGCCTTCCGCGGCGTGGACGTCAAAGTCGTGGTGCCGGCCGAGAACAACCACCCGACGCTCCGGCTCGCCTCGCGCGCCCTCTACACGCCCCTGCTCACCGCCGGCGTCCGCATCTTCGAGCGCCGCGCGCCCTTCATCCACGCCAAGGCCACCGTGATCGACGACGACGCCGCCTTCATCGGCAGCGTCAACCTCGACCCCCGCAGCCTGTTCCTCAATTACGAGACCAACCTCGTGGTCTTCGACGCCGACTTCTCCGGACGCCTCAAGGCCGCCATCCTCGACGAGCTGGCCCACTCCGACGAGATCCTCTACGCCGACTGGCGCCGCCGCCCGCTGCTGCAACAGCTTGCCGAGAACTTCTTCAACCTCTTCCACCCGATCGCGTGAGCCGCCCGAGAGGGCGCCCTCAGCCGCGCGCCACCGTCACCGCCCAGACCTCGCGCGCGCCCGCCCTTTTCAGCACCCGCGCGCATTCGTTCAGCGTCGCCCCGGTCGTCATCACGTCGTCGACCAGCAGCACGCGCCGCCGCACCACCCACGCGGGCCGCTCCACCGCAAAGGCCCCCAGGATGTTCTCGCGGCGCTGCGGCGCGCTCAGGCGTGTCTGCGTCTGCGTCTCGCGGACGCGCGCCAGCGCGCGGCCGTCGAACCGTCTGCCCAGCCGGCACGCCAGCTCGCCCCCGAGCACCGCAGCCTGATTGTAGCCGCGCTCGCGCTGCCGCAAGGGGTACAGCGGAACCGGCACCACCACATCGGCCGCGGCCGCGTCGAAGTGCGCCGCGACACAGCCCTCCAGCAGGTCGGCCAGGTCCCGCGCCAGCCAGAGCGCGCCCCCGTACTTGAACTGGTGCACCGCCGCGCGCAACACCCCCCGAAACTGCCCCGCCGCGCGCGCCCGGTCAAAGGCGGGCTTCACGGCCGTACACGCGCCGCACACGAACGCGTGCGTCACCGCGCCCTCCACCGGCGCGCCGCAAACCTCGCACAGGCTGCGGTCGTGCAGCCGGATCTGCCCGCGGCACGACGCGCAGAGATGCCGCCCGGGCCAGTCCGACAGGGCTTCGCAGCCCACGCACACCCGCGGGTAAAGCCAGTCGCCGACGCGCGCCATGACCTCTGCGACCCTGCTCGCCATCTCTCTGCGGCCCCCCGCCCCCGCGCGGCCCGCCCTCACCGCCCTATGTGAACAGACGCGCCGGATACTCCCCGGCGTCGACCAGCGCCCGCACGGACGCCACCACGCGCGGCTTGTCCTCGCGGTAGGTGATCCCGAACCAGGGGCTGTCGGTCGGCAGGACCTCGACCTCCGCGCCCCCCTCCTGGATAAGCTCGTCCACCACGAACGGAATATACCACTCCGCCTTAGGGTTCGTAAGATGACGCTCGAGCCAACGCGGGAAGCGCGCCTCCAGCGCGGCAAAGAGGTCGGGCGTGAAGCCCCAGAGGTTCATCGACACCCGCTCCTCGCCCGTGAGCGCCACCGGCAGCTCCGGCTCCTCGCGGTTCTCGGCGCCGGCGCCGACGCGCACGATCTTGGTCATCTCGGTCACCGACTCCAGCAGCCCCGCCGCGCTCACGCAGCACACGCCGCGCGCCACGCTGCCGTTCTCAGAAAGCGTCTGCCCCAGCCGGTAGCCCACCATGGCGTAGCGCGGGCGCGCGCCCGGCGCCCGCTCGCGTGCGAGGAACCCCGCCAGCCGCCCGAACGCGTCACGCCCGTAGAAGTCGTCGGCGTTGATCGCGGCGAACGGCTCCTGCACCTCCGCCCGCGCCGCGCGGATCGCATGCGCCGTGCCCCAGGGTTTCGCGCGGTCGGACGGCACGTGATAGCCCAGCGGCAGGTCGTCGATCGACTGGAACGCGTAGCCCACCTCCGCCACACCGACGTACTTCGCGCCGACCGTCGCCCGGAACGCCTCCTCGAACTCGCGCCGGATCACGAACACCACCCGGCCGAACCCCGCGCGCACCGCATCATAGACCGAATAGTCCATGATCGTCTCGCCCGAAGGCCCTACCGGATCGACCTGCTTCAGGCCGCCGTACCGGCTGCCCATCCCCGCCGCCAGAATCACCAGAGTCGGTTTCATGATTAAGTCCTTCTATTGCCCGATTCCACTACTGCTCTCAAAAATACAGCCCAGGCCGAACAGCGTCAACTCGGGATCGACCGTAAACGGCATGCCCGAATCCTTGAGCGCCCAGCCCGCATAGCCGCCTGTGGCCACCAGCCGGTAATCGTGGCCGGAGGTCTCGCACAGGTACGTCACGATCTCGCGCACGATGCCGCGGTACCCCACCTGCGCGCCGATCCGCATCGCCTGTCGCGTGCTCCGCCCCAGGCGCGGGCAAGGCCCCTCCAGGCCCACGCGCGGGAGCAGCGCCGTGCGCTCGTACAGGTACTCGGTCATCAGCGGCAGACCCGGCGTGATGACCCCCCCGACATAACGTCGGTCCGGGGTGACCACGTCGAACGTCAGCGCCGTGCCGAAATCCGCCACAATCAGCGGCGCGCCGTAGCGGCGCACCCCGCCGCAGGCGTCCGCGAGCCGGTCCGCACCGATCGTCTCCGGCTCGGGATAGTCCACCGCCACCTCCATCGGCAGGCCGGCCCGCACCACCAGCGGCACACAGCCCAGCTCGCGCCGCACCAGCGCCCGCCAGGCCGCGTTCACGCGCGGCACCACCGAGCCCAGGACCGCCCCGTTGACCGTGCCGCGCGCCGCGCGGCGCACCGCCGCCGCACACTCCTCGGGCCGCTTCGCGATGCCGCCCTTGAGGTGGGTCACACGCGTCACGCGCCCCCCGGCGTACAGGCCGATCCCCGTCGACGTGTTACCGACATCGATCACCACACACCGCATACCCTTACCTCCGCAAGGCTCAGACCGCCCGCCACTCCAAAGACAGGTCGACCGACGGCGCCGAGTGCGTCAGGCAGCCCAGCGAGATCGCGTCCACACCCGTGGAAGCCACCTCGCGCGCCCGCTCCAGCGTGATGCCGCCCGAGGCCTCCGTCCGCGCGACGCCCCGGCAGAGCGCCACGCACTCGCGCATCATCGCGCACCCCATGTTGTCCAGCATGATCCACTCCGGACGACCGCGCAGCGCGCTGACGCACTCAGCCACGCTCTCGACCTCGATCTCGACCGCCAGCCCCGGATACGCGCGCCGCGCCGCCGCCACCGCGAGGTCGAGCCGGTCCGGGTCGCCGCCCTGCCACAGCCGCCGGTGGTTATCCTTCACCAGAACCCGGTCATACAGGCCGAAACGGTGGTTCGTGCCGCCGCCGCAACGCACCGCATACTTCTCGAACAGCCGCAGGTTGGGCGTGGTCTTGCGCGTGTCGAGGATCAGCGTGCCGAACTCCCGCACCGCCGCGACGAACCGCGCCGTGAGCGTGGCGACGCCGCAGAGCCGCTGCATAAAGTTGAGCGCCGTGCGCTCCGCCGTCAGGATCGACGCCGCCCGGCCCCGGACCGTCAGGATCGTGCCTCCCGGCGCGACCTCCGCGCCGTCGGGCGTCACCAGCTCAACCTCCAGGCCGGGGTCGACACGCTGGAGCACGGCACGCCCCACCGCCGCACCGGCCACGCGGCAGGGCTCGCGGGCGATCACCTCGCCCGTCGCCCGCGCCTCCGGATCGACCAGCGCGAGCGTGGTCGCGTCGCCCGCCCCCACATCCTCCGCCAGCGCCGCAGCCACCGCCGCCGCCGCCCGCGGATCGTCCATCACCGCTTCTGCCCCGCTCATCGCACAGCCCCTTTCACTCATCGCCCGCCACGCCCGCGCGCCGCAGCCACCCGCCGTACGCCAGCCCGGCCGCGCACCCGGCCAGATGCGCCGCCACCGCCACCTTCGAGCGCAGCACCAGCGCCACCGCCAGATCCAAGACCACCACCACCCCCACCAGCGTCCGCGCCCGCAGCCGCGCAGGCACCGGCAAGACCAGGTAGACCACCCGCCGCGGAAATAGCGCGCCATACGCGCCGATCAGGCCGAACACGCCGCCCGAGGCGCCCACGCACAAGGCCGTGTCGAGCGTGGCGGAGGCCTCCGGCGCCGGCAGCCAGGCCTGGACCGCCGACGGCAGCGGCAGCCGCGGCAGGGCTGGCAGATAGGCCGACAGGGCCGTCACCCCCAGCCACCCCAGACCCGCCAGCACACCCGCCGTGAGAAACAGCCGGACAAAACGCCGCCCGCCGATCTCCGCCTCCAGGCCCGAGCCGAACAGGAGGATCGGCAGCACGTTGAACGCCAGGTGCCCCCACCCCTCATGCAGGAACAGATAGGTCGCCGGCTGCCAGAAGAAGCCCTTCGCGAGCAGCGGCCAGCTCAGGCCGAAACACCCCGTCAACGCCTCGGCATACCCGTACCGGTAGCCGTAGACATTGACGAAATCGACCCGCGCGGCCACCTGCTGGATCACGTGGGCCAACAGGCACACACCTGCCAGACGGAGCGCGCCGGGCGAGAAATACAACAGGCCCCGCAGACGCCAGAGCCATCTGCGAATCACCAGAATCAAAACCGACCCCCGTTTCCGGTTCAGGCGGATTTGATCGCGTCCCAGTTGACGTACAGCAAGAGGCCGGTGAGCAGCAGCACGACCGTCGCGACAATCGCGAAGATCCCGCAGACGACGTCACCCTTGCCCTGCGGACGGGAGGCCATCTCCTCGGCCGGATTACGCAACCGGGCTGAAATAAAGGCGCCCCCCGCCGACTTGGAATCATCGCCCGCGGGCTCGCTCGACACTTTAAGCTTCTTCATAAGGACAAGTGTACCAAACCGGGGGCGGGTTGAGTAGCGGATTTTTCCGTCCGGAGGCCCAGTTTTCGCGCCACCAGCCCCTCGGCCAGCGCCACTCCCGCAGGCGTCAGCCCGCCGCCGCTCACCAGCACCGCGCCGGAGCGGTCGGTGCGGAACGCCGTAAAGAGATCCACCGTCTCGACCCCATGCGCGTCGGCCACGCGCATCACCGCCTCGGCATAGGCCCGCGCGCCGGCCGCGTGGGGGCAGACACCCCCTTCGGGCGCACAACCGCAGCCCGGCATCACGTCGAACGCCGGAGGCACCACCAGCAGCACACGCGCCGCACCGCACGCGGGGCTCGACAGCAGGGCCGCCATCGCCGCCAGCCGCCGCTCGAAGCCCTCGACCCCGCCCTCGCCGGACACCGACAGGAAAGAGGGCGCGTAGACCAGCGCCGCGGCTGGCAGCGCCCCCTTCACCGCCGCGAAGGGCAACAGTCCGGCGCGGCCCGGCGCGCCTTCGCTGGCCTCGAGCGCCCGCACGTCCACCACACGCCAGCCGCCCCCGGGCGCGACGCCGCCAGCCCCGCCATAGACAAACCCGTCCAGGAAGGCCACCTCTGAAGCCGAGGCCGGCGACCGGCCCGGCGCGGGGTCGCCGCGCGAGGCGCGCGAGGCGACCAGCACCAGAGACTCGCCGGCGCCCTTGAGCGTCTCGCCCGACACCGCGTCCGGCAGCCGGGCGTACGGCTCGTGCAGGAAGGCCGCCGCGCCGCGGCTCAGCTCGGCCCCCGCGTGACGCAGCGACCACTCCACCCGCTCCAGGCCCCCCGCCTCGTACGCGTCCAGATAGACGCGCGCCCAGCCGCGGTCCGTGGTCAGGCGCTCCTCGCGCCGCACGCGCGAGCCGTCGCGCCGCACCGTCTCGGCCACCAGCTCGAAGCCCAGCCCGTCCGCCGCCGAGGTGCGCACCCGGATGATCGGCTGCACCCGGTCGTCGCCGTAGCACACCGCGGGCAACCCCACGACACGTGTCGACACCTCATACTCGGCCCACACCGGCCCGCCGCCCTCCAGCACCCTCTCGGCCCGAGCCTCCTCGCCATTCCCCGCCCGCGCCAGCAGCGCCAGGGACGCAGGCAGGGCCGAGCGCCGCAGCGTCACCTCCTGGCTCGGGCCGTCACCCACAGCGACCCCGCCGACCGTCCAGGAGACCACATGGTTCGTGCCCCACGAGGCGGAGCCGTCGCGCAGCGAGAACGGCTCGAACACCTCGTCCAGACCGGCGAAGCGGTAGGCCTGCCCGCGCACGACCTCCGCATACGGGTGCAGCCGCCGCCCCGGACGCTCCCAGCGCCCGTCGAGGCGGTCGCCGCCCGTCACCATCACCACATCCTTCGCCACCCCGGACTCCCCCGCGCGCTTCCACGCCAGCCCGGTGTCGATCTTCTCCCGCACCACCGTACGCACCCGCACCTGCCGCAGGCCCGCCTTGAGCGCCACCTCGCCGCCTGCCGTCCACTTGTCGTACGGCTGGTTGGCCGGATGCTCCATCACCGGCACGCCGTCCACCAGCAGCCACGCAGGCGCCACCCCGGCCAGGCCGAACAGGAACTTGCCGTCCGCCGGGACGAAGAGCCAGGTCTGCAGGTCGACCAGATGGCTCTTACGCGTCCAGTCGCCCCGGTACCACCCTTTGAAGGTCTCCCCCAGCCCGCTGAAGTCGGCCACCGTGAACGTCTCGCCGCGCCCCTCGCAGCGCGTCTCCAGCATCCCCACGTCCGCCAGGCTCGACGGGAAGTCCATGCCCGCCGTACGCCGCGCCACACCGCGCACCGGCGCCGGATCGGCCGCCGCCGCGGCGCCCGCCGCCGGCGCCGGGTAGACCCGCACCGGCAGGCCCGGCTTCACCGTGCGCGCGTCAACCAGCACCTCCCCGACGCACCCCTCCGCCCAGACCGTCCGAGCGGGCAGCTCCCCGGCCGCCGCGAACGCCCGCGCCGCGCGCACCCCCTCCGGCACCTCCAGCCGCACCAGGAAGAAATCGTCACCCCCGCGCCTGACCACCAGCCGGGACGGCGCCTCCGGCACCTCCCAGTCCGGCCGCGGCCTCACCGGCGACGGCGGCGCCTCCTGCGCCACACCCGCGCCGAAACCCAGCGCCCACACCAGGAGCAGGCACGGCATGCGTCGCACAAAACGCACCCCAGACCCGGCCCGAACCCCCTTGCTGCGTACTCCAGTACCCATAAGTCTCACCGTCCATCCACCGCGCGACTGCCAGCGCCGCCGCTTTGCGTGTAAAACCGCGCGCTTCCCACTTGCGTCACAACCGCCTTCTTTGGCATGATTTCTGCGAAGTACACCCTGATGCCGTGCACTCACACACAGTCTGACCGTCTCCAGCCGCCCCGTGCGGCGCATGCGCCTACCTTGCAGGCATCATGCCAAAATGGGCGGCGCCCGCGCGCCGCCTTCACCCTGATCGAGCTGCTCGTGGTGATGTGCATCATCGGCATCCTCGGCTCGGTCCTGGCGGTCGCCGTGCAGTCCGGCTACAAGCAGGCGCGCCAGGCCAACTGCAAGTCCAACCTGCGCCAGTTCGGCGTGGCCCTCACCATCTACCGCGGCGAGCATAACAACCAGACGCCCAACTGGCTCTCGAACCTCTACCCAGACTATGTGGACGACCGCAGCCTCTACGTCTGCCGCGCCGACCGCAACGGCGGCCGCGACCGCCCCCGGCCCGAGGACCTCGTGAAGCTGATCAACGACAATAACAACTCCGCCGATAAAGAACCGCTCTGGGACAACGAGAAGAACAGCGTCAACACCCGCAACGAGGCGGTGGCCTGCTGCAGCTACTTCTACGAGTTCTCCGACGCCAAGATCGGCGCCTGGTACAAGGGCGTCCCCCTCCCCTCGGGGACGAAGATCGAGACCATGTCCGACTTCAAGCATGTCCAGCTCCGCTATGGCGACCAGGCCAACATCGTCAACGGCCAGCAGATGCCCTACAGCGCCTCGCGCATCCCGATCGCCCGCTGCTTTCACCACTTCCGCGACCAGAAGGTGCTCGGCTACCAGAACACCGCCTCC
>JAKJGY010000398.1 GCA_022704145.1 Verrucomicrobiota bacterium
GCGCCAGCCACGATCACGATCATCCACAACGACGCCGACTGCGGCATCTCCGCGGACAAGACCTACACGCATGCCATCGATTTCGGCAGTAACAGCGGCCTCGCGGTGGGCGCCATCAACGGCGTGCCGTTCCTCTCCACGACTGCCGCCGCCGGCACCTGCACCGGCACGGACGGCCTCACCTACGGGTTCAAGGACATGCCGCCGGCCTCCGGCAATACAGGCAACGGCTCCACCGCCGCTTCCGGAAACCTGCATAAGCTGCTCTACGACATGAACTACGAGGGCCGCAACCTGGTCTGTGAACTCAACGGACTCGCTCCGGCCAAGACGTACGAACTGCGCATTTATCAGCGTTGCTGGGGCGGCGCCAGCGTCAACGACAACCGCAACCAGCTCCTCGGCTTCATCGTCAACGACGCCGGCCGGATCGACCACCAGTTTTCATTTAGCGCCGACCTGACAAACACCGCCTACTATGTGGCCTACCGCTACCGCCCGTCGCCCTCCGGCGCACTGCGCGTGCGGCTCACGCCCCACGCGTCCAACAACACGCTGCATCTCTACGGCCTCACCAACGAAGAGGTGCCGGCCGGCGCTGCGTCCCCCGCGCCAGCCGCCACGCTCACGCTCGCGCCGGCCGCCGACGAGTCTGCCGAGTATGCCGGCGCGTTCACCGGCAGCGGCACCGTCACGGTGAACGGCCCCGGCACCCAGATCTTCTCCGGGCCGAACGTCGCTCCCGGCGGGATCTCGGTCACCGGCGGCGCCGCCGCGCTGCATGCCGGCGCCGTCCTCGACGGACCGGCCGCCGTCCATGCCCCGGGCGCGCTGCACACCGCGGGCGCGGTCGCGATCGGCGGGCTCGGCGGCGACGGCGTGCTCGCCCTCGGCCTTCCGGCCCCCGGCGACGCCTCGCCCTCGGCGCCGCACATCGCCTTCCTCTCGACGGACGCCTCCACCGGCCTCTCGCCGGACAAGAGCTACACCCACCTGTACGACCTGGGCAACGTGGGACCCGCCGTCGTCAACGGCATCACGTTCACCAAGGTGACCGGCAATACCGCCACCTTCACCGCGTCGCCGTCCCTCTCCACGCACGCCGGCAACCTGCTCAGCGGCGCGGCGCTCGGTCCGGTGCCAACCGACTCCGGCCTCTTCGCGCTGCTGACGGACATGTGCTATGTCGCGGGGGCCCTGCCAGCGCCCAAGAACACGACCCTGACCCTCTCCGGCCTCACGCCGGGGCACCCGTACGAAGTGCGCATCTACAACCGCTCGTGGGGCTGGGGCGGCGGGCGCCATCAGTTCGTCGATTTCTGCAGCACGCTGGACGGGCGCTACCGCGACAGCATCCTCTTCAACCCGGACGCGCTGTTGCCCAACGCCGTGGTCTACCGATATGTCCCGGAAGGCACCACGCTGAGCATCCGCGTCTCGAACCTCATCGACAACAACGGCTGGCACATCTACGGGTTTTCCAACGAAGACCTCAGCGACCCGGATGCGGAAGCGTGGGACGGCGGCCTGACGGTCTCGGTCCCGGCGGGACGCACTGACGCCTTCGCGGGCACGCTGGCCGGTCCCGCTGCGCTGACAAAGAGCGGCGCTGGCGTCCTGCTGCTGACCGGCACTTCGGCCGCCAGCGGTCCGATGACCATCGCCGCGGGC
>JAKJGY010000399.1 GCA_022704145.1 Verrucomicrobiota bacterium
CGGCCTGGGGCCGATCCCTCGGCACTCGCTGCGCTCGGCCCGCTGCTTCGCACCGTCCTGTGACAGTCCACCGGACTGTCACAGAGCAAACCGTGGTTCTCATCCGCTGCTGTCGCCGCCAAATGCAAACGGCCCCCCTCGCGGGGAGCCGTCTTCATTTGGTGGCCAAGGGCGGAATCGAACCACCGACACGCGGATTTTCAATCCGCTGCTCTACCAACTGAGCTACTTGGCCGAAGGGGCGGGACTGTAGCACGGCTGATGCGGGCTTCACCCTATGCCGGGCTCAGAGCGGGCGCTTGGCGCGGCCGATGTCGACGCCCAACTGCTTGAGCTTGCGGTAGAGGTGGGTGCGCTCCAGCCCGGTCTTCTCGGCCACGCGCGTCATCGAACCGTTCTCGCGCGCCAGGTGGAATTCGAAGTAACTGCGCTCGAAGGCGTCGCGCGCCTCGCGCAGCGGCCGGTCGAGGTCGAACAGTTGCTCGGCCGAGGGGCCGCTGTAGGCCGGCGTCAGGTAGTGCTGGGCATGCGCGGCGGGGGCGCCGCCGTTGCCCCCCAGCGCCACATTGCCGGCTCCTGCGGGCAGCAGCACGTCGCTGCGTGGCCAGCCCGACGCCATGACCGGCGCGGGCGCGGGCCGCGGCTGGTTGCGCTGCAGGGCCTGGTCCACCGAGCGCAGCAGCTTCTGCAGGGTGATGGGCTTTTCCAGGAAGGCCATGGCGCCGTGCTTGGTGGCCTCCACCGCGGTGTCGATGGTGCCGTGCCCGCTCATCATCACCACCGGCATGGTCAGCAGGCCGGCGCCCGACCACTCCTTGAGCAGGGTGATGCCGTCGACGTCGGGCATCCAGATGTCGAGCAGCACGAGGTCGGGGCGCATGCGCTCGCGCGCGGCACGGGCCTGCGCAGCGTTCTCGGCCAGCTCGACCGTGTGCCCCTCGTCACCGAGGATCTCCGAGAGCAGGCCGCGGATGCCGAGTTCGTCGTCAACAACAAGGATGGTCGCCATACAAGCAGGGGGCAGGAGTCGTCAGCGGCCGGGGTCGGCCAGCTTGGGGAAGGTGAGGGATATGCGCGCACCCGTCGGGAGGACCGGGCCTGCGGCGGGCGGGGATTCGGGCGCGAGGTTGCTCAACTGGATGCGGGCGCCATGCTCGTCGGCGATCTTCTTCACCACCGCCAGCCCGAGACCGGTGCCCTTGCTCTTGGTGGTCACGTACGGTTCAAACGCACGCCGCAGAACGGCGTCGGCGAAGCCCGGTCCGTTGTCGCTGAGCGTCAGCCGCAGCGCGCGCACCGAACCGTCTTCGGCGCGCGATTGTCGTGTGCTCACCACAACCCGCCCATCAGGGCGTTCACTCACGGCGTCGAGCCCGTTCTGCACCAGGTTGTGGATGACCTGGCGCAGTTGGCTGGCGTCGCCCAGCATCGGCGGCAGCTCGGGTTCCAGCTCGGCGCGCAGCCGTCCGGCGTCCTGGGCGTCCTGGTAGAGCACCATCACCTCGGCCACCAGCGCGTTGAGATCCAGCGCGGCGAGCTGGGCGGCCGGCAGGCGAGCGTAGTCGCGGAAGGCGTTGACCAGGGTCTTGAGGGCGTCGACCTGCTTGACGATGGTGTCGACCGAGCGGTCGAGCATGGCGCGGTCGACCTCTTCGGCGAGCTTGT
>JAKJGY010000174.1 GCA_022704145.1 Verrucomicrobiota bacterium
GACGATCGTGATCAGCGCCAGGCTCTTGATGCCCGTCACGAACATCTGCCGCACGACCTCCCCCCGCGCGCGCCGCGCGCCGAAGAGCAGCAGCGGACAAAGCATCAGCGAGCGCACCGTCATGCTGCCCGCCCGCCCGACGTCGCCGAGCGCCAGCAGCACCGCGCGCCACGCGCCCGCCAGCACCGTGGCGGGCGGCGCCGCGAAAACCGGTTCCCGTGTGATCATGGGCCTTCCCCCTCCCCGCTCCCGAACTGCACCGCCCCCCAGAGCGCGTCATGCCGGACCGCGCCGTCGGCGCGCCCCGTCCGCTCGTAGAGCGTCCAGAACGGCGCCCAGTTACGCTCGATACCGCCGCTGTATCGGATCAGGCTCAGCTCCAACACCCGCAGGCGGCTTGAGCCGCCCGACTCCTCACAGGCGTAAAACGGCCACACGCGCGTGTAGCGCGACTCCTCCCCGGCAGCCCCGCCGTCCCCCAGCCGCCAGACGCGCTCGCGCACGTAGAACGGGAAGAACCGGCTGCGCTCGGTGCGGCGCCCCTTGCCCTCCAGCGTGAAATGCTCGACCAGCGGCCACGCCGCATACCAGCGCCGCTCGCCGTCACCCTCGACATCGCCATACACGGGCCAATACGACCTCTTCCGGGCCGCCGCCGTGCGGACGGTCTCGTAGAACGGCCACGGCATGCGCCAGCGCTCCGCCGTGTCGGTCTCGGCGTGCGAGAAGAACGGCGGCAACGCCAGCCACTGGCGCTCCCGCTCGCGCGCCACCTGTCCGGCCAGAGGGAAGAACATCCACGACTCGCCCGGGTTGCGGGGGGCGTCGTAAACGGCCGACGTCCAGAACGGCCAGAAGGCGTAACGGTGCGTCGCCTCCGGCCGCCGCGTCTGGCCGTACAGCGGAAAGACGCCCGTCCGGGTGACCCCCGACTCGTCGCCCGTGCGCGAGAACAGCGGCCACACGATGTAGGTGCGCCCGACCCCGTTCACCTCATAGTCCAGATAGAGCGGGAAGAGCGTGAAATCGATATCGTCCATCAGCAGCACGTGCGGCAGATGCCCGTAAATCGGGAACAGCGCCCAGTAGTCCTCGCCCCGCCGCGTCCGACCTTGGAAATAGAGCGGGAAGAGCGCCGCCTTCCAGGCCGCATCGTCACGCCGCACGTCCTGATCCGCGCCGTACGCCAGCCCGAAACGCCACCACGACTGCTCCCGGTCGCGGTGGAACGTGCCGACCGGCCAGACGACATCCGTCACCCGCGCGTCGCTCACCGGATCAACCAGCTTGGAATAGAAAGGCCGCACCGCCCAGAATGTCCCGCCGCCGCTCGTGGCCCGGTACTCAAAAACCGGGCCGAGGCGGAACCGGCTCACCACGCGGTCAGGGGCCGCGTGGGTCGCGGCCGACACATCCGCCTGCTGCGCCAGACAGACGCCCATCAGGGCTGTCAGGGGCACGGCGGCCCGACACGCCGCACAAACGCGCGCACCAAGGCACAGGCCGTCCCGCATAAGACGCCTCAGCACACTCCCTCGCTCTCGAGTCCCGTCCGTCATACCTACCGCAACGCTCCGCCCCTCTTTCTCCCAGCCCGCCCGGAAAAACGCCTCGCCGCAAATGTGACCCCTTAACGCGGGCTCGTACATTCATTGATTACTTTATCGGTTTCTCACCTCCGACGCCAGCCTGTATTTCTCTGATCCGGGCCCCGCGGCCGGGCCTCATTTCTCGGACGCGCGCAGCGCTGCGGCCCGATAGGCGTCCTCGTGGGGCCTGACCCAGCAGGAGCCGCAGCGGCAGCGCTGCGGCGTGCCGCAGGTGCCGTCCACGTCGCGGGCGGCCAGCGGCGCGAGGGCGGCGGCGGCCAGCGCGGCCATCTTCTTGTAGCCCTCGTCGTCGCGGCTCGCCCACTGCGGAAGCTGGCCCCAGCCGCCGCCTGCGCTCGCGAGCGGCGCGTTCAGGATACGGCTCTCTTCGAGGCAGCCGTTGTTGACCAGCGCCTCGAAGGGCTGGGCGGCGAGCGCGTCGCCGAAGCACGCCCTCACGTAGTCGCGCAGCGCCCGCTCGCCCGCGGGGTCGGGCACGCGGCTCTCCGCACGGTTGAAGCTGTAGTTGCCGTAGAACTGCGCGTTCACGTCGAGCCACGTGATCACGCGCTCCCAGCTTGCGGGGTCAAGCTCCGCGCCCTTCTCCTTGCCGTGCTTCTTGAGCCACGCGGGCAGGGCGCTGGCGTGCGACAGGTAGTCCTTGGGCACTGACGCGTGGGACTCGCGGTTGCGGCTCAGCAGCTTATAGAAGGCCGGGTTGGAGACGAGCGCCTCATAGGACTTGCTGATGCGGAACGCGCCGCTCGGACAGCGCTCGCTGTCGCTGAGCACATAAACGCCGGTCAGGTTCACGCCGCGCTCGGTTTTCTCCAGTCCATGGCAGCGGATGCAATAGCGGTCCCACACGGGCTGCACGGACGCCACGTAGTTGAAGCCGGCCCTCGCGTCCGGGCCGGGCACCGGCGCGGGCTCGTGCACGCGGCCCCCCGCGTACCGGACGGGAGTCGGCGCGCGCAGACGGTCCTCGTGGCAGCCCGTACAGCTCACGCGCTCGCCGTCCTGCAGGTAGATGAAGGTGCGCATGTTCATCACGCACCGCTTGTCGGCGTCGAGCAACTGAAGCTGCACCGGCGTGCGCGACGGGATCCGGAACGCGACTGAGCCGTCTGCGTTGACGGGGACCGTTCCGAGCACGCCCTTGGCCACTTCGTTCTCGGCCCAGCTCCGGGCGGGCACGCGCGGCGTGGGCTGGTTGAAGAGCGCGTTGACGCGCAGGAACCTGACGCTTCCCGGCTCCAGCGGATGGGCGCTCTCATACACGTTCTGCACGTAGAAGGTGCCGGTCCGCTCGCCGGGCGGCGCCTCCGCGAGCGCGGGCGGCGCCGGCGGCACGGGGCGCGGGCGGAGCGGCAGCGGCGAGAAGCAGGAGACGTTGTCCGCCGGCTTGTAGACGAGTTCGCGATAGGCCTTGCCGCCAAAGTGGAACACGAGGTAGAGGGCGTAGGCGTCCCAACGCTGGCCAACGGCGGCGGCGCGCTCCTCGGTGCCGGGCGAGTGGCCCTGGCTTACGTGCGGATACGGCGACCACGCGGCCAGGAACAGCCGCTCCGTAAGCGGATACGGCGAGGCGTAAGTCGCCGTGTCCCACCCCTGCGCCTCTGGGTACTTGGCCTCGGGCGTGAGTGGATAGACGGGGCCGGGCCCGTCGACGCCCTTCAGCGGGTCGACGAGGATCACGCTGCCCGCCGTGAACGAGTGGTGCCCCGTCGCAGTGGCCATGACTTTGCCGCTGCCGGGGACCGCGCGGGCCTCGGTGATCGAGAAGGGCACGGGTGTCAGGTTGCCGTAGAAGCCCGCCGTGCCCGTTCCGTCCGGGCGCATGCTCCACAGCTTGTGGAAGAGGCAGTCGTGGCGGTTGACGTATTCCCAGCGGTTATAGATGAGGCGCCCGTCGCTCAAGACGGCCGGGTCAAGCTCGTTCGCCTCGCCCCAGCTTAAGGCGCGGATGCCGGAGCCGTCGAGCGCGCCGCGGTGGAGCAGGAAGGCCGGCGCGTTGCGTCCGCCGTGGCAGCGCGCGATGTTCTGGCTGCGGGTCGAGGTGAAGACGAACCCGCCGTCCGGCAGGTAGTGCGGGTCGAAGTCCTCGATCATCACAGTGTAGTGGCCGTCACGCCGCGTCCGCTCCCAGGGGTCCTTCGCTCCGCCCGTCACCTGGCGCACGAAGCTGCCGTCTACCGCCGCCTCGTAAATCAGGAAGCGGCGCTTGGCGGGGTCGGCCTCGGTGTGGTCGCAGAAGGCGAACAGCACGCGCCGCCCGTCGTAGGAGAGGTCGGGGTGCTGCGTGCCGCCGGGAGGCAGCCGGCCGCGCGTGAGCCAGCGCTCGCGCGGCCGCTCGGACGTCCAGTCCTCCAGCACGAGCAGGCCCGGCGCGACGCGGCTGCTGCGGCCGATGTACTGGTCGACGTTATGGTAGTAGAGCGGGATGTGGCGCACGTCGAGCAGCAGGTCCTTAAAGCCGACGGCCGGATGGGTGAAGAGCATGCGGCGCCGGAGGGCGGCCAGGGTGTCGGCGAAGGCCCGAAGGGCCGGCGCGCCTTTTTGACGCTCGGCGGCCGCCTGCGCCTTCGCCGCGCCGACGGCCTCCTGGAAAACCTCCACCGGCACGCCCTCCGAGCGCAGGAAGGCGCATAGCACGTCGAGCTGCTCGACCCCCTCGTCGAGCGTCCGGTACTCGCGCAGGGCTTTGAGCGCATCAAGGTAGAGGCGCAGCCACTCGGGCTCTCCGCCCTCTGTCCGGGTCGCCACCGCCTCCTGCAGCCTGCGGGCCAGCTCCGGCTCGCTGCCGCACTGCGCGAGCGTGTTGCTCACGGCCCCGGCGACCAGCGCGGCGCCCGGCGCGCGGATCCAGCGCGCCAGCTCGAGCGAGCCGCCCTCGGCCGCCACCTGCCAGGCGCGGCCCAGGTCGCCCACGCCCTCGTTGTTCAGGTTGTTGCTGAGGATCGCCTGCGCCTGGCGCTTGTCGAACCCGCCGCTCACGCCGAACCGCGCATGGGCGAACTCCGAGCCTGAGTCGGCCAGGCCGACCTTCGCTTCGAAGCGCACATACCGCTTACCGAGCGTGTAGCTCAGGTAACTGTCGACGTGCGCAAAGAGCCCGAAGGCCATCCGCTGCTTGCCGACCGAAATGAACGGGCCGTCGCCCTTGTTCACGCGCAGCTCGCTCCAGCCGACAGTGGCGACCTGCGGCTGGAGGTCGGTCAGACGCGTCGCCTGGCCGGACGCGTCGAACAGCACCGGTTCGCCCCAGTACGTGTGGCCGCCCCCCATCGTCCCCTCGGCGGTCAGGCAGAGGTGCTCCAGGCCCGTGACATCGACGGCGACGGCGACGGGCGCGGCGCCGCCCTTGACGGGCTCGCTCAAGAACGGCTTGAACGCGGGCGGCAGGCTCGCCGCGCTCTCGGTGCAACGCGCCAGCCCCTCCTGGAACGCCGCCCGGGCGGCACTCAACGACCGGATCAGCGTGTCCTCAGATGGCTGCTCGGCCCGGACGGCGGACGGCAGCAGACATAAGCCCACCGCCGCGCCGGCTAGCATAAGACCCCTGAACATGATTTCCGCCCCCAAAAAGATTTATAGCTTTAGAGTAGCACACCGCGGACTCCCCTGCCAAGGATCGTCCTTACTTGGGCAGGACCCACTCGGCAGGCGCAGCTTTCATTGGCGCAGCCAGGGGGGTGCATGCGCCAAACGGAACATCCCGGACAGGGCCCCTACAGCGCCCGTTTCCGCGTGTCCTCAACCGCGTCATCGGCGCGCGCGTCAAGCTCCTTGGTCTGGCGCTCCTGCTCCTCCAGCTCCTGGATGGTCTTCTCGACGATCTGGCCGTAAAGGTCGTTGCGGTCCTGTCCGAGTTCGGTCAGACGCCGCTTGACCAGCGGCCGTGACCGCGGCTCCGCCGACCATTTCTCCACGAGCGACCAGTACAGGCTGCCGCGGCGCCTGACCGCCACACCCCGGGGCGAACTGAGCAGCCACTCCAGATAGGCGATCTCCTTCTCCAGCGGCGGCGGGCGCCCGCAGGTCTGGACAAACGACTCAAACAGCGCCTGGGTGCGGAACAGGTCACCCGTCGCGCTCATCTCCAGCACCTCGCGCCACAGCGGCAGGACCTGCTCCCGATACACATACCGCCCGATCCTCACGGCCGAAGGCGCGTCCGCCCCGCGCGGCGACAGGCTGACGAGCCCCCGCAACTGCTTGAGCGTCTGAGCCGGCTTCTCTTTGTTGATCCCGTTCACGAGCTTGTAAAGCTGCGGCGAAAGCGACCCCGGCGCGACGCCCGGAATGGCCGGCATGCCGCCATACATAAACAGGCGCCGCTTGGGCGCGCCCAGCACAACCCCCACGGCCGCGTTCATGATGTGCGGCATACCGAGGTACTCATCGCCGCCGTTGTTCCGCTTGCCGCCGATGTACGCCGCCGAATGGTCGGGCTGCTCCGCCAACGTGAAATACCACGACCAGAGCGCGAACTGCCGCCGGCACTCCTTCTCGTCATGCATGTGGAGCGCCAGGAACGTGGCCAGCACCGAAGGCGCCGAGTAGGCGTGCGCCTCACGTATCGAATACGGGCTGCTCGCAAGATAGTTGCCGATCGACCGGCGCAGCGTCACCTGCTTATTCGCCACACAGAGGCCCAGCAGGGTCTGGGCGCTTCGCGCATGCGCGTCCTGCCCGCCGTTATACCCCAGGCAGTAACCGATGGCCCCGTCATGGCCGGAGGATTTTCCCAGATGGACGGCGCAGCTTGACCACTGCGCCTGTTGGATCGGCACGCCGCAGCGCGCCGCCAGCGCCAGGAACCAGAGCGAACCGGAACCGACCGGGTTGAAGCCGGACGTCCGCCCGTACATCGCCTCCGGAAAGGCGCCGCCATGCCCGATGAAACCCTCCGGGCTCATCCGCCCCTGGACCAGCCTGACGGCCTCCTTAAGCCACGGCAGTACCGATGCGTCGCGGGTACACAGAAAGTACTCCGACATGAAGACACCCACGTAGTAGGTGCGCCAGTTGCTGCCCTGCTCGGTCTCGCTGGCGGCGAACGCGCGGGCCAGGTCGCGGATCGTGCCCGCATAGCGCGTCTCCCCGCTCGCCAGCAGCGCGAGACCCGCCATCGCCTTGGTGATGTCGGTGGCGGCACTCCCGTAGACGGTGATCCGGCCCTTCTTGCCCTGCAGCATATCGTCCAGATGGTCGCACACCCCACGGCGGTAGGCCGTCAGCCGCGGATTGTCGGCCGTCGGCCACGCCTCGCCCAGGCTCCCCCACTTCGGCACCGTGATCCGCAGCTTCTTCTCCTCGCCGCCGCGCAGCACCGTCACCGCAAGCGTGCCGCCCTGCAGCGCCGCGTCCAGGGCGTCGCCCAGCCCTTTCGGGCCGCCCTTGCCTCCGCTGTGGATCTCGTTGTCGTAAGCCTCAAACTTCTTATCCCCCGCCGCGATGATCCGGTCACCCTCCAGCAGTCCGCCCTTATCGCCGGCCTCGCCACGCTCCAGCTTCGTGACCTCGAAGTCCGGTTTCCCCAGGTGAACGATGGCACGTCCGCCGAGCACGCCAAGCGGATACTCCCGCATGCCGTTGGCCTTGCCGTCCCACTCCTGCGCCCGGCACAGCGCCGCGGCACACAGACAGGCCCACCCGACGACGCCACCCGACCTTCTCCAGCCGGCCGCGACCCTTCTAGACATACGCCTCCTCCCGCTCCTCGACGACTCCGTGCTGAGTTCCTCTCAGAAATCGATCTCGCTCTTCCAGTCGACGGCCTTGTCCGGCCGGGCGGCCGTCCCTTCAGCCTTCTCATCGGGAGCCTCCGCCACCTCTGACACGCCGGCCTCCGTCTCCTCCGGCTTCAGGGCGATCAGGCTGTTCAGCACACGGATTACCCCCGGCTCCTTCAGCCACTCCGAACCGCGATATTGCAGGGCCAGGTCTTTTGCGGCCGCATGCAGCAACGTGTTCATCCCTTCGCTGCGCGCGCCCGCCTTCAACGCCGCCACGAGCGCCTCAGCCTCCCGCTCGCTCCCGCGCACCGCAACCCCCGCCCGCGCCAGGGTCGCCGCCAGTTGCGCCCATGCCGCGTCCCTCTCGCCCGCGCGCGCCTTCCTGCCCAACGCCTCGGCCAGGCATTCGCGCAACGGCGAAGGCAGCCCGGCCAGATAGGGCCTCGCCGCCTCATACTCCTTGCTCACCGTCAGAGCCGTCAGCCGGTACAGGTCCAGCCCCGCCACATCCGCCCCGGCCCGCACCCGCATCTCGCCCTCCGTCAGCTCCGAGAACGGGACACGCTTCTTGACCCGCGCCTGCCCGACCTTCTCATGATGCAGGAACGCCCCCTTCTCCGCACCGGCGATCAGCAGCCGCCGGCCCCCGCCCCGCAGCTCGACGACCACCTCCTGGCCGGCCTGCGCGACAAAACTCTTCACGATCGTCTCTCCCAGGCGTTCGCCCCGCTCCAGCACATCGGCGAGCTGCGCCCACTCCGGCCGCTTCGCGTCCGAGCCGGAGGCGACCGCGCCCCGCTCCCGAACAGCGCCCGCAGCCTCCTTCATCCCCTGCGCCAGCAGCAGCTCGATCACCCCGTCGAGCGCCTCGTCCCGCCGCTTCTGGGCCGCCTC
>JAKJGY010000175.1 GCA_022704145.1 Verrucomicrobiota bacterium
CCTCGCTGGGGTGCATGGTGCTGGCCAAGAACGCGCTGCTGCCGCCGCTGCTGGGCGCCTGGCTCCCCAACCTGCTCTTCCTCGGCGCGGGCGGCACCCTGTTCTTCCGCCAGCGCTAGCGCACGCCTCCGCGCCGCCCCTTGGCATAGCGGGCCAGTTTGCCCATTTTTCGCAGGCCGCCCCAGCGGGTCGCAGCAAACCGGCTCGACCTATTTCTGCGCCGAGTAGTCGGGGGGAGTAGTGCCCGAACAGCCGGCAATGAGGCCCTTCAGGACCTGTATGCCGCCAAAAAGCACCGGCCCCCAACAGATGAGGTAGGTCCCTCCCTGCTCAGACGCCCTAGAGTAGGTCACCGCCGTCACGATGAGCCCGCCGACACACCAGAACAGTCCAGCGCCGATATCGCGCCCAGCCGACCGCACGACTTCAGCAGCAGGTACCGCAAGGGGCGAATATTTCGTGTCCGCCGGGATCACGCCGCGTGTGCCGGAATCAAGCCACACCCACGTCATCCTGGCGCCGGCCGTGTTCGCCTGTGCCCACAGCAGCGCACCTTTATCAAGCTTAGCGAGTGCCTTTCCGTCCTCAGCCCTCAAATCAAGCCCTTTCGCCTTCACCTGTATGCGCTGCAACACAGTCACTTTTGTGCTGCCGGGCAGGTACCCCCTCTTGGCCCCGGACCAACGGACTTCGAGCCATGGCCCGGCCTGATTCCACGTCTTCAGCAAGACGATAAAGTCCCCCGCCCTCAGGTGTCCGACGGCCTTCGCCTGCAAATGGGGTAAGCCATAAACGGTCACGCGCTCGTCCATGACCCTTGCCAGAGGCTTGGCCGCGTCGACCGGAAAGACGGTCGGACGGACCTCCCCCGGTAAGGGCGGCGGAGCCTCAGGCGGCCGCTCGCGGCCTGAAGGCGCGCTCGGCATAGGCTTTTCAACGCGTCCGCCAGCATCCGCCCCCTGCGCTACATTACGGGCCAATACTGCGACACCGGCGCCCATCGGCAGTTGCAACGGAACACCGCAAGACGGACAATCCACAACCGTGCCGAACAAGTCCTGCGGAACCTCCAAGTGCTGGTTACACTCGGGACAGCTCACCTTGACGACACCCGGCCCCATGGATCCTGTCTTCTTTTCTGGCACCCGGATGTTCTTATTGCACAAGGTGCACCTGACTCTCCGTCCTGCGCCAGCCTCATCAACCACAAGCAGCCCATGACATTCCGGACAAAGAAAATCAATGTCGCCCATTTGATTTCTCCTTTATACGTTTGCCCTGCGTAAGCCCGGGTGAACAGTTAATGTATAGAGTATCCCCTTGTCCTTGCTTGAGTCAAGACGGGCGAACCGAATATTAACCCGCAGCCGTTCCACACTCGCACGTGGGGGCACAAGCACAACACTCAAAGGCCCGCGATTTGAACGTGAAAGGGAAGGCGGTACCCTGTTCCTCCGCCAGCGCTAGCGCACGCCGAACACCGTGCCCCGCGTCATGTCGGGTGGCATCATGCCGGACAGCGACACGTCGTCGATCGTCCACCCCGCGCTGGCCGCCGAGCCGTTCGTCCCCAGCCGCCAGCGCACCCGCAGGCTGTGGCCTGCGTATCTCGCCGTGTCCGTCAGCGCGACCGTCACCTTCACAAACCCCCCGCTGGCGCCGGTCCATCCTGAGCGGCCCGCCAGCGGGTTCTGTGTGCTTGGCTTGCCGGTTGCCCCCCCGATCGTGGCATTGTAGCCGTTTGCCGTGAAAGACGCGCCGGAACCCGAGCCGACCGCGTCATACCAGGCGCCGCCATCCAACGAGAACTCGAGCACGCCGCCATCGTTAGACTCAAGCGCGAAATCGTGCCAGAACGAGAGCTGGAGTCCCGAACCTGTTGCAGGTATCGGGACCGTCGCCGAAAGCACGCGTGTGTCGGAGACCGTCGCAACCCCCGCCGAGAACATCGCGCGCGTCGGCGAGACGCTCTTCGCCGTGGACAGGCCCCACAGGCTCGTCCCCGACGCCGCCTCGAACGTCCAGCCGCGCCCGGCGATGTCGGCGGTCTCGAAATCCTCGGCCCAGACGGCTGCAGCCTGAGTCTGCGGCGTCCCCACCACGAACGCGTTGTACAGGATCGCGCGCTGCCCGTCCGGGTTCGTGACGGTAAGATGCCACCAGCCCTCGGCCATCCCGTCCGTGACCAGCCGCGCCCGGAGCGTGTCGCCCTGGGCCTCGACGCCCGCGCCGACCACATCACGCGCGCCGGCGCGCCGCAGCCTCACGTCCGCGCCCAACAGGAAACGGTCGCCCGTGACCGTGAACAGGCTCGTCCCCGTTGCCGACGAGGGCGTCGAGGCGCTGACCGACGGCGCGCCGGCCGCGCTGGTCTCCGCCACGCCGCTCAGGAGCAGCGAGAAGGGCTGCCCGGTGCCCGTCAGGGTGCCCGCGTAGGACACACGCGCCGTGTAGGTTCCCGCCACGCCCGGCGCGGCGACAAGCACCTGCTCGACGTTGTCCGTGACGTTCGACCCCGTCACCGCCGCCGCCGTCAGCAGGTTGGTGCTCCAGTTCCCCACATACGGCATGACCCACGGCCGGTACTCCGTGCCCGTCGGCCCCAGCACCCGCAGGTCGAGGTTGTTCACCAGCCGCGCCGTCCGCAGGTCGTGCGTGGTGGTCGCGGCGCCCGCCGGATCCGTCCAGCAGAGCGTCGCCCGGATCGGGCTCACGCCGTCCCACGCGAACGGGACGCTCACCGTCCGCCGACTCGCGGTCACGCGGTCCTCCACCACACGCCGCGTACCCGCGCGCGCCGCATACCCGCGCAGCAGCTCCGCCGCCGCCTGCGCGTTGACCAGCCCCCACCCGAAACGGTAGTCCGGGCCGGCCGCCCCAAGGTCGTCCGCCGTGTGGACCAGCACGCCCTTGAGCGTGCTCGCGCGCAGCGCCGTGTTGGTGAAGAGCGTGCGGAAATACTCCGACAGCAGGTGCGCCGTGCCCGCCGCACTGGGGCTCGACATGCTCGTGCCGCTCATGTTGGCGTAGAGCGCGTCGCCGCTCGAGGAGGTCGAGTACAGGGAATACCCGTTGGCCACCACGTCAGGCTTGATGCGCCCGTCGTCGGCCGGGCCCCACGAGGAGAACGCCGTCAGCGCGGCGAGCGCCAGGCTGCGCGCGCTCCCGTCCGTCGCGTCGTAGACCGCCCCGACCGTCAGCACGTTCTTGCCCAGCGCCTCATAGCTGATCGTGTCATACCCGCCCGCCTTGTACACGCCGTCGCCCGGCGGGTGCGAAGCCGCGTCGTAGGCGACGGTCGCCGCCCCGATCTTGACCAGCACGCCAGCCGCAGGGTTGTTGTTGCGGTCGTTGCCCGCCGAGCGGAACATCAGGTAATACGGCAGGCTGGCCGCGAGCGCGTCCGCGCCGTTGGCGGACGTGCCATACATCCCGAAGTCCGGCTCGTAGCCGGCGGCGGTCGTGCCGATGCCGTTCCAGGTCCACACCGGCGACCCCTCTACCGTGTACGTGTACCCCCACCCGGCCGTAAACCCGTAGCTGTGGTTGGAGAGGTACAGCATCCCCGGCTCGCCCGGATACGAGGCCCCGCGGGAGGTCATCTCCGAGGTGTCGGAGTTCCAGTCGTAACTGTCGACCCGCACCGCCGGGGCCATGCCCTTGGCGAGGGACGTGACGCCCGTCGCGCCGATCGTCCCCGCCACATGCGTCGAGTGCGGCGAAACCGTCGTCGTGCCGTCCCTCACCGTCACCCGCCCGCCGAACTCCCGGTGCGTCGTGCGGACCGCACCCTCGTCCCACACGCCCACCGTACCGCCCGCGCCGGTCAGCAGGTAGGGCGCCGCCCAGAGCTGGTTCGCGGCGCTGGAGACCCCCGCCGCCGCATTGTGCGTCGTCCGGTAGAGCGGCTCGTCACCCTCGACCCCGGCCAGCTCGAAACCGCCGCCGTCCGGATACTTGCCGCGAAGCGGCCAGCCCCGCTCCGACGCCCGCGCCTCCGCCTCCTCTCGCCGCGACCGCTCGTCCCGCGCCAGCTCCTCGACAACCCTGCGGCGCACCTCCGGCTCGCTCAGCTCGCCCGCCTCTTCGGCCAGCACCTGCGCCAAGCTCCGCCGCGCGCCGCGACCCTCAGGGGCCTCCGCCGCACACACGCCGCCGACGCCCCCAAACCCGCCCGCCGCCAGCAGCAGCAACCACACCTGGGCACGTAACGGCACTATAGGAAAGAAGCTGATCATGAGGCCATCTTAGCACACCCGCCCAACACGAGCAACCACCCTGCCAAGATCGCCAGCGACACCAGCGTCACCGGTATTCCGGCGCGCGCATGCTCGCGGAAGCCGAGCCTCACACCCTGCGCGCGCGCCTGCTCGATCACGATCAGGTTGGCGATGCTGCCGATCGTCACCAGGTTGCCCGCGAAGGTGCTCGCCACCGCCAGCGTGTACCAGGAGACCGCCGGCGCGCCCTCCAGAAAACGCGTCAGCAGCATCACGGCCGGCACATTGCTGACCAGGTTGCTCAGCGCCGCGCCCGCCGCCGTCAGGACGTACGGCTCGGCCAGCGAGACCCCGTGACCCGCCAGCCACGCCAGAAGGCGCGCGGGCAGGCCCGTGGTCTCCAGCCCCGCGATCACCACGAAGAGCCCGCAGAACAGCAGGATCAGGCTCCAGTCGACCAGCCCCAACAGCCGCCGCGAGTCCATCCGCCTGCTGCACAGCAGCACGCCCCCCGCAGCCAAAGCCACCGTCTCGCGCGGCAGCGGCGTGAAGAAGAGCGCCACCACCGCCCCCGCCGCCAACAGCCCCTTTCGCCTCTGCCAGGCGTTTCCGTCCGGGCCGCCCCAGACCCCGCCCGCGGCGTACGCCAGCGCCCCGTCCCCCGCCGCCGCCGAGGGCACCGCGCCGTCCGTCAGCCGCCCCCGGTAAAGCGCCAGCACGATCCCGTACGCCGCCGCCAGCGCCAGCACCACCGGCACCGCGCACCACGCTAGGAACGGCCCGAACGCCAGCCGGCCGACCTGCCCGATCAGCATGTTCTGTGGGTTGCCGATCAGCGTGGCCGCCGAACCGATGTTGCTGGCGCAGGCCAGGCCGATCAGGTACGGCGCGGGCCGCAGACGCGCGCGCAGCAGCGCCGCCGTCAGCACCGGCGTGAAGGCCAGGCAGACGATATCGTTGACCAGCAGGGCCGAGAGCCCGCCGCTGGCCAGCATCACCAGCAGCAGGAAACGGCGCGGCCGGCCCGCCAGACAGCCGAGCGCGGCCGCGGCGCGCGCGTAGAAACCGCTGAGCCGCAACTGGGCGGAGACCAGCATCAGCCCAAAGAGCAGCAGCAGCGTCGGCGCGTCGAGCGCGCCCAACGCCTGCCCCAGCGGCAGCGCGCCCGACGCCACCATCGCGATCGCCCCCAGCAGGGCGATCCCGGTACGGTCGAGCGTCAGCCCCGGCACGCCGCCCACGGCGATCCCGCAATAGGTCACGGCGAAGATCGCCGTGCAGAGTGTCGCATTCATTCCGTCCGATGATACCGCACCGCACCGCCTCCCGCAATCCCTGCCGCCCCCGCCATCAAAATCTGGACTAGGGGCGAGACCCTGTGACGTGCTAGAATCCACACAAAACGTCGCGGCGGGGGGTGCGTCCCCCCGTCGCCTACGCCACACGTTCTTCCATCCGTAAGGCGGGCGCCGCCCGCTTGAGGAGCTGCCCGATGAGGATACTGATCCTGCATGCGTCGGCCGGGGCCGGCCACAAGCGCGCCGCACAGGCGCTGGGGCAAGGCTTTAACGCGCTCTGCCCTGCGGCGGAAGTCAGGATCTGCGACATCCTCGACTTCACACCGTCGATCTTCAAGAAGACCTACGGCGAGAGCTATCTCGACGTGATCAAGCGGGCGCCCGAACTCTGGGGCTACATGTACGCGCGGCTGGACAGAAAGTCGCCGCACCCCTTGCGTAAGAAACTGCGGTCTTTCGTCTACCGCACCAACACGCTTGAGTTCGCGCGGTTCTACCGCGAGTTCGAGCCGGATATCGTCGTCTGCACACACTTCATGCCGCTCGAGATCATCTCGACCCGCATCCGTAAGGGCAAGACCGCCGCCGCGCTCTTCTGCACGGTGACCGACTTCGCGGTGCACGCGCTCTGGGTCGCGGAGAACGTCGCCTGCTACTACGTCGCCACGCAGGAGGCCGCCCGACAGCTCCTGCGGCGCGGACAGGCGCCCGACCGGATCGCGGTGCTGGGCATCCCCATCGACCCGGCCTTCGCCGCAGGGCTGAGTCGCGAGGAGGCGCGCAGGCGGCTGGGCATCGACGACGCCCTCCCTGTCGTGCTCGTCCTCGGCGGCGGCGTCGGCGTCGGGCCGGCCGTGGAGCTGATCCTCGCCGTCGGCGCGGCCGGTGTGGCGTGCCGCCTGCTCGTGGTCGCGGGCTCAAACCAGGAACTCCAGGCCAGCGCCACGGAGGCCGCCCGGACCATCGCCGCGCCCGTCACGGTCTTCGGCTTTGTGAGCAACATGCACGAGCTGATGGACGCCGCCGACCTGATCGTCAGCAAGCCCGGCGGACTGACCACCTCCGAGGTGCTGGCCAAAGGCAAGCCGATGCTCATCGTCGACCCCATCCCCGGCCAGGAGCAGCGCAACTGCGAATACCTGCTGGAGGCCGGCGCCGCCGCCCGCCTCTTCGACATCGAGGACGCCGGCCACAAGCTCAAAAGCCTGCTCGCGGATCCGGGCCGCCTGGCCCGCATGCGGCAGAACGCCCTTCTGGCCGGCCACCCCGAGGCCGCAGCCGCCATCGCAGGCGACATCCTCAAGCGGGCGCAGCCCGCACCCCTGGCCGGCCTGCTGGAAGAGTGAAGTTTTGATTGTTTGGAAAGCCCCGCACCTTTTAGTATAGTGTTTCAACTTTACTGCGTGAAAGGGTGTCGTATGATTCGTGTGAAGGTTGTCGGCGCGACGGGTTATGGCGGTGTGGGCATCATCGAGCTGCTGCTCCAGCATCCCGAGGCGCGGCTGGTCGGACTTGTGGCGCGTGAGGATGTCGGGCTGCCGATCGCCGAGGTCTATCCGCACCTGCACGGCTTCTGCGACCTGCCCGTGCTCGCCGCGGACGACCCGCGCGCCCAGGAGCCCGCCGATGTCGTGTTCTTCGCCACGCCCGACCGCGTCGGCATGTCCGCCGCCCGCGCCGAGCTGGCGCGCGGCGCCAAGGTCATCGACTACAGCGGCGACTTCCGCTTCACCACCCCCGAAGCCTACGCCGACTACGCCACGCGCATCGGCAAGGAGCCCGCCCACGCCGCGCCCGACCTGCTGGGACGCACCGCCTACGGCCTCGCGGAACTCCATCGCGACGCCATCGCCAAGGCCGACCTCGTGGGCAACCCCGGCTGCTTCGCGTGCAGTTGCATCCTCGGCCTCGCGCCCGTCGCCCGCGAGCGCCTCGTCGAGCCGTTCAGCCTGATCTGCGACTGCAAGACCGGCGTCTCCGGCGCCGGCAAGAAGGTCAACGCCTCCTTCCACTACCCGGCCCGCTACGAGCAGATGAACGCCTACAAGCTCGCCGGCCACCAGCACGTCTGCGAGGTCGAGCGCGAGCTGAGCCTCCAGGCCCGGACCGAGGTGCGCATCACCTTCACCGCCCAGGTCGTGCCCGTCTGCCGCGGCATCCTCTCGACCCTCTACGGCACGCTGACCCGCCCCGCCTCCGAAGCCGAGCTTGTGGCGCTCTACCGCGACTTCTTCAAGGACAGCCCCTTCGTGCGCGTCTTCGGCAGCAAGGCCGCCATCGGCACCCTGAACGTGCGCGGCACCAACTTCTGCAACCTGGTGGTCAGCGTGGACGAGCGCGTCAACCGCCTGCGTATCGTCGCACATATCGACAACCTGATGAAGGGCCAGGCCGGCTCCGCCCTCCAGAACATGAACCTCCTGTTTGGCCTGCCTGAAACCGCTGGCCTGAACCGCCCGGGAACCTATCCATGAGCACCAAAAACAAGCCCGCCCACAAAAAGCAGGCGCCGGCCCCCGCCAAACCCCAGACACCCCCCGCCGCCCACCGCCACCCGCGCCCCGGCCTGGGCCGCGGCCTGGGCGCCCTGATCGGCGCGCACGCCCACACCGCAAAGCCCGCAGCCGCAGCCCCCGCCGCCGCCCACGACGC
>JAKJGY010000028.1 GCA_022704145.1 Verrucomicrobiota bacterium
GGCGGGCCTGGCAGGGGCCTGCGTCTCGCCGCGCGGGAGCTGCGAGACGGTGTATGAGTGGCGCACGCTGACCGGCGCCGGGGGCGGGCTCGGCAACGTCGACGGGGACGGCGCGGCGGCGCGCTTCTGTCAGCCGCATGGCCTGGCGTATGACGCGGCCGGCAGCCTGGTGGTGGCCGATTTTTACAACCACGCGCTGCGGCGTGTGACGCCCGAGGGGCGGGTCACGACCTGGGTGGGGGCGGTGGGCGAGTCAGGCGTGAGCGACGGGCCGGGGAGCGTTGCGCGCTTTGACCGGCCGTGCGGGGTGGCGGCGGACCGCGCGGGCGCGGTCGCCGTGGCCGACAGCGGCAGCCATACGGTGCGGCGGGTGACGTCCGGGGGCGCGGTGACGACGCTGGCGGGCCGCGCGGGCGAGGCGGGCGCGGCGGACGGAACGGGGGGCGCGGCGCGCTTCCGCGGGCCCTGCGGGGTGGCGTATGACGCGGCCGGCAACCTTTACGTGGCCGACAGCGGCAACCACACGCTCAGGAAGGTCAGCGCGGCGGGCGCGGTGACGACGCTGGCGGGGCGCGCGGGCGAGGCGGGCGCGGCGGACGGCGCGGGGGGCGCGGCGCGGTTCCGCTCACCCCGCGGGGTGGCGGCGGATGCGGCGGGCAACCTGTATGTGGCGGACACCGACAACGCCGTGCTGCGCCGGGTCTCGCCTGCGGGTGCGGTGGTGACGGTGGCGGGCTGTCCGGGCGTGGCGGGGTTCGCGGACGGCACGGGCGCGGTGGCGCGGTTCAGCGCGCCGTGGGCGGTTTCGGTGGGCGTTTCGGGCGAGGTGTATGTGGCGGACGCGGGCAACCGCGCCGTGCGCCGGGTGTCGCCTGGGGGGCAGGTCACGACGGTCACCAACGGTCTGGCGTGGCTGCGCGCGCCGCGCGGGGTGGCGGCGGATGCGCGGGGCGGGGTGGCGGTGTCGGACAGCGAGGCGCAGGTGGTGGGCGTGGCGCCCGCGCGCGGCATGGCGCGGGTGCTCGCCGGGAAGGCCAGCGGGCACGGCGCGGCGGACGGCGCGGCGGACGCGGCGCGGTTCAGCCGGCCGTGCGGCGTGGCGGCGGTCGGCGGAGGCCGGCTCGTGGTGGCTGACAACTTCAGCCACACCCTGCGCGAGGTCGCGGCGGACGGCGGCGTGACGACGCGCGCGGGGCGCGCGGGGGCTGTCGGCGGGGCGGACGGCGCGGGCACGAACGCGACCTTCTTCTGGCCTTCGGGCCTGTCGGCGGACGGCGCGGGGGGCGTGTATGTGGCGGACGCGGGCAACCACACGGTGCGGCGGCTGGCGGCGGACGGCGCGGTGACGACGGTGGCGGGCAAGGCGGGCCAGGCGGGCGCGGCGGACGCGGCCGGCGGCGCGGCGCGGTTCTCGTGGCCTTCGGACGTGGCGGCGGACGGCGCGGGTAACGTGTACGTGGCGGACCGTGCGAACCATCTGCTCCGCAAGGTGGCGGCGGACGGCACGGTGACGACGGTGGCGGGCCAGGCGGGCCAGGCGGGCGCGGCGGACGGGCGCGGCGGCGCGGCGCGGTTCAACAGCCCGGGCGGCGTGGCGGTCGATGTGCTGGGCACCGTGTATGTGGCGGACACGGGCAACCAGACGGTCCGGGTGGTGACGCCAGCGGGCGAGGTGCTGACGCGCGCCGGCTGCCCGGGGATACGCGGGTCTGCGGACGGCGTGGGGGTGCTGGCGCGGTTCAACGGCCCGGCGGCGCTGACGGTCGACGGGGGCGGCAACCTGTATGTGGCGGACCGGGACAACCATCTGATCCGGCGTGTGGCGGCGGACGGTACGGTGACGACGCTGGGAGGGCTGCCGCAGACGATGGCGTGTGAGGACGGGGTCGGGCGTGAGGCGCGGTTCGCGCAGCCGTCGGGGATCGGCTGGCTCGAGGGCGGCGTGCTGGTGGTGGCGGACGCGTGCAACAACCGGCTGGTGACGGGCACGCCTCTGCGCGAGGAGCGGCGGCTGGTGGCGGCGCGGCGCGAGCGGGGTGCGGCGGCGTCGTCGGGGCGTGCGTCGGCAGGTGTGGGCGCGGGCGTGGAGGAGGAAAGGTACGTCTGGGAGGTGTTCGCGGGGCGTCCGGGAGAGCCGGGCGAGGATGACGGGTCGGGCGGCGCCGCGCGGCTGCGCGGCCCGCAGGGGCTGGCGCTGGCGGCGGACGGCACGCTGCTGGTGGCGGACGGTGTGGCGGGGTCGGTGCGCGCGGTGTCGCCGCGGGGCGAGGTGCGCACGGTGGCCGGTCGGGGGGCGGCGCTGACGGCGCCGGTGGCGGTGGCGGCGGATGCGGCGGGCGTGTGTACGGTCGCGGATGCGGCGCATGCGCTGGTGGCGGTGACGCGCCGCGGCGAGGTGCGTCCGCTGGCGGGCGCCCCGGGCCAGCGTGGGGCGCTGGACGGCGTCGGTGCGGCGGCGCGCTTCGACTGCGTGGCGGGTGTGGCGCTGGACGCGGGGGGTGTGGCGTGGGTGGCGGACTATCACAACCGGGTGGTGCGCCGGGTGACGCCGGACGGGGCGGTCACGACGGTGGCGGGGAAGGCGGGCCAGGCGGGCGCGGTTGACGGGGCCGGAGCGGCGGCGCGCTTTGCGGCGCCGCTGGCGGTGGCGGCGGACGGGCGCGGCGGGGCCTATGTGGCGGACGGCGACCGGCTGCGCCATGTGACGTCGGCGGGGGCGGTCTCGACGGTGGTCGGCGCGGGCGTGTTCGGGCGGCTCGACGGTGTGGCGTCGGACGGGGCGGGCACCGTGTATGTGGCGGACCGCGGCAGGCAGGCGGTGTGGAAGGTGACATCGGGCGGGCGTGTCGTCAGGTTGGGCGGGAGCGCGATGGCGATGGCGGGCTCGGGGTGGCTGGTGACGGGGCTGGCGGTGGACCGTGAGGGGCGGCTGTATCTGGCAGACGCGTCGCGCGCGTGTGTGGTGCGGGGGGTTCCTGAGGGACGGAGGTAGCGGATGAGGCGTCGGATGATCGGGGGGGTGTTGGCGCTGTTCTGTGCGGCGGAGGTGTGCGGCGCGGAGGGCGTGCCGCTGCCGGGGGAGGAGGGCCGCAAGCCCGCTTTGGGGTGTGAGCCTTTTCCGAGCCGGCTGCACGCGTTTGTCTGGCGCAACTGGCGGCTGGTGCCGCAGGAGCGGCTGGCGGAGGTGTTGGGCACCGTGCCGGAGAGGGTGGAGCAGGTGGCCCTGTCGATGGGGTTGCCGCGGCAGGGGCCGATACAGCCGGAGTGGCGGGACAAGGGGTACATCACGGTCGTGCGCCGCAACTGGCATCTTCTGCCTTACGGGCAGTTGACCGAGCTGCTCGGGTTGACGCGGGAGCGGCTGCGCGAGTCGTTGTTGGAGGATGATTTTCTGTACGTCAAGCTGGGGAGCGTCAAGCCGGCGTGCGAGCCTTTGCGTTACGCGCCGCCGGACGCGGGTCAAGGGGCGGCTGCGGGCCGTCTGGCGGGCTGGCTGCAGGAGGAGGGGCTGGCGAAGGCGCTCTCGGGGCCGGAGGAGCCACGGTTCGCGTTCGTCGGCGAGCTGTCGCGGCCGCTGGCGGAGGCGGCGGCGCCGGCCGCGGCGGCGGACTCGCCTTTCGAGGTGCGCTTCATCTTCTCGTATTTCGCGGACTACGGCGACCCGCTGGCTGACCCGGAGGTGCCCTCGTATCCGGAGGGGCTGCTGCAGCGGCTGGCGGCGCGCGGCGTCAACGGCGTCTGGGTGCATACGGTGCTGCGCACGCTGGCGCGCGATCCCGCCTTTCCGGAGTTCGGCGAGGGCTGCGAGCGGCGTATCGCCGGGCTGCGGGCCCTGGTGGCGCGGGCGAAGCGGTACGGCATCGACGTTTACCTGTACCTGAATGAGCCGCGCGCCATGCCGGCGGCCTTTTTCACGGCGCGGCCGGAGCGTGAGGCGCTGCGCGGTGTGGCGGCGGGCGACGGTTTCCGGCTTTGCACGTCGAGCCCTGAGGTGCGGCGCTGGCTGGGCGATGCGGTGGCTCAGGTGTTCGCCCAGGTGCCGGGGTTGGGCGGCGTCTTTACGATTACCGCGTCGGAGAACCCGACGAGCTGCGCCTCGCACGGCCAGTGGCGGGAGTGCCCGCGCTGCCGGTCGCGCACGGACGCGGAGATCATCGCCGAGGTGAACGCGGTGGTCGAGGAGGGCGTTCACCGGCATGCGCCGGAGGCCAAGGTCATGGTCTGGGACTGGGGCTGGCGCGGGCATGGTGACGGCTCGGAGATCATCGCGCGGCTGCCCAAGGGGTGCTGGTTCATGTCGGTCAGCGAGTGGGCGTTGCCGATTTCGCGCGGCGGTGTCGAGTCGGCGGTGGGCGAGTATGCGATCTCGGCGGTCGGCCCCGGTCCGCGCGCGCTGCGGCACTGGAAGGCGGCGCAGGCGGCCGGGCTGAAGACGGTGGCCAAGGTGCAGGTCGGCGCGACCTGGGAGTTCTGTGCGATCCCGTATCTGCCGACGCTCGACCTGGTGGCCGAGCATGCGAAGAACCTTGCGGCGGCCGGCACGGACGGGGTGATGCTGAGCTGGAGCCTCGGCTGTTACCCGTCGCCCAACCTGGAGGTCTTCCAGTCGTTCTCGAGGGGCGGCACGGAGGTCGGGGCGGTTCTCGACCGTGTGGCGGAGCGTCGTTACGGGCGTGCCGCAGCGCCGCTCGTGCGGCAGGCCTGGACGGCGTTCTCCGAGGGTTTCCGCGAGTTCCCGTACCATCCGCGGACCCTCTACTGCGGACCGCAGCACATGGGCCCGGCGAATCCGCTGTACCTGCGGCCGTCCGGCTACTCGGCCACCATGGTCGGCCTGCCGTACGATGACCTGAAGGCGTGGCGTGCGGTCTATCCGGCCGAGGTCTGGATCGGGCAGATGCAGCGCGTCCGCGCGGGGTTCGTGCGCGGCTGTGACCTGTTCGAGCGGGCGGCCGAGGCGTGTGAGGGCGAGGCCCGGGTGACGGCTGTGCGCGAGGCCGGCCTCTTCCGCGCGGCGGAGCTGCACTTCGCCTCGTGCGTGCAGCAGGCCCGGTTCGTGGTGGCGCGTGACCGCCTGCTGGCGGCGCAGGAGGAGGCCGGCAGGGAGGCCGCGCGGGAGGAGGCCGTGCGGGCGGTGCGGGAGGAGCTGGGGATCGTCAGGCGCCTGCTGCCGCTGGTGCAGGCTGACGCGCGTATCGGGTACGAGTCCTCCAACCACTACTTCTATGTGCCGCTCGACCTGGTCGAGAAAGTGCTGACGTGCCGCGCGATCCTGGCCGAGCTGGAGGCCGGGAGGGCCGGTGGGGCGGACCGCCGGACGGAGTGAGGGGCACGGCCGCCGCACGTGCGGCGTGCGGGATTACGGCCGGCCCCAGCGGGTGTTGGGCTCGGGGCCGAGGACCAGCTCCAGCGTGCCGCCCGCCTTGAGGTCACGCTGCCGGAACCAGTAGGTCTCCAGGGGTTGGCCGTTCAGGGCGGCGGACTGGATGTAGGGGTGTTCGTACCGGTTGTTGCGGGTTGTGATCACGAAGGTCTTGCCGCTGCTGTAGGCCGGGTCGAGGTGGATCGTGATGCGGTCGAAGACCGGGGCCGAAAGCTCGTAGCGCGGCTCCGGGGCGGCGCCGCCGAGGATGTCGAAGAGGCCCAGGGCGAGCAGCGCGCTGACGGCGCCCATCTGGCCCTGGTCCTCGTCGTCGTTATAGCCGCTCCAGGGCGAGGTGCCGCCGAAGGTGAGTTCCTTGACCTGGCGTGCCCAGTACTGCGCCAGCCAGGGGTGGCCCAGGTGGTTGAAGACGTAGGCGAGCTGGGTGGCAGGCTGGTTGCCGTAGTCGATCCAGGGGGTCGCGTGGTCCTTGCCGTTGGCGTTGAAGCGCTTGTTGCGCGCCTTCTCGAACTGGATGTTGAGGCGCTGCGCGGCCCGCTCGTTGCCGCCCATCAGCCGGGCGAGCAGGGGGTAGTCGTGGGGTGTGAACCAGGTATAGTTGGCGCTGTTGCCCTCGACGAAGCCGGGGGCGTTGAACTTACCCTCCACGACCGGCGCGAAATCTTCGAGCCAGGAGCCGTCCTGCTCCTTGGGGCGGATGTAGCCGGTGGCGGCGTCGAAGAGGTTGGTCCAGCCGTGCGAGCGGTCGAGGAAGAGGGCGGCGTCCTCGTGGCGTTCGAGCGCTTGGGCGAGCTGGGCCAGGCACCAGTCCTGGAAGTTGTACTCGAGCGTCTGGGCGGCGGGCTGGCGGTGACCGCCCGAGCCCTCCTTGTGGAGGGGGATGAAGCCGGTCTTCTCGTAGAAGCGCATGCCGCCGCCGGCTGGGGCGTCGCCGGTCTCGTAGCCCGCGCGGTCACGGATGCCGCCCACGAAGGCGTTCTTGCGCAGGCCCTCGTAGCCGGCCTGCACGTCCCAGTCGCGGATGCCCTGCATGTAGGCGGAGGTCAGGAAGAGCGCGGCCTGGTCTCCGATCATCACGAAGGTGTAGTTGCCGCCGCTGGGGCCGCGCGGGATCAGGCCGCCGTTGCGGTAGAGGTCGAGGGAGGTGTTGCAGAAGGCGCTCATCACGCCGGGGTAGGCCAGTCCCCAGAGGTTCTGGAGCGACCACTGCGAGCCCCAGAAGGCGTCGAAATTGTGGTGGTTGTAGCGGGGCTTGCCGTCCGCCCCGAGCGCGACCTGGAGGATACGGGTGGCGGGGCCGGTGTTGTCGGGGTAGCGGCCGTCCACGTCGCTGATGATGCGGCGGCCCAGCAGGGCGTGCCAGAGGTCGGTGTAGAATTTGACGCGCTGGCTGGCGGTGCCGCCCTCGACCTCGATGCGGCTGAGCCAGCGGTTCCAGTCGTCGAGCGACTCGGCGACCGTGCGGTCGAAGTCCCAGTGGGCGAGTTCGGCGTCGAGGTTGCGGCGCGCGCCCTCGGCCGAGGTGTAGGAGAGCGCGACCTTGAGCAGCACGGGCGCGCCGCCGGTCTGGAAGGTCCAGAGCGCGGCGCCGGGCTTGACCTCGGCCGGTGTGAAGTCGCGGTTGAGCTGGGCCACGAAGTAGCCGACAAAGGGCTTCTTGCGGCGCGAGGTGGGCCGCATCTCGAACGAGCCGACGGCCTCGCGGGGCGTGGTCTGGCGCAGCTCCGCGGCGCCGACTTTGAACTCGTTGCCGAAGGCGGAGGAGACGTCGAAGAGGAGCCTGCCCTCGGCGGTGCCGTAGGTGTAGCGGTGGAAGCCCACGCGGGTCGTGCTGGTCAGCTCGGCGGTGATGCCGCGGTCGGCCAGGACGACCTTGTGGTAGCCGGGCTTGACGACCTCGTCGTCGTGGGAGAACGGGGCCTTGTTCGACTCGGAGAGCGGCTCGGCGGAGTTCAGCTCGCGCACGGGCATGACCTGTACGCCGAAAAGCTGCCAGCCGTGGATATGGCTGAAGCTGCGGACGAAGGGCTCGTCATAGAGGTAGCCGGAGCCCCAGTCGTTCTGGAGGGCAGTGTCCGGGCTGAGGTTGACCAGGCCGAAGGGCCGGCAGGCGGAGGAGAAGAAGATCCAGCGCGAGGCGCGCGTGTCGATGCGCGGCTCCACGAGGTCGACGGGGCGTACGGGCCGGGCGGACGGGGCCGCGGCGGCGAGTGCGGCGGCGAGTGCGAGTGCGGTCAGGAGGGCAGGTTTCATATCACGAGTATAGGGCGTATCCTTGCGGCTGTCCATACCCGTGCGGCGGTGGGCGGCGGGGCTCAGAGCGGCAGGAGGAAGCCTCTGAAGGTGCGGCGCGCGGGCACGGGGTGCTCTTTGGCGGGACGTCCGTCCACCATGAGGGCGCCGTCGTCGCTGAGCATGAGGAGGGCGGGGCCCGTCTCGGTCTCGACGGCCGCGAGCGCCTCCGGGGTCGCGTCGGGGGGCAGGCCGTCGAGCGGGACACGGACAGGCGCCCGCACGCCGTCCCACCGGTAGAGCTGGGGCCTGCCGCCGCTCAGGGGGGAGCCTGCGAGGAGCCGGTAGCCGTCGGTGAGCCGCACGAGGGCGCGTAACCCGTTGCCGCCGAGGTCGAGCAGGAGCGGCGCGCCGAAGCGCGCGGGCTGTCCGGCGACCGCTTGTGACGGGTTGACCAGAGGGGCGAGCAAGGCCATTCCGGAGGGCGTGGGAGAGCGGAAGCCGATCAGGAGCCCGCCGTCGGGCGTGTCGCACAGGGCCTCGATATTCAGGCTGCCGGGGGTCTTCGGCGGGCGGAGGGCCGCTGCGGCGAGACCGAAGCCGGCGTAGCGGGGGTCGGCGTCCAGCAGGTCGAGCAGCGTGGTCACGGGGCGCCCTTCCGGGACGAGGGCCGGGACGCCGTCGCGAAGGTCAAGCCGCGTCGCGAAAAAACGGCGGCGGTTGGGCCGCGGCTTGCCCTCGCGGTTCGGCGCGTGCGAGGTGATCCAGTAGATGCGGTCGCCGATGCGGGCGGAACCCTCGATGTCGGCCTCGGGCGACGGGCGCGCCAGCTCGAGCCACGGCGACAGGTCGTGGGCCGATACCGGCGGCCCGCCCTGGGGCAGACGGTAGGTGCGGAGGATGTTGTCCTCGTCGCAGGCGACCGCGATCAGCCCGGCGCCCAGCCACTCGACGGCGGAGGCGTCGGCCATATGCGAGAAGAGCAGGGGCTGCGCCGGTTGGCTGTGGACCGTGCCGGACGCCAGTACGGCGCTGGCCAGCGTCACGGCGACACCCCACCTGTCGGACGAGTTCATGCCCTTTACCGTAACACATGCCGCCGCGGGGGGCGAGCGGCAAACCAAGGTGGGCGCCATGCGCGGCGGGCCGGGCTTGACAGGCGGCGTGTCGCGGTTAGGATAGTCGGTCACTTATGCAAGCGAGGACTTTCGCGTGGGGCTGGCTATCGCGCGCGGTGTGCCGTCTGGCGCGTGCCGTGGCCGTGGCGTTCGTGGCGGCCGGCGTGCTGCTGACGCTCGGGCAGCGTCGGCTGCTCTACTGCCCGGAGCGGTTCGACGCCTCGGGTGCGGCCCGGCGCTTTGAGGCGTGCGGGCTGGTGAGGTGGCCGGAGGCTGCCGGTGCGGAGTATCGTGCGCTTGTGAGGGCGGGTGCGGCAGGGGGCGCCCCGGTGTGCGGCACGGTGTTGCTGTTTCACGGCAACGCGGGCTCGGCGTGCGACCGGGCGGCGTACGGCGAACGTCTCGGGCGTCTCGGCTGGCGCGTCGTGCTGGCGGAGTATCCGGGCTATGGGGCCCGGCCGGGGAGGCCCGGGGAGGCCGCGCTCGTCGCCGACGGGCGCGCCACGGCGCGCGAGGTGCGCGCGCGGTATCCGGGGCGGTTCGTGCTTGTCGGCGAGTCGCTGGGGGCCGGTGTCGCGGCGGCGGTCGCCGCAGACCCGGCGGTGCGGGCCGACGCGGTCGTGCTGGTGACGCCGTGGGACTGCCTCGCCACGGTTGCGGCGCAGCATTATCCGTGGCTGCCGGTCCGGTATCTGCTGTTTGACCGTTACGACAGTACGGCCAACCTGAAGTCTTATGACGGCCCCGTGACCGTGCTGCTGGCCGAGGAGGATGAGATCATACCCGAGGCCAGCACGCTCGCGCTCTATCGGTCGCTGCCGCGTCCCGACAAGCGGCTGATCCGGATGGCAGGAGCCACGCATAACGACTGGTTCTGGCTGCTGAGCGAGGCCCGGTGGCGCGAGGCGCTTGAGCGGGGTGAGGGGGGCGGCCCGCCCTGAGGGAAGTGGTTTGCCCTGTCTTTTTAGTTGCGTGCTGGCGGATGAACGGGCACAATCGGCGTCAACTTAGACCGTGCATGAGGTGTGATTATGGAACTCTCCCTGCTGATGCGTCAGTTCGCCGTCTCGGGCCGTCTGGTGACGATCAACCCGACCGGTAACGGGAATGTCAACGATACGTTCCTCGCCATTTTCCGCAACACGTTCGCCGAGGAGCAGGTGATCCTGCAGCGGGTGAACCGGAACGTGTTTCCACGGCCGGAGGCGATCATGCACAACCTGCGCCAACTGACGGCGCACGTGCACCCCAAGCTGGAGGCGGAGGCCGATGAGAGCGACCGGGTGTGGCAGATGCCGCGCATCGTCCCGACGCGTGAGGGCGGGGATTTCTTCGTGGACGAGGGGGGGGACGTCTGGCGGGTCATCACCAAGGTGGCTTCGGCAACGGCTTTCGACGAGGCGCAGGGCGCGGAGCACGCGGCCGAGTGCGGCGCGGTGCTGGGGCACTTCCACTGGCTGGTGTCCGATCTGGCCCCGGCGACGATGATCGATCCGCTGCCCGGCTTTCACATCACGCCGGGCTATCTCGCGAAGTACGATGCGACGCTGTCGGGCAACGCCCTGGCGAACGAGCGGCTCAACGCCTCGATGGAGGCGCGCAGGATGGCGAAGTTTGTCGAGGAGCGCCGCGGCTTCGCCGCGACGCTACAGGCGGCGCTGAACACGGGCGAGCTGACGCTGCGCATGATGCACGGCGACCCGAAGGTCAACAACATCATGATCGACGACTATACCGGCAAAGGTACGGCGATGATCGACCTCGATACGGTCAGCCCCGGGCTGATCCACTACGACTTCGGCGACGCTCTGCGCTCGATCTGTAACCATGCGGGCGAGGACGAGCAGAACTTGAGCAAGGTGGTGTTCGACCTTGACCTGTGTGCGGCTTTCTGCAAGGGCTACATGGCCCACGCGCGCGGGTTCCTGACAGAGGCCGACCGCCGTTATCTCTTCGACTCCATCCGTCTGATCACCTTTGAGCTGGGCCTGCGCTTCTTCCAGGACTATTTGGCGGGCAGCGTCTATTTCAAGATCCGCCATCCCGAGCAGAACCTGAACCGTGCCCGCGTGCAGTTCAGGCTGTGCGAGTCGATCGAGGCGCGCGAGCGCGCGATCCGGGATCTGCTCGCCGGACTGTGAGTGTCGGCGGCAGGCGGGGGCCGGCCGGGAAGCGTATGCCTGAACGAACGAGCTTGAACGTGCCTCGGCAAGCGTGGCGGAGCCAGATGCGCTGCGCCTTGTCAGGGCCTGCGCCTGTGCTGGCCGACTACGGCGTGGACCTGGCGATGGCGGCGCGCGTGCACGCCCGTTACCCGGTCCGCGTATCGCCGTATGTGCTCGCGCAGTTAAGCCGTGAGGATCCCGCCGACCCGCTGAACCTGCAGTTCCTGCCCGCTGCGGCAGAACTGGTGGAGGAGCGGGGCATGGTCGCCGACCCGTTTGAGGAGACGGGCCGCTCGGCGCGCTGCCACGGCGTCAGGCAGCGTTTCGCGGACCGTGTGCTGGTGATGGCGCACGACCGGTGTGCGGCGGCCTGCCGTCATTGTACGCGCAAGGGCCTGCTGCGTGGGGCGCAGGTCGTGCGCACGCCCGAGCAGCGTCGGGCGGCGGTGGCGTGGGTCCAGGCGCACCCGGCCGTCCGCGAGGTGCTGCTGTCGGGGGGGGACCCGTTGCTCCTGCCTGATGCGCGGCTGCTGGTGCTGGTCCGGGCCTTTGCGGCGCTGCCGCAGGTGGATGCGGTGCGTATCGGCACGCGCGTGCCGGGCTGCCTGCCGATGCGGGTGACCGAGGAGCTGGCGGGTGCGCTGGGAAGTTTCAGGAAGGTCTGGGTCAACACCCAGTTCAACCATGTGCGGGAGCTGACACCCGAGGCGGTCGAGGCTTGCGCGCGGCTGGTTGACGCGGGGATCCCCGTCTCCAACCAGAGCGTGCTGCTGCGCGGGGTGAACGACACGGCCGAGGCGCTGGCCGACCTCTGCATGGCCCTCCAGCGCGCGCGGGTGCGGCCCTACTACGTGTTCCAATGCGATCCGGTCGCGGGGGTCGCCCATTTCCGGGTGCCGCTGCGGCGCGCGCGGCAGCTCGCGCGCGAACTCGCCGCGCGCGTCGGCGGTCTGGCGTTGCCGCGTTTCGTGCGCGACGTGCCCGGCGCGCCGTGTAAGCTGGCGCTGTGAGGGGAGGATTTCAGAAGGGCGCCTACGATTGTCGTTGACTGGAACACGCGGATCGGGTAAATTCTGGACTTATCAACTAGACAAACTGGTGTTTTGGTTGGGCAGGCTGACGGTAAGGAGGGCTGGGAGATGGAGCAGAAGGGCAGTCACTTAAGTACGGTCGCGTTGCATGCCGGGCAGGTCCCCGACCCGACTACGGGGTCGCGCGCGGTGCCTCTCTACCAGACCACCTCGTATGTGTTCAAGAGTTCCGAGCACGCGGCCAATTTGTTCGCGTTGAAGGAGTTCGGTAACATATACACGCGGCTGATGAACCCGACCACCGATGTCTTCGAGAAGCGGGTGGCGGCGATCGAGGGCGGTACGGCGGCATTGGCCACGGCCTCGGGGCAGGCGGCGATCACGTACGCGCTGCTGGCGATCACGCGCCTGGGCGATGAGGTTGTGGCGGCCAACAATCTGTACGGGGGGACGTATCAGCTTTTCAACCACACCTTGCCGAAGCTGGGCCGCAAGGTGGTGTTTGTGGACTCGCGCGACCCGGAGGCCTTCCGTCGCGCGCTCACGCCGCGGACGCGCGCGGTGTATGTGGAGACGATCGGGAACCCTAAGCTCGACGTGCCGGACTTCGAGGCGATCGAGGCGATCGCGCATGCGGCGGGCGTGCCGCTGGTGGTGGATAACACGTGCGGCGTGGGGCTGGTGCGGCCGTTCGACCATGGCGCGGACATCATCGCGAGTTCCGCGACCAAGTACATCGGCGGCCACGGCACCTCGGTGGGCGGTGTGATTGTGGACTCGGGTCGATTCGCCTGGGATAACGGTCTCTATCCCGAGTTCACCGAACCTGATCCGAGCTATCACGGTCTCGCCTACTGGGACGCTCTGCGTGCGGTCCCGGGCATGGGGAATGTGGCGTTTGTGATGAAGATCCGCGTGACCCTGATGCGCGATATCGGCGCGGTGCTGAGCCCGTTCAACGCCCGTGAGTTCCTGCTGGGCCTTGAGACGCTGGACCTGCGCGTGGCGCGCCACTCGGAGAACGCGCTGGCCGTGGCGCGCTGGCTCCAGACGCATCCGCAGGTGGCTTGGGTGAACTACCCCGGTCTGCCCGAAAGCCCGAACCATGCGATGGCCGCGCGCTATCTCAAGCGGGGGTTCGGCGGGATCGTCGGCTTTGGGATTAAAGGCGGTCGTGCGGCTGGCGTGCGGTTCATCGACAGCGTCAGGCTGCTCTCGCATCTGGCAAACATCGGCGACGCGAAGTCGCTGGTGATCCACCCGGCCTCGACCACGCATCAGCAACTGACCGAAGAGCAGCAGCGGGCGACGGGTGTCACGGCGGACTATATCCGGCTCTCGGTCGGGCTGGAGGATGTCGAGGATATCAAGGCGGATATGGATCAGGCGCTCCGCGCAAGCCAAACGGATGTCGGTTAAAATAACAGAGGAGGCGGACATGAGCAGAATCTACAGTGACAACGCGCAGGCGATCGGCAACACGCCGCTCGTCAGGCTGAATAAGGTGGCCCCGGGGTCGAAGGCGACGCTGCTCGCCAAGATGGAAGGCCGGAACCCTTCTTACTCGGTGAAGTGCCGCATCGGCGCGGCCATGGTGTGGGACGCCGAGAAGCGCGGCGTGCTTAAGCCGGGCGTGGAGCTGGTGGAGCCCACGAGCGGCAACACCGGTATCGCGCTGGCCTACGTGGCGGCGGCGCGCGGATACCGGCTGACCCTGACGATGCCGGAGACCATGAGCATCGAGAGGCGGCGTGTGCTGGCCGCGTTCGGGGCCAATCTGGTGCTGACGCCCGGTGCGGAGGGCATGAAGGGGGCGATCCGTAAGGCCGAGGAGATCGTCGCCGCTGACCCGGCCAAGTATTTTCTGCCGCAGCAGTTCAAGAACCCGGCCAATCCGGCGATTCATGAACGTACGACCGGGCCCGAGATCTGGAACGATACTGAGGGCGGGGTTGACGCGCTGATCGCGGGTGTCGGCACGGGCGGGACGATCAGCGGCGTTTCGCGCTATATCAAGAACATCCAGCATAAGCGTATCGTGTCGGTCGCGGTCGAGCCGCAGGAGAGCCCCGTGATCAGTCAGCGACTGGCGGGCGAGGCGCTCAAGCCGGGGCCGCATAAGATCCAGGGGATCGGGGCGGGATTTATTCCCGACACGCTGGACCTTACGGTGGTCGACCGTGTGGAGCAGGTCTCCAGCGCCGAGGCGGTTGAGTATGCTCGCAGGCTGGCCCGCGAGGAGGGTATCCTGGTGGGGCTCTCCAGCGGGGCGGCGGTCGCCGCAGCCGTGCGCGTGGCGCAGGATCCGGCCTTCGCCGGCAAGACCCTGGTGGTGATCCTGCCCGACGCCGGTGAGCGCTACCTCTCAACGGTGCTCTTCGAAGGCATCGGCTGAGCCTGCCGGAACACCGGCTGCGGGCTGCCCGCCGCGAGAGGCGGCGGGCAGCGGCCAACACCTTCCTGACGGCCCGTCAGCGAGAGCTTAAGGAGCTGCCCTGTGCATACACCGAACGACCTCCACGCCCTCCGCGCCGGTGTCATCGGCACAGGGTTTATCGGGCCGGTTCATGTCGAGGCCTTGCGCCGCCTCGGGATCCGCGTGACGGCCATCTGCGACGTGGCCGGCCTGGCCGACAAGGCGGCTTCCGCCCTCGCCATACCGCTGGCGTTCGGCGACTACCGCGACCTGCTGGCCTGCCCTGACGTGGACGTGGTCCACATCACCACACCCAACCGGTTCCACGCCGAGATGTCGCTGGCCGCCCTCCGCGCGGGCAAGCACGTCGTCTGCGAGAAGCCCCTCGCCATGAACACGCGCGAAACCGCGCGGATCGTCAAGGCGGCAGGCGCCGCAGGGCGGGTCTTCGCGGTGAACTACAACGTGCGGTTCTACCCGGCCGTGCTGGCGCTCCGCCGCCTGGTCGCGCGCGGCGAGCTGGGCGACATCATCCACGTCAACGGCTCCTACATGCAGGACTGGCTGTTCAAGGACACCGACTACAACTGGCGCCTGCTGCCGCAGGAGGGAGGCAAGCTGCGCGCCGTGGCGGATATCGGCACGCACTGGATGGATACGGCGTCGTTCATCCTCGGCGCGGGGATCGACTCCGTGATGGCCGACCTCGCCACATGGCATACGACACGCAAGCGCCCGCTGGGCGAGGTGCTGACGTTCGCCCAGGCGGACGCGAAGATGAAATACGCCGCCTACGAGGTCGAGACCGACGACTTCGCCAGCGTGCTGCTGCGTTTCGCGAACGGCGCGCGCGGCAACCTCGGGGTCTCGCAGGTCGCCGCCGGCCGCAAGAACTGCATCCGCATCGAGATCTACGGCTCGAAGAAGTCGGCGTGGTGGTGCTCGGAGGAGCCGGAGATGCTGCACTTCGGCAACCGCGACGGCGCGAACGAGACGGCGGTGCGCGCCACTCCGGCTTTCGGCGACGGCGCGGCGGGCCTGATGGACTATCCGCCCGGCCACGTGGAAGGCTTCCCCGACACGTTCAAGATGAACTTCCGCAACATCTACGCGGCCATCGCAGGCGGAACGGCCGAGCGCCTGTTCGCCAGCGTGCGCGACGGACATCAGGAGGTTGCCGTCTGCGAAGCCATCCTCGCGAGTAACCAAGCCCGCAAGTGGGTCAACGTACAATGCGGGCGGAGCCAGCAACCTAAACCGGAATGATGGAATGATGGAATGGTGGAATGGTGGGGTTTGAGACCGAAGAGGCCGAAGGGGTCTTCCAACATTCCATACTTCCAAAACAACGTGTCACTTAGCAGTCTTGTTCGCTTGTAAAAAGTTAACCCTGGGAACGTTATGAAACTCGGATTCGTCTCCGCCATCCTGCCCGACCTCGACCTCGAACAGGTGCTCGAATTCGCCGCGGCCGAGGGCTTCGCCGCCGTCGAGCTGATGTGCTGGCCCAAGGGTAAGGCTGAGCGTAAGTTTGCGGGAGTCACCCATCTGGATGTCGACGGTTTCACAAGATCCCAGGCGGACGCTGTCAACGCCCTGTGCGACCGTTACGGCGTAACCCTTTCAGGTCTAGGCTATTATCCCAATCCGCTCGACCCTGACCCCGCGGTCAGCCGGGTCGCCTGCGCGCACCTCCGCAAAGTCATGCTCGCGGCCGAGAAGCTGGGCCTGGAGAACGTGAACACCTTCGTCGGGCGTGATTGGACGCGGAGCGTGGACGAGAACTGGCCGCGTTTTCTTAAGACATGGAGGCCGCTGGTGGCCTTCGCCGAGGAGCACGGCATCAAGGTCGGCATCGAGAACTGCCCGATGCTCTTCACCCGCGACGAGTGGCCCGGCGGCAAGAACCTGATGACCACGCCGGCCATCTGGCGCCGCGCCTTCAGCGATATCCCGTCGGCAAACTTCGGGCTGAACTACGACCCGTCCCACTTCGTGCTCCAGCATATGGACCCCGCCAGCCCGCTGCGCGAGTTCCAGTCCAAGCTTTTCCACCTGCACGCCAAGGACGTCAAGATCCGGCGCGACCGCATCAACGAGGTGGGCGTGTTCGCCACGCCGCTGGAGTGGCATCAGCCGCGCATCCCGGGCTACGGCGAGATGGACTGGGGCCGCTTCATGGGGGCGCTGATGGAGACCTCCTACCGCGGCCCGGTCTGCATCGAGGTTGAAGACGACACCTTCGGACCGTCTTTAGATGGCCGGCAGCGCGCCCTGAAGGTCGCTCGCAACGTGCTCAAACCCTACTTCGCCTAAGGTGCCCGATGAAATATACCTATGAGCAGCTCGCCAAGATGATCGACCACTCGCTCCTGCACCCGACGATGACCGACCAGGAGCTGGAGGACGGCTGCAGGCTGGCCGCGCAGTACGGCGTCGCCTCGGTCTGTATCAAGCCTTACGCCGTCAGACGCGCCGCCGAGCTTCTCATGGGTAGCGGCGTGTTTGTGGGCGCGGTGATCGGCTTTCCGCACGGCAACGCCTGTACCGAGTCCAAGCGCTACGAGACCGAGCTGGCCTGCCGCGACGGCGCGGCCGAGATCGACATGGTCATCAACATCGGCAAGGCCCTCTCCGGCGACTGGGAGTACGTCGCGCGTGACGTGAAAGCCGTCTGTGACGAGGCGCACCAGCGCGGCGCGAAGGTCAAGGTGATCTTCGAGAACGACTACCTCGCCAAAGGCGGTGCGGGTCTGAGCAGCGACGACTTCAAGCGGAAGCTCTGCGAACTCTGCGAGCGCGCCGGCGCCGACTGGGTGAAGACCTCCTCCGGCTACGGGTTCGTCAAGCAGGCGGACGGCAGCTACAACTACAAGGGCGCCACCGAGCACGACCTTGCCCTGATGCACGCGAGCGTGTCGCCCAAGGTCCAGGTCAAGGCTGCGGGCGGCGTGCGCGACCTGGACGGCCTCATCCGCGTGCGCGACCTCGGCGTCTCCCGCTGCGGGGCCACCGCCACCGCGGCGATGCTGGACGAGTACCGCCGGCGCGAGGCGGCGGAGAAGGCGGGCCAGGGCGTGGCGGCCGCCCCCGGCGCCATCGGCGCGGGCGGCTACTGACCGGCCGTCGTCGCAACGGCGTTCGATGCGCGGCTGACGGCGGCCACGCATACCGACCGCAAGAGCTTCCTGGCCGACCTGGAGAAGGTCCGCAGGCAGGGCTACGCCCTCGACGACGAGGAGTACATGGAGGGCGGCCTGTGTTACGCCGCGCCGGTCTATGACTACACCGGCAGCGTGGTCGCGGCCATCGGAACGACCGTCTTGACGATCCATTACCGTCAGAAGGACATCGTGCGCGCGCTCGGCCCGCAGCTTCAAGAGGTGGCCGAACGGATCTCCGTGGCGCTGGGGTGGAAGCGGGAGGTCAGCAGTGGGCGGTAGGCAGTGGGCGGTAGGCGGTAGGCAGTAGGCAGTGGCAGTAGGCAGTGGCAGCGGGCGGTAGGTAGTGGCACGAGGCGGTGGGTGGTCGGGAGTCGCTAGTCGCGCGTCAGAACAAGGAGCATTATGAACAGGCGAAAAGTCTGGGTTTACGGCGTCCCCCCCTTCTTCCCTCCCTTCTTTTTCCCCCGCCCCCCCAATTTTTTCCTGCCCATTTACCCCCTTTTGCGGTATCCCGCAAAAAGAAGAAAAGACAGTTGTTATCCGTCAGACCGTTGCATCGGCTTTCATCGCTTGACCCTCAAATCCCAATAACTCCTAAATTTGGAATATCGGATAAGGACGGTCAAGCCGTGAAATTGAGAAAACTTAAATATGGCTACCCTCGATATATCAGACTAGACCGCGAACCACGGTCTGATGTTGATCGCGTGACGCGTGAAGCGCTGGTCGCCGCCATACACAAGCGTGGCGTTAGCGGCGGGGTTCCCGGTCAACCGGTTCCACCACACAAGCCCGTCCAGCAGGGCTGGGTTGAACGTGCTGCCGGATTTGATTTCGACAGGATACAGCACGCCGGCCTCCTCGATGAGCAGATCCAGTTCGTGGCCGGTCTGGTCGCGCCAGAAGAAGAGCGGCGGCTCGCGGCGTTGATGGAGATAGCTCTTGGCTGCTTCTGCCAGGATGAGGTTTTCGAAGAGCGCGCCGCGCGCGGGATGCGACTGGAGCTGCTCATCCGTGCGAATGCCCAGCAAGTGGCAGGCCAGCCCCGTGTCGTAGAAGTACAGCTTCGGACTTTTGATGAGCCGCTTGTTGAAGTTTCGGTGATGCGGCGCAAGCAAGAATACAATGAAACTCGTCTTCAGGATGGAGAGCCAGCGACGCGCCGTGTCAACCGCGATGCCGCAGTCGCAGGCGAGGCCGGAGAAATTCACGATCTGCCCCGCGCGACCGGCGCACAACCTCAGAAAGCGTTCGAACGTCTCCAAGTCCCCGATGTTGACGAGGGCGCGGACGTCCCGCTCGACGTAAGTCCGCAGGTAGTCCGCCAGCCAGACTTCTGGCGGGATGAGGCGGTCGTGGATCCTCGGATAGAAACCTGTGCGCAAAATCTGCCAGCACGCGAGGCGGGTGCTTTCATTTGCGAAGAGCCGCGCGGGCTGGCCGAGATCCGTTGCGGGCTGCCCCTCGAGTTCGGAGCGGGTGAACGGGAGGAGATGAAGCACGCCGCAACGCCCGGCCAAAGTTTGGGAGACTTTCTCCATGAGCAGAAAGTTCTGGGATCCCGTGAGGACATACTGGCCGGGGCGGTCGTCCTGATCCACCTGGGTCTGGATATAGGAAAGCAGATCCGGCACCCGCTGGACTTCGTCTATGATGACATGGCGACCGAAACGGGCCAGAAAGCCGCGCGGGTCGTCCTTGGCCAACGTTCGGTTCTCGGTCTCTTCCAGAGAAACGTATGTATGATCGGGAAAGCAACTCTTCGCGAGGGTTGTCTTCCCCGATTGCCTGGGCCCCGTCAGCGTCACCACGGGGTAGTATCCTGCATCGCGCAACAGATAGGGTGCGAGCGTTCGTTTAATCATGTGTGCAGTTTACGATTGAATCGTCGATTTGTCAACAGTTGTCCGAGGCGCCAACGCGGGCGGAGCCCGCAACCCATCGTTCCGTCGAACGCGCAGTCATGTACGCGCACGTCTCGGCAATGCCGATTATCATATCATCACTGCAGTGTCAGGAGGCGGAAGTCGTGGCGAGGCAGGGCGATCCGGAATTGTCCGGGCGCAAGGCGCTCGACGCTTTCCCCGGTTTCTGCATTGACCGCCGCCGCGTCTTTGGCGAGCTTGAGTCGGCGCGTGTCGAGCATCAGGCGGACGTCGCCTCCCGGCCCGTAACTGCAGACGGCCAGCAGCGCTTTGCCGCCGCGGGCGAGCGTCAGGATTTTGGCGGGGGCGCCCTCGGTCTTCACGGGCTGCGCGTCGTCCCAATAGCGCCAGACGCGGCAGTCGGGCAGGCCGTAGCCGAAGCCGGCCAGGATCTCCGCGGTGCGCTCGTGCAAGGGGCCGTACCACAAGCCGCACTTGATCTCATGCGTGAGCGACACGCCCAGCGCGCTACGCGTGATGCGCTCGTCGCCGTGGAACAGATTGTGCCAGACGCTGAGGCAGCCGCTCTGCAGCCCGGTGCTCTGGGCGAGCAGCAGGCTGGTGTCGCCGTCCAGATAGAGCCGCTCTTGGCAGTCCTTGTCCTTGAACGCGCCCTGATCACGCCACTCGTGGTCGATAAGGATCGTGCCGAAGGAGAGCAGCGGGATGAGGTTCGCGTTGGTCATGTGGATGTACACCAGCGGCCGCCGGCCCAGTTGATGCTGCATCACGGCGGTGCGCTTGGCCAGCTCGCGGAACCCGAAGATGTTGACGCCGGGCCGGAGCGCGCCATCGTCGCCGATAGTGCCGGGGCCTGCGGGCGTGTAGTTCGGCGAGAGAAAGAAGTCGTCGTAGTAGACGCCGTCGGCGAAGGTCTCCAGCATTTTCTTCTGGTAATGGAGTGCCATGTTCTGCCAGCTCGGCAGCGGGTCTACGGCATAGGCGATGCCCGACGTCGCGTTGGGCGTTGACACCTTGCCGTAGGCGGCGAGGCGGCAGCGCCCGTCCTTGGCTCTCACGAAACGCTCCTCGCCGGGCCAGCGCGGATCGGCGATGTCCACGGCACACCACTCGTCCATGAAGGTCTTCGCCTCCTCGTCCCAGTTGATGGCGCGCGCGTTGGTGTAGGGGATCACCCAGCCGGTCCTCCCTTTGTCGGGGTGCGAGCCCCACGCCCCCTTGTCGAGGAAGCGCAGCGACCAGTTGACGTGGGCGCGGTAGGTGTCGATGTTTGCGGGGTGATCCTCGGCGCCGGGCCGTGTCTGGAACTCCGGAACCTGAAACTGCTTAAGCCAGGTTTCGGTAAAGGTGAAGTCAGCCGTGCCGCCCCGGCGCAGGCGGGCGAACTCGTCGTAGATCGCGAAATTCTTGAACGCCGGGTAGAACGCGTAACAGGCGCCGGGCGCGCCCCAGTAGTAGCAGGAGCCCATGAAGCCGAAGTTTACCACCGGCTCCGTCTTCGCGACGTAGGCGCCGGGGAACCAGCGGCGGAAGTTCACGGGCGCTTCCGGCATGGGCTTGGCGGGCGTGGCCATCAGACCGAAGGTGAGCGTGCGCGGCCGCGTGAGGGCGGTCGCGCGATGGATGAAATGAACGACCAGCGACATGGTCTCGCCCTGACGACGGATCTCAAGCGCCGGTCGCTGCGGGTCGAGGTTCCAGTCGCGGTCGTTCTCCGCGAACCAGCAGATCCCGCGCTCCGTGCCGCCGAGCCAGATGTACGGCACGAACGGTGCCGGCAGCCTGTGGCGTCCCACGTGGCGGGAGTCCCACACCTTACCCTGGGCGTCGGGCGTGCCCGTCTCCGTGTAGCGTACGGCGTTGGTCTGGCCGCCGTAATCGAAGAGCGTGCCGGCGCCGTCGGGAATGCGCCCCGCGTAATGGAAGCGCAGCTGGTCCGTCACCGGGTGCATGAGCCACGCCTCGGCGGTCCGCAGGGGAATCACGAGGCGCAGGGCGTCGACGCTCGTGGCGGAGGCGTCGAGGTGCAGCGTCAGCTTCGCCATGCCGTCATACTCGAAGCAGAAATCGGTGCGCCCGCACAGCGGTCCGGCGGCCCACGCCGCGTGGCCCTGCACGCGGTCCGCCGCCTGTTCGGTGAAGCGAACCCCTTGGCCGCGACTTGTGAAGGTTTTGCCAGCGGCTTCGACCTCGAGCCGCATAGGTGCCTGAAGCAGGGGTATCCCTTGGCTGGACACCTGTTTCCAGAGTCCGCTCTTGTCGAGGTCATGGTCGCGAAGCACGCAGGAGACGCGGGCTGCACGCGGGCGTACAGTCATCGGCGTGAACGGCGGAATGACGACGCGCTCCAGCCCCAGGGACTCGGACTCCCAGGGAAAATGCTTGCGCGTGAAGGTGCGCCGGAGTTCGCTCCGGCGGCCGTCTTTGGCCGTGAGGCTCAGCGTGAGTTCATAGGTCGCTTCGGCCAGAGGGGGGAGGCTGAGCGTCGCCCCGCTGGCGGGCATGGGTAGCCCGCCGCTGTGACGCGAAAGGACGGCGGGTTCGCCTGTGCGCCTGAGCGCCAGCTCCCAGTCCGCGTAGTTCGCCGTTTGTTGCAGGACCAGCAGGCGCAGCCGGTCAGAGGAGGGGAAGTAGCTGAAGCGGAACTCCGTGCCGTCAGCCTCTTTCAGCAGATCTCCCGGCTGGGTGATAACGCCGGTCGGCGCACGCGCTGGATCGGTCTCCTGCGCGCGACCCCATAAGGCCGCCCCCACGCGCATCAGAAAGATGAGCGCTGAAGCGGAACTGATGTCTCGTCTGATCGGCATGACTCTCCTGCTGTTTGCCGCAAGCTGCGGTGCGGTCTCATTCGCTGATGCGCTCGTAAAGGCCAGGCTTCCAGACCTTCTCGAACAGGCGGGGAACCCGTTCGCGCGCCAGCCGTCGGAACGGCTCGGTGTCGAGGGGAACAAACTCCACGCCGGCGGCCTCCAGCTCCGTGCGGTAGGTCGTCTCGGCGCGCTCTACCTCCCGGTTGTGCCAACGGGTCGCCTCGCCGAGCGCCCGCAGCAGCAGCTCGCGCTCCGCCGCGTTGAAGCGTCGGTCCGTACACATCCGACCCGTGCACATCCGACCCTCCGTTGTTCTCCGGGCAGGCGCGCCCGCTCCCGCACATCCGGCCGGCTTACGTTTCCCGACCGGAAAACGGCCACAGCATACGCCTTTCGGCGTCCGCCGTCAACGCCGGCCAGAAAGACCCTGCCTGACCGGCCCCGGGCACTCCCGCACCGTCCGGCGACTTGACAGAAGCGCCTTCATCCGACTTTGACGTATCCCGCACCCGCCGGAATATGTAGGTCAACCCGATAGTCGCTTCCCCTCGCACTTTCCTGCCAGCAGCCCGGCAACCAGCCGATTACTTATGAAGTTCAGTACGCCGTTGACAGCGACGGAGGCGTGTGCTATCCTGTTTTCATTGGTTGGAGTTAGTTTTGCAGAATGAAACTGGAGGCGATCCGTAGGGGGCAGGTATGTGCGACGAAAGTACGAGGTTGAGTTCGGTATTCAGCCTACGCGTGAGCGGCGAGAAGGTGTCCGCCCGCCCGCCGCTTGGGGAGTGAGGTATGCGAGCTACGCGTATGAAGACGCACTGTTTGGTAACGGTCTGGGGATGGTTCCTGGTCGGCCTGCGTTTGGCGTGTGCGGGAGATTTGACCTTTGATGCGGTGTCTTTCGACAAGGGAAACGTTCTGGTGAGTCAGCCGGGACAGGTTTTCGCCGACGGACCCTCCTGCATCCGACATGCTGAATCCTTAACTGACCAGGTGGATTACTTCATCGATTTCCCGGTTGACGGAGACTATGCGCTCTCAGCCCTGTACGCCTCTCCGCTGTCGCGGCCGGTCGATATTATGCTGGACGACACACTGGTGCTTGTCGGTTTCAAGGGGACTACCGAAGGATGGAACACGCGGACCGCCCGCTGGGAAAAACAAGGTGTTTTGAAGGTGGCCGCAGGCACGCGGAAGCTGACGCTGAGGCGCAAGGGACTTTTCCCCCATATCTGCTCGCTACAGGTGGACTCGCTCAAGCCTCTTCCGGAAGGGCGAGCCTTGCAGCGCGCGGCAGCGGAACGGGTGGCCGCCATGCTGAAGGAGGATGCTCGGCGGCAACAGGCCGTTGAACTTCGCCAGAAGCTCGATACGTATGATATCCAAGCTGTGGGAAGGGCCTTCGAGGATCTCGAGCGCAACTTCCCTGGCCGCTTTGACTCCGCCGCCGGGCGGCAGGCGCTTGCGGTGTACGGGCGCGAGCGCGATACGCTGAGGACGGCGCTGGACAAGGACGGTGATGTCGCAGTCGAGCCTTTTGAAAGGGCGCTTGCGGGTGTGCGTGCTGCGCTCCTGTCGAATCCGCTGCTGGACTTCGACCGTCTGTTGGCCTTGCGCCGGAATTTCAGTGGCGACCAGGCGCGTCAGCTTACGGATGCGGCCGCCGGGTTCACTCCTGCCGCCTGGCAGAACGCGGTCGCGGTCGTGAAGCGGAAGTGGGACAACGAACTCGTGCTGCTGACCGGGTTACGGGGAGTCCCGAAGGTGGAGACGCTCTTTAAACCGGAAAACGGTTCTATCTTGCGCGACCTGTGCCTGGACTTCTCCGGCGAGCGCCTGCTGTTTTCGAGCCGCGCCGAAACGAACAGGTGGGGCGTACATGAGATCAGCCTCGCGGACCGTCAGGTCCGCCACCTGACGCCGACGAACTACGCGGACGTGGACTTTTTTGACGCCTGCTACCTGCCGAACGGCAAGGTCGTCGTCTGTTCGACTGCGGGCTACCAGGGTATACCCTGTGTCAGCGGCGTAAGCCCGAGCAGCGGGCTGTACCTGCTCGACCCGTCGGCGCAGACGCTTCGGCAACTCACCTTCGATCAGGACAACGACTATCATCCGCGGGTGCTGAACGACGGACGGGTGCTGTATCTCCGGTGGGAGTACAGCGATATCCCGCACTACTTCTCGCGTCGCCTGATGACCATGAATCCGGACGGCACCGGGCAGTTGGCGCTGTACGGCAGCAACGGCTGGTTTCCGACGGGGTTCCGCTTCGCCCGGCCCGTGCCGGGCAAGACAACGATCTTGGCAGGCATCATCTCCGGCCATCATGAATGCGGGGAGTTCGGACGGATGGCGTTGTTGGATCCGGCGTTGGCGACGCACTACCCCTTCCGCTTCCACCCGGCGTCCAAGAGCTGGGGCGCGCGCGAGACGGAGATGCCGGAACGCAAGATCTGGCCGCCGCCACCGGAGAACCAACTGGAGACGCCCTTCGTTTTGATCCCTGAACTTCTGCCGGCCGAGCAGACGGGCTGGCTGCAGCTCATTCCCGGGTACGGCAAGACCGTGGCGGGCGTGGTCTGCGACATCATCATGCGGGATTACTATGCCAAGCAGGCGCCCGTCCTGACCGTATCGGCCGGGGGCCTGCCAACCGCAGACGGGGACTTCTACCGTAACGTTACCCGCAACACGATCCTGACCACGCACCCGTACCCGCTAAGCGACAAGTACTTTCTGGTCTCGCAGAAGAATCGCGACGATGACCTGTGGGGCATCTATCTGGTCGACGTGTTCGATAACGCCACGCTGATCGTTGAGACGGAGAACGCCGCGCTCTTCGAGCCGCTGCCTTTGCTTGCGCGTGAACGTCCGCCGGTGATTCCGGATCGCGTTATACCCGAAAGCAAGACGGCAGACGTGCATATCGCGGACATCTATGCGGGGCCGGGTCTTCGGGGCGTGCCGCGGGGTGTGGTCAGCCGGCTGCGCGTCTTCTCGTATCACTTCGGCTACAATAACAAGGCTGGGCCGAGCGTAGTCGGAACGCAGTCCGGGTGGGACATGAAGCGCATCTTGGGGACGGCCACAGTTGAGGAGGACGGGTCAGCGCATTTCCAGATCCCTGCGAACACGCCCGTGTCCATACAGCCCCTGGACCGTAACGGCCAGGCGATACAACTGATGCGCTCGTGGCTGGTCGGCATGCCGGGCGAGCGGGTTTCGTGCGTGGGGTGCCATGAAGGCCGCTCGTCGACCTTGCCGCTTCAGCGAAGCTTAGCCAGTCGGCGTCCGGCTGAGGCGTTGGAGCCTTGGTTCGGGCCGCCGCGGCCGTTCGCGTTTGCGACCGAGGTCTATCCCGTGCTGGCGAAATCATGCGTCGGATGCCACAGCGACGATCCGCGAGTAGGCCCCACGAGCAAGCCGTCGTTAAAAGACGCTGATCGCGCCTATGACGGGCTGCGGCCTTATGCGCATGTGCCTTCCATGGAGAGCGACATGGCGCTGCTGACGCCCATGGAATATCACGCGTCGACCAGTCCGCTGGTTCAGATGTTGAGGAAAGGGCACCACGGCGTGACGTGGGCCGCACTGGGCAGTGAGGCGCGGGAGCGTATCACTTGCTGGATCGACCTGAATGCGCCGAAAAGGGGTGTTTGGGGACCGCCAGACCATGCCGGACACGACCAGGTCCGGCGGCGCCGCGAACTGGCCGAACGCTTCGCGAGCGTCAACGACGATCCTGAAGCGGAAGGGCAGGTCGCCGCAGAACGTATGAGGAACGGCGGTCCGATCCAGTTCATGCCGCCTCCCGCTGAAGAACCTGTCAGTCCGGACGGTCTGAAGGCGCCGGGATATCCGTTGTCGGCAGATGCAGCGCGAAGCTTGCAGGCGTCGTCTGGCCCTCAGACGCAACGGACTTTGGACTTGGGCGGAGGGATAAGCATGCCGTTGGTCCGGATTCCGGGCGGCGTATTCGTGATGGGCAGCTTGGAGGGGTCTCCAGACGAGCGGCCACGCGCGGTCGTAAACATCGAGAAAGCATTTTGGATGGGCGTCTGCGAGGTGAACAACGCGCAGTACGCGGCCTTCGATGCGGCGCACGACACGCGCTACGTGGACATGCACGGGATCAACCGCGTCACTCCCGGCTATATCGCCAACCATCCCGAGCAACCCGTGGCGCGGGTCTCTTGGGAGGAGGCCATGCGGTTCTGCGAGTGGCTGAGCCAGAGAACAGGGGTGAGGGTGACGCTTCCTACCGAGGCCCAGTGGGAGTGGGCGGCCCGCGCCGGAACCGACACGCCCTTTTTCTACGGCACGCATAATACGGACTACAGCCGTTTTGCCAATCTCGCCGACCGTGCGCTTCGCTGGTTCGACACCCAATGGGAGGGACGGGGCAGCTTGCTGCAGAAGCGTTACCCGTATGCGGCGAACAACAGCAGTTACAACAACTTGCCGCTGCGTGATGAGCGCTTCATGGACAACTGGTTCGTTGTCGATTATTGCGGCCAGACCGAGGCCAACGTCTGGGGGCTCAAGGATATGGTCGGCAACGTCAGCGAGTGGACGAGAACCGACTACCGGGACTATCCGTACGCTGAGGCGGACGGCCGCAGCGCCGGGGGCGGGTCGGTTCTCAAGGCGGTCCGAGGCGGGGCCTGGTCGGACCGGCCGGCCGACGCAGGATCGTCCGTCCGCCGCGCGTACGTGCCGTGGCAGAAGGTCTATAACGTCGGCTTCCGCGTGATCGTGGAGTCGGAGAATTAGAAGGAAGGAAATATGGCAGTCAGAAAGCCGAAATACGACGTGCCGAGCCTGAAGACCGGCTTCGAGATGCTGGAGCACCTGTCGCGCCACCCGCGCGGGCGGATGCTGACGGAGGTCGCCGAGGCGCTGGCCTGCCCGGTCTCCAGCGCCTACCGCATCGCCATGGCGCTGGAGAACCTGGGGCTGGTGTCGCGCGATCCCGAGACCAAGCTGATCCGTCTGACGAACAAGCTGCTGCTGATCGGCCAGCGGGCCATCACCGAGACCAACCTGGTGGAGCACGCGCTGGACGTGATGCGCGAGCTGCGCGACCGCGTGGTGGACACCGTGCTGATCGGCGTGCGCGAGGGCGCGGAGGTGATCGTGCTGGACGAGGCGCTCGGCACGCGCATGTTCGCCTTCATCTCCAAGCTCGGCTACCGCGTCGGCGTCTCCTGCTCCGCGCCCGGCAAGGCGATCCTCGCGTACCTTCCGGAGCGGGAGCGGGAGGAGCTGGTGGGCAGCATCCAATTCGTCCGGCACAACGCGCGGACCATCACCTCGAAGGAGCGCCTGCGGCGTGAGCTGGCCGCCGTCGTCGAACAGGGCTACGCGTTCGACGACGCCGAGCAGTTCGAGGGGGTCTATTGCGTCGGCGCGCCGGTCTTCGACCGCGGCGGCTATCCGGTGGCGTCGGTCTGGACCACGGGCCTGATGATGGACCTCGACCGCAGGCGCCTGCCCGAGATCGGCGCGACGGTACGCGCCCACGCCGACCGCATCTCCGCGCGGCTGGGGTTCGGGGGAACGGACTGAACGGACAGAACGGAGGGGACGGAGCCGGTGAACAGGAATGATGGAATGATGGAATGTTGGAATAGGGGAGGCTTTCGGCGGTATCTTCGGTCTCAACGCCAAGCATGCCACTTTTCCAGTATTCCACCATTCCTGGTTGGCTCGCGGGTTTGATCCGCACATGGAGGGGCACAGATGAGGATGATGTCTTTGGGATGCTTAGGAGCGCTGGCTCTCGCGGGGGCGGCCTTGGCCGGGCCGCGCGTGCGGGTGGAGGAGGAGGTGCGGCGGGCCTTCGCGGCCGCGCCGGCCGAGGCGGCGGCGTCCGAGGGCCAGGTGACCGCGCTCGCGTTCGCGCCCCAGACGGCGCGCTTCGTGCGGCTGGTCATCCGCAGCACGTCGGGCGGCGCGGCGGGCGTGGACGAGCTGGAGGTCTTCGGCCCGGAGGGGACAGACAATCTGGCGCTGGCCAGCCGCGGCGCGAAGGCGAACGCCTCGTCGGTGATCAAGGGGTACGCCATCCACGCCGTGGCGCATCTGAACGAGGGGAAATACGGTAACGGCCACAGTTGGATCGCGGCGGGAACCGGCGAGGAGTGGGCCGAGATCGAGCTGCCCGCGCCGGCGGCCGTCGCGCGCGTCGCCTTCTCGCGCGACCGCACCGGAAAATTCACCGACCGTCAGCCGGCCGAGGTCGAGGTGCGGCTCTCGGCGGACGGCCGGGCGTGGACGACGGCCGCGAAGCACACCCGCCCGGCGCGGGATCTGTCCAGGCTCACGCTGCCCGCCGCGGCGGTGCGCGAGCCGACCTGGCGGGGCGTCGTCGAGTACGCCTTCCTCCGCGAACGCGACACGTGGGGCCGGCTGGACGACAAAGACTACCTGTCGCCGCTGCGGAACGACCGCCCGGCCGAACCCGGCGGCGCGCCCTACTGGGGACGGCTCGCCCGCCTCCCGGCGGCCGAACGCGCGCTGGCGCAGTTCGACGACCTGATCCGGCGGCTCGGCGCCAAGGGGCTCGACGTCTCCAAAGAGAGGGACGAACTGGCGGCCTTGCGCGCTCGCGCCGCGGCGGAAGGGGAGGCCGAGGCCCTCTATCTCGCCGCGCGCCACGCCAAGCGCAGGCTCTTTTTCCGAGACCCCGCCCTGATGGCCACCCAGACCGTGCTCTTCGCGAAGCACCATCCGCTCGAGCCCTCGCACAACTACAGCGACATCATGGACTCGAAGTTCGCCTCCGGCGGCGGCATCTGCGTCCTGCGGGTGCCGCGCGACGCGGAGGGGCGGCTCGACCCCGCCAACGCCGAGGTGGAGACGCTCTTCGACGGCTCGGCCGGCATCGCGCGGCACCCGGTCGCCGACTTCGACGGCAAGAGCATCTTCTTCGCCTACCGGCCCGACAAGCCCGAGGTCGAGGGCTGGCAGCCCTACTGGCACCTGTGGGCCATGCGCGCGGACGGCTCGGAAGCCAAGCAACTGACGGAAGGGCCGTATCACGACTTCGACCCCGTGCCGCTGCCGGACGGCGACCTCGGGTTCGTCTCCACGCGCTGCCTCTCGCGCTTCCTCTGCTGGCAGCCGCAGGCCTACGTGCTCTACCGGATGCGGCGCGACGGCTCGGACATGCGGCGCCTCTCCCACGCCAACCTGAGCGAGTGGGATCCCGTGATGATGCGCGACGGTCGTCTCCTCTGGACGCGCTCGGAGTATCAGGACAAGGGCGCGGACTTCGGGCACACGCTCTGGGCGATCCGGCCCGACGGCACGCACCCCGAGCTGGTCTTCGGCAACAACACGCCCTACTGCTACGGCCATGCGCGCGAGGTGCCGGACAGCGCGGAGCTTGTCTGCACGCTGATCTCGCACGGCGACCACCAGGGGCCGATCGCGCTGCTCGACCGCTCGAAGGGCCTGTACGAGACGACAGGCGTGACGAGCATCACGCCCGACACCCCCCCGCAGTACCAGATGGGCCGCTCGCACGTCGAGACCTTCCGCTATCCCGAGCCGGTGTCGCGCGATCTCTTCCTCGTCAGCCACAGCCCGGGCAAGCGTTCGCACTGGGGGCTGTACGTGATCGACCGCTACGGCAACCGCGAGCTGCTCTACCTCGACCCGTCGGTCAGCAGCAAGAAGCCCTCGCTCCTGCGTCCGCGCGCGCGACCTCCGGTGCTCCCTGACGCGCCGGACGCAGCGCTGGCCGCGAGGGGGCTCGGCCAGTTCACGGTGCAGGACGTGTACGAGGGACTCGGGCCGGAGGTGAAGCGCGGGACGGCCAAATACCTGCAGGTCTCGCAGGAGGTGCCGCCGCCGCTGGAGCGGCTGAGCTGCGGCGAGTACCGCAGCACGCACCCGCCGTTCACCGATTTCTACGCCACGCCGATCCACAAGGTCACGGGGCCGGCGCATGAGATCGTGACGCGCACGGCCAACGCGCTGGGCGCGCACGCGTTCCGGCAGGGCGAGGTCGTCGCGCAGACGAACGGCCTGATCACGGTCAGGGAGCGCGTGGGTTGGCCGAGCTACGTGGCCAAGGCGGTGCTGGGCACGGTGCCGGTCGAGGCCGACGGCTCGGCGAACTTCACCGCGCCGGCGGGCCGGGTGCTCTACTTCCACCTGCTCGACGCGGACTTCCGCGAGATCCAGCGCATGCGCAGCGTGGTGCAGCTCCAGCCGGGCGAGCGCCGGAGCTGCGTCGGCTGCCACGAGGACCGCCTGCAGCTTCCGGCGGCGCGGCCGACGACCGAGGCGCTGGCGCGGCCCGCGCGGCCGCTCGACCCGCCGCCGTGGGGCGCGGAGCCCTTCGCGTTCGAGCGCGTGGTGCAGCCGGTGCTGGATCGGCGCTGCGTCTCCTGTCACGACGGATCCAGGAAGGAGCGGCCCGACCTGCGCGGCACGCTCGACGCGGAGAAGGTGCCCGCCTCCTACCGGGCGCTGGTCGCCGGCGGCTGGGTGCACTACTTCGACTGGCACTACGGCGCGCGGCACTTCAAGGCCGAGCCGCTGACCTTCGGCACGCGGCGCAGCCGCCTCTGGGAGGCGCTGGCGAAGGAGCGGCACAAGGAGGTCAGGCTGAGCGTCGAGGAGCGCCGCGCGCTGACGGCCTGGACCGACCTCAACTGCCCGCTCTGGCCGGACTACCAGTACCGGTCCGACCGTCCGGCGCAGGCGGTCGCGGCGGGCCGGTAAGCGTATCAGCGAATGTAGCTGATAGCCGTTTTGTTGAGATGCTGTGGGCCTGTGCGAGGGGGGGCGGGAACAGGCGGGCGGCATTATACTGGCCGCATGAACGTGAGCCACTGATCAAGGAATCGTAAATTGACGTTAGACAAGTTGGCCTTCCTTGTGACCGAAATTCTTCATGACCTTCGCCGACACCCTTTGCAGCGTCCGCTCGATTTTGAGCCTGACACACATCCGCTCGCAGGCCTTCGCGACGGCCGGGACGGACATGCTCCCCGCCTCCTTGCCGAGCTCCCTTAACGTCAGCCCGCACTTCAGCCGGCCGATATGCAGCGCAAGGTCGCGCCCGTCTCTTGCCCGGCGTGCCACCAGAGCCTGTCGCAGGTCAGCCAGTCCGGCTTGGGCGTGTACCCCGCGTGCGCGTGATAGGAGCCCCAGGGATGCCTGCGGAGCGCGGCGAGCCGGGTCTTCACCTGCTCCGCCGTCGGCCCCTCCGGGAGGAGCCCCGCCTTCTCAACCCTTTTAACGCGGGCTCGTCCTGTCCGCGTCGGTCTTCCAAGCCAAGCGTAATTTCATGCGTGGCAGGAACGAAGCTGACACATTTTGTACACATATTAAATTGGACTTTTCGATTGTCCAAATGTGCGCTACTCGTTCGCACATGGTCAAACGTATCATCATGAATGAAGTGTAGGTGTGCGCGCGCGAAATTCCCGTGCTCACCATCTTCGGCCCGAGGCAGTCCGGAAAATCAACCTTGGATGAGCTGTGCTTTCCTGACAAACCCCGACGCCCATTCTCTCACACATCCGACCCTTCGCTGTTATCCGCCGTTCGCAAGCGGCTCGCGGGGACGCTCGCCCCCCAGCCGGCACGGTCAGGACGGGCGTGATGCCTCGTGCGGGGGGCGAGCGTCCCCGCGAGCCGCAAAAACGGGATGAGACCGTCACGTGAGCCGCACCTCGAAGCCAACTCCTGCAATTTCGGGCTAGGGCAAGCGCATTGACAGGGACTCCTCCGCATCGTATTCTTGTCCTCAAATGTGCCTGGACAGATCAACGGGGGCGGGTAGGGTTCGGTATTTGCGCAGCGCGGCGATAGGGCTGCTGTCGTGTGGCGTGTCGCTCGCCGGCGACGGCGTCGCGTGGAAGAACGTCGGGCCGGGCGGGGGCGGCTGGATCCAGTCCCTGCTGGCGAGCCGGCACGGGCGCGACGTGCTCTACGCCGGGTGCGACGTGGGCGGGTTCTACCGGTCTGCGAACGGCGGGCGGTCGTACGCGATCCACAACGCCGGGCTGGAGGACTACTTCGTCGAGTGCCTGGCGGAGCATCCGTCCGACCCCGCGACGCTGTACGCGGGCTGCAAGGGCGGCGTCTATAAGAGCGTGGACGGCGGACTGACGTGGCGGTGGCTGCGCGAGGGCTTTCCGCCGCTGAACGAGCATGCGTACTCCGCGATGGTCAGCAAGGTGGCGCTCGACCCCCAGCGCCCCGAGACCGTCTACGCGGCCATCGGCCAGCCGCGCGAGGGGCGCGGCGGCCAAGGCGTACTCTACCGGTCTGAGAACGGCGGGGCGTCGTGGCGGCAGATCGTGAGGCCCGGGCAGCTCGCGTCCGACCTGCTCATCTCCGACCTCGCGATCCACCCGCTGGAGACGCAGCGCCTGCTGATCGCCACGCCCCGCGGCGTGTTCGCGAGCGCGGACGGCGGCGTAACGTGGACGCCCTCCAGCGAGGGGCTGCCGCCGCACCGTCGCACCCTGCGGCTCGCGCAGGCGCCCTCCGACCCGCGCATCGTCTACGTCTCGCTCAAGGGCCAGGCGGGCGAGACGCCGTGGCAGGCGGGCGTGTACCGTTCCGAGGACGGCGGGAAGACCTGGCAGCCGCGCGTCAACGGGCTTCGTCAGGCGGTCGGCGAAACCGGAGCCAGCGACATGCAGTGCGCGTGGGTGAGCGAGCTGGCGGTACACCCGCAGAACCCAGACCTCGTCTATGCGGGCGGCGCGACCTGGTGGGACGCGACGGTCTACAAGACGGCCGACGGCGGGCAGAGCTGGAAGCGCGCGTTCGAGTTCGGCGAGAAGGGGAACGCCAGGCACGCCTGGCTCGACATGTGGGGGCCGAGCGTCACCTGCCTGACGCTCGCGCCGCGGCAGCCGGACACGCTCTACTTCGGCACGTCGGGCTATATCTACACGACGGCGGATGGCGGGGCCACGTGGCAGCAGCGCTACACGCAGGAGCGGGCGGACGGGCTGATCGGCGGCACCGGGCTGGAGGTCACCTGCCTGCACACGGTGCGGCCTCACCCGCGCGTCCAGGGGCGCGTCTACTTCGGCTTCTACGATATCGGGCTGCTGGTCTCCGAGGACGGCGGGGCCACGTTCACGCGGCGCATGAAGGGCATTCCGGGCGACTATGACAACTCCTGCTTCACGGTGGCGTTTTCGGAGGACGACGACGCGCGGGTGTGGGCGGGGTTCGGCCAGTGGGGTTCCAACCGCGGCGTGCTCGCCGAGAGCCGCGACGGCGGCGCCACGTGGAGGCCCCTGAACGGGGAGGGGCGCGGCCTGCCGGACGCCCGTCCGCGCTGCCTGCTCAGCCAGAGGCCGCCGAAGGGCAGCCCGGAGCGGAAGCACCGCCTGTTTTACGTGGCGGAGGGCAAGGGGCTTTTCGCGAGCGCGGACGAGGGCGCGACCTGGGCGTCATGCCACCCGGGGCTGCCCGCCGCGCGCGTGAGCTGCCTGGCGTGCGACGCCGACAGCGACACCGTCTTCTACGCCGGCGTTTCGACCGACGGGACGGAGCCGGGCGCGGTGTACCGCAGCGACGACCGGTGCGCGACCTGGCGGCGGGTGAGCGGCCCGGGCGCGCGGCTCGCGGAGGTGCGGCGAGTCGCGGCCAAGGGCGGGCGCGTGTACGCGACGACCCGCAGCGCGCAGGTGGGCCGCGCGTTCTTGACGGGGGGCGTGTTCCGCAGCGACGACGGCGGGTCCGAGTGGCGGCAGATGGTCACGAACCGCTTCTGCGAGGCCTTGGCGATTGACCCGCGCAGCGCGGACCGCGTCTACGCGAGCCTGCACGACCACCCGTACCACGACCGGTCGACCGGCGGCGGGGTGATCGCGAGCGAGGATGGCGGGGCGACGTGGCGGTCGCTGGCGAGCGCGTCGCTCACCTGCAAAGGCGTCACGTGGATCGAGCCCGACCCGCGCGAGCCCGCGCGGCTGTGGCTCGG
>JAKJGY010000400.1 GCA_022704145.1 Verrucomicrobiota bacterium
TGCCGCCGCGTCGCATGTGCTTTATTCCGAGGAACACCTGCGTGCGCTCGGCATCGAACGGGTGCTGACCACGCGTGGCGGCGATGTCACCTATCACGGCCCGGGGCAGTTGGTGGGTTACCCGATCATGCATTTGGGAGAGGCCGGGCTGCGGGTGCTGGAGTACATCGATGCACTGGAGGAGGCCCTGATCCGCGCCGTGGCGGCGTTCGGGGTCGCGGCCGGCCGCGACAGGCGCAACCGCGGCGTGTGGGTGGGCAACGCGAAGCTTGCGGCGCTGGGTATACGTGTCGCCCGCCAAGTGACGATGCACGGCTTCGCGTTGAACGTGTCGCCCCGGATGAAGGACTACAGCGGGATTGTGGCGTGCGGATTGCAGGATGCCGGGGTCACGTCGTTGGCCTTGTTGCTGGGCGAGACGCCGGATATGGCCGCCGTGAAGCGGCAGGTCGAGACATCCTTCCGGGACGTCTTCGGGTATGGAGGGGTGACATGAAAACAAGATGGCGCGTGGTCGGCCAGCTCGTGGTGTCGACGTTGCTGGTGCCGCAGGTATTTGTGTTGGCCTACTTTTTCCCGTTGCTGATTACAGGCCCCCGGCGCTGGGCGTTTCTGCAGGCAGTCGCAGAATTGGGCGTGAGTATCTCTTGGGTTTCCGCTCCATTTTTCGTTTGTGTCGCTGGCCTCTACCAGGAGATGGTCAGACGACGTGTGCCGTATGCGGTTATTTTTCTGAGTGTGCTGGTTGCGGGATTCGGCGGCGTGGCGCTTTGGAACAACCTGGTCTTTGATCTGTTCGGCTATCTGCGTTCTGCGTTACCGCTGCTGCTCTGTTGTGCCGTGTCCATCGGTTACATGCTGGCGGAACGTCTGTACAAAGCCGGTTTGCCGACAGTGCGAGTCGCGCGTCTGGGGCGGCCGTCTGAATCGGAGAATGATCCTGCGGGGAGCGAGGAAGGGTAATTGGCCCGTCCATAACTTGAGCGTTGAGCGTTGAAAGTTGAGCGTTGAAAGTTACCCCCTCGATCATTCGCGGCTCCGCCGCGCGGCGGGCTTGCCCGTTTCTGCCGGTACTGCCCACAAAAAACTCTGCGCCTCCCCGCTTTAGCGCCTCTGCGTTAAAACTCCTGATTCCTAATTCCTGACGCCTCCTTTGAATACACGGCTGATTCCTTTGGCCTGAGTCTTGGTTTGATTGAGCGGATGAGCGCGAGGGCCATTGAAGGATGTCCGGCGAGGCGTTCGATGGTTTCGGGCACGGGGTCGAAGGGCGCGGCGTGCAGGAGAACGAAGAGCGCGGCGTTGGCGATGAGCGCAAGGGCGGTGACGACGCGCGGGTTGCGCGAGCGTATCCTGTCCTCGGCGAGCAGTGCGTCCCTGCGCCAGTGGGTCTTGTTCTCGACGGCCCAGTGTCCGCGGACGAGCGACTCCCACTGGGCGTGGGTACGCTCGTGCGGTTTGAGGCTGGAGATGTAGCGGCGCGTCTGGCGGGAGGTTTTGCGCGTCTTCTTGTTGTAGGAGAGGCTGCGCACGGTGACGAGCGTGCGGCAGTACGGGAAGCCGGACTCGCGGGGGCTGAGGGGCTGGACGCTGACGGCGCGCGTCTCGACGCGGCCGTGGCCGCTCAGGTTGAAGTCAAAAAGGG
>JAKJGY010000401.1 GCA_022704145.1 Verrucomicrobiota bacterium
ACGAGAACTGCGCCATCGTGCGGTCGAACTCATGGTGTGGGAGGAACTGCGCGAGGTAATGGGCGCGGATCAGCCGGTAGACGGCCAGCTCCTTCTCGCTCATGGCCGACAGGTTGGCGGGTTCCAGCGTCGGGATGATGCCGTGGTGAGCCGACACCTTGCCGTCGTTCCATGCACGCGAGCGCAGTTGGCGATCCAGGCGCTCGATCAGCGGCCGCAGGCTGGGGTCGGTCTTGACCAGGCTGTCGAGTACGGTCGGCACCTCAGCCAGCATGCTCTCGGGCAGGTAGCCCGAATCCGAGCGCGGATACGTTGTCGCCTTGTGCGTCTCGTACAGCGCCTGGGCAATGTCCAGCGTCTCCTGCACGTCGAGGCCCAACTGCTTGGAGCACACCTCCTGCAGCGTGCCCAGGTCGAACGGCAGCGGCGGCCCTTCGCGAACGCGCTCGGTTTCTACCGACAGCACCTGGGCGGAGCCGGCCGTGCGCAGGCGCTCGGCGGCCTGCTGCGCCACCGGCTGTTGCAGGCAGCGGCCCGCATCGTCGGTGCTGCCTTGCGGCGGCGTCCAGCTTGCGACGAAGGGCTGGCCTGCATGCGATAGCGCAACCTCGATGGCCCAGAACGGTACGCAGACGAAGCGCGCGATCTCGCGATCGCGGTCCACGACCAACTTCAGCGTCGGCGTCTGCACGCGCCCCACCGACAGCACGCCGCTATAGCCGGCCTGGCGCCCCAGCAGTGTGAACAAGCGGCTCAGGTTCATCCCGATCAGCCAGTCGGCGCGCGATCGGGCGAGTGCGGAGAAATACAGCGGCAGCGTCTCGGCGGACGGCTTGAGCGCACCCAGCGCCTTGCGGATCGACGCATCGTTGAGCGCCGACAGCCACAGGCGCTGAATCGGCCCGCGGTAGCCGCATAGGTCGATGATCTCGCGGGCGATCATCTCGCCCTCGCGGTCGGCGTCGGTCGCAATCACCAGCTCGCCCGCCTTGGCGACGAGCTGCTGCACGACTTTGAATTGCGCTGCGGTCGCCGCCTTGGGCTCGACACGCCAACGCTCAGGAAGAATGGGCAGTTGCTCGATGGCCCAGCGCTTGTATTGCTCGCCGTAGCCTTCGGGCGGAACCGCCTCCACCAGATGACCGATGCACCAGGTCACAACGACACCCGCGCCGCTGTAGCAGCCGTTGCCGCGTTGACCGGCACCCAGCACACGGGCGATGTCCTTGCCCTGGGACGGCTTCTCGCACAGGAACACGCGCATGAAGCCTCCTTGGAAATGTGCGGTTCATCGGATGGGCGTCAGCTTGGCGGGGCCAGGAGATGCCGGCAGCAAGGAAGCCGATTGATGCAGACACCGCTTTGTGATCGGCAGGCGGCCCGTTGCCGCAGCGGTGTGCATAGACCGCAGGAGCTGGCACAGCAAGAGCGTCGTTTCGGGAGGGCGGCTGGAACTCCGTGGACGACCTTGGAGCTATCCCCTGGGGATAGCTCGCTGGTGCATCGCGGGCGTATGACGGTTGCTACAGCCGCCCTCGGGGGAACGGCGATGGGCGAATTACTGTCCGCCGGCCGGCTTGGCGCTGAGCGCCACCGACTCGATGCGGTACGGCAGGATGCCCACGCGCCGCGCCTCGACCTTGA
>JAKJGY010000402.1 GCA_022704145.1 Verrucomicrobiota bacterium
CGCTGGCCGTCACCAACCTCACCGTGGCGCCCGGCGCCTCGTTCTCGCTGGCCGACGGCACGCTCTCCACCTTCGCGCCCGCCGCGCTGCGTTTCGGCGTGGGCGGCGCGCCCGCCGTGCTGGAACTCGAGGTCGCGCCCGCCGGCAACGCCTGCGACGCCCTGCACCTCCCGAACGGCGCCTGGATTCAGAACATGGGCATCGCGCTCGTGCAGCAGGGTACGCGCCAGCACATTCTGCGCGAGGGCGACTTCCCGATCCTCACCTATGCCGGCACCGCCCCCGCGATCGCCGGACTGAGCTGGGCGAACCCCGTCATCGGCTTCACCTGCGCCTTCACCCTCGACAGCGTCACGCGCACCGTCACGGCTCAGGTGCGCCTCGACCCGACGGCCACCCCCTCGGTATGGGTGAATCCCTCTCACGGCGATTGGACCACAGCCGCCAACTGGAACGCGCTGCCCGCCTCCGCCGCCGGCACCGCCGTGCTCTTCGGCGCGATCCCCACCGCCGCCACCGCCGTCACGCTCGACACCCCCTTCACGCTGGGCAGCGCCGCCTTCGACAATCCGTACGGCTACACGCTCTCCGGCGCGGGCACACTGACACTCGACAACGCCGGCGCGGACGCCGCGCTGACCGTCGTCCAGGGCGAGCACACCGTCAACCTGCCGCTGGCCCTGCCGGCACCGCTGACCGTCACGCCCGACGCAGGCACCGCGCTCACGCTGGCCGCCCCCCTCTCCGGCAGCGGCGGCCTGAACAAACAGGGTAACGGCGTGCTCAAGCTGACCGCTGACAACAGCTACGCCGGCGGCACCCATTTCTCGCGCGGCGAACTGTGGCTCTCCGCCGGCGCCTCGCTCGGCACCGGCCCCATCACGCACGCGCTGGCCAACGGCCGCCTGCGCAGCGTCGGCGCCGAACCCGTCGTGATCACCAACGACCTCTTGATCGCCGCCAGCGGCGCCGCGCTGGACGCCGATGGCCCGATGATCTTTTCGGGACGCCTCGACTGGGCCACCGGCCAGAAAGTCTTCCAGAAGTTCGGCCACGGCACGCTGATCTTCACTGGCCAGGCCGAGGAGTCCGGCAACTATCAGATCAACCACCGCACCGCGACCCTCCGCGTGGCGGAGGGCGCCCGCATCGTGATCACCAATGCGAACGCTCGCGACACGCTCTATCTGTCGGCAGACACGTCCGTTCCCCGCACCCTCACGGTCGAGACCGGTGCGGTCGTGGTCGCCGGCGGCATCTACACCGGCTCGGGGCCGTCGAACACCGTGCACGTGAACGGCGGCAGCCTGACGCTGACCGGCAGCGGGAGCAGCGGCGAGTCCGGCCTGATCCGCACCGTCACCGACGTGGCCGGCGCCGACCGCATCATCGTGGATGCCGGTGACCTGACCTTCTCTGAGGACGACTGGCTCAGCACGGGCGTGCGCGGCGGCGGCGCGGAGATCATCGTCAACGGCGGCACCGCCACCTTCGGCCGCCTCTCGCTGGGCGTGCGCGGCGACACCTCTTTCGCCTCCTCCGGCCTCCCCACCTACGCGAACATCTTCGTGAACGGCGGCGTCATGACGGTGTCCGGCGTCCTGAACTGGCTGGCTGATGTCACGTGGGGCCGCACCAACC
>JAKJGY010000176.1 GCA_022704145.1 Verrucomicrobiota bacterium
CGCGCCTGACGAGCCGTGGGAGGTGCGGGTGGACGGCGCGCTGACGGAGGGGTTCGCCACGGACGCCTACTGGCTTTCGGCGGTGGTGCCTGCGGGCACGCGGCAGGTGACGCTCCGCAAGCGGCGCAACCCGTGGCCCGGCGCGCTGTCGGCGGGAGCCTCGCTGGCTGTGGTGGCGGCGGGCGCGTGGGGCGCGTTACGGCGGCGGGGGGCGGCCGTCGCATGAAGGCGCTGCGGGCCATCCGGGAACGCCTCGGGACGCTCTGGTGGTATGCCGCCGTGATGTTCGCCGTGCAGCGCGCGGGCGACCTGATCAACCTGTATATCGGCCTCTGCCTGGTGCCGGACTATGTGCCCGAGGCCGAGCTGGGGGCGGTCCTGCCGCTCTCGCAGATCGGCGGCGCGCTGGGGCTGCCGCTCTCGATCCTGCTGCTGCCCTTCACCAAGTTCCTCAACACGTATGCGACGCGCGGCGAGTTCGGCAAGGTCAAGCGCCTGCTGCGCGACGCGTTCGTGCTGGCCGTGGTACTGTTCGTGGGGACGATGGCCTACGCGCGGGCGGTGATGCCGCTGGTGTTCGAGCGCATGCGTGTGGCGGACGGGCGCCTCGGGCTGCTGATTGTGGCGTCGGGGGTGGTCGGCACCCTCTCGCCGGTGTTCGTCAACGCGCTGCAGGGGCTCAAGAAGTTCCGTGTGCTGGCCGTGCTCGGCGTCCTGTCCGCGCCGGTGCGGCTGGTGGCGATGCTGGTCTGCCTGCCGATCCGCGCGCTGTCGGGTTACTTTGTGGGACAGATCGCGCCGAATGTGCTGTACATGCTGGGCTCGCTGGTGGGGCTGCGGCGGCAGCTCGGGCGCGAGGTGCGCTCGGAGCCGTACTGGCGGACGGACTGGCGGCCGATCCTGCGGTACGCGATCCCGGGGGGCGTGCTGCTCGCGATGGGGGTGCTGCAGTCGGGCGTGGAGACCTTCGTGATCCGCCACCGGCTGCCGGATGTCGAGTCGGCCGGCTACTATGTGATCTCGCGCTTCGCGGAGCTGGGGTCGCACGCGGGGATCACCCTCAGCTTCCTGATGTTCCCGCTGGTGGCGGAGAGCCATGAGCGCGGGGGGCGGTCGCACCGGGTGCTGTGGCAGACGATGGGGCTGTCGCTGCTGGCGGGCCTCGCGCTGGCGGCGGGTCTGTATGTGTTCGGGCCGTGGCTGCTGGGGCTGCGGGCGGTGTGGCGCCCGTACGCGGCGCAGGCGCCGCTGATGGCGCTGCTGACGCTGGTCTTCGCGGTGCGTTCGGCGCTGGCGTGTTTCTCGACCTACGAGGCGGCCTGCGGACGTTTCGGGTTCGTCGGCTATCTGGCGGCCCTGGTGGTGGCGGAGTGCGCGGTGCTGTACGGCCTGACGGGCTACTCCTTCTTCGCGGGCTGGCTGCCGCCGGGGTGGATCGCGTGGATGGCCTCGCTGGAGGCGGCGCGGCTCTCCTTCCTGTTGCGGGCGATGCTGCTGACGTCGCTGCTGGCCCTGGTCTGCATGGCGGTCCAGCTCGGCCTGCGGTACCGGCGCATGGGGCTGACGGTGGCGGCGCAGCCGCGTGAGGCGGACGATGTACACGGTTGACCTGCTGACCCCTTACGGCCTGCTGGCGGCGTTCGGCGCGGCCCTTGCGGGCGCGCTGGCCGGCCTGTGGGTGTGGCGCGCCTGGGGCCGCGAGGGGCTGTTCCGCAGCCCGGCCGCCTGGCTGCTCGCGGGCGCGCCGCTGGCGCTGTTCGTGTTCGCGGTCGCCACGCTGGCGGTCGATGTGCCTTACTGGGACGACTACGACGCGCTGCTGGGCTACCTGTCGCGGCCGGCGCGGCTGGCACATCTGTTCGACCTGCACAACGAGCATCGGATCGTGACGGTGCGTGCGGTGGCCGAGGCGCTCCTGCGGGTTTGCGGACGGTTCGATTTCCGCGCGATGATCGCGGTCGGCAACCTGCTGTTCCTGGCGTATGTGGCGCTGCTGGTGCGGCGGCTGTTCTTCGTCCGCGGGGGCCTGCCGCTGCCGTGGCTGGTGCCCGCGCTCTGGGCGCTGCTGAGCATCCTGATGTACGAGAACATGCTCTGGGCGCTGACCGCCGTGCAGAGCAACGCGGTGCTGCTGTTCGCGTGGCTGGCGCTGTGGGGCCTGGAGCGCGCCGGGCGGGGCGGCTGGGGGTGGTTCGCGTTCTCGCTGGCCAACGCGTGGCTCTGCACCTACACGAGCGGCTCGGGCCTGTTCGTGTGGTTCTGTCTGGCGGGAATGGCGCTGAAGCGCTGGCGGCTCGACGGGGCCCGGCTTTGTCCGGCCCAGGCGGCTGTGCTGGCGGCGGCGGGTGCGGTGACGGTCGCGGGGTACCTGCGCGGCTTCGCGGGCGGCGGCGGGGCTGGCGCGGCGCTGGCGCACCCGGGGCGGGTGCTGGCCTATGCCGCGCTCTTCTGCGGCGGGGCTTTCCACGCCGCGCCGCTGGCGCTGCCTGCGGGCGCGTGCGTGCTCGGCTTCGCGGCCTGGCAGGTCTTGCGGCTGCCGCGCGTGCGCGAGAACGCCGTCTTCTTCTTCTTCGGGTTCCTGCTGTGCGCGGGCTGCGCGGCGGCGCTGTTCCGCAGCGGCGAGGCGGCGGGGCAGGCCCTCAGCTTCCGCTACCGGGTCGTGGCGGTCTCGATCCTGCTCTGCTGCGGCGCGCTGGCGTACCGGCAGGCGCCCGCCTGGCTGCTGCGGTACGCGCGGCCCGCCTGCGCGCTGGTCACCGCGGCGTGCGTCTGGATGAACCTGGCCGCCTACCTGCTGGCCTACCCGCAGCTTGCGGCGCGGCGCGACCGCCTGGTGGAGGGTGTGCGCGCGTGGCCGGAAAGGTGCGGCGGGCTGGTCTATCCGGACACGTCGCTGGCGGGGGAGGCGCTGCGGCGGAGCGTCGAGGCGGGCGTCTACCGGCCGCCGCGCTGAGCGGCCGGGCGGCGCGGCGCGCCGAACCCGAAGGCGTAGGCGAACCAGCGCAGGTAGTTGGGCAGCCACTTCCACAGCTTGAAGTTGGACTTGCCGGCGAGGCGGTCGTGCCAGATGGTCGGGACCTCGGTGACGGTGCGGCCGGCGCGCACGGCCTTGACGACCAGCTCGATGCCCAGCTCGAAGCCGCCGGTGCTCTCGATGGCCGTGGCGTCGAGGAACGTCTTGCGGTAGAGCTTGAAGCTGTTGGTGGGGTCGTGCGTCGGCAGGCGGGCGAGGTGGCGCAGGAGCAGGCCTGCGGAACGCGAGAGGAAGCCTTTGAGCTTCGGCCCGCCGAGCTGGCGTCCGCCGGGCATGTAGCGCGAGGCGCAGACGATGTCGGCCTGCCGCTCGCGCGCCGCGCGCACCAGCGCGTTCATCACCTCGGGAGGATCCGAGAGGTCGGCCATAGTGACGATCACCAGCTCAGTCGTGGCGGCTTCGAGGCCGGTCTTGATCGCGTTCAGCGCGCCGCGGCCGTAGGCGTTGCGCAGCGGCACGACCGGAGGCGTGAAGTCCGGCTCGAGCTGGCGCAGGGGCGGCAGGGTCGTGTCGGCCTCGCTGTCGTAGACCACGCTGATGACGGCCGGCACGCGCAGCTCCCTGCGGATCGCGCGCAGCGTGTCCAGGATCGTGTCCCCCTCGTTGTAGACGGGGATCACGACCGTGAGTTCGGGGGCGGGCTGGGGCATGGCGTTGGGGGCGGGCTCTGCTCAGATGCCGCCGAGGCGGACCTGTTCGGTGATCCACGGCACGACCTCGTCGAGGATCGCGTCGAGCGAGGTGTCGGCGGTGTAGCCCAGCAGGCGCCGGGCCTTGTCGACGTCCGGCACGCGCTTCTGCACGTCATACTTGAACGGCGTGTCGGAGGTGTGGCGGAAGGGCTTGGCGCCGCCGTGGATCTTGCGCCAGATCCGCTCGGCGAGGTCCAGCACCGAGGTCGAGACCGGCGTGGAGAGGTTGAAGTCCTCGTTGACCGCCTCGGGCCGCTCGATGCACAGGCGGATGCCGCGCGCGAGGTCGCCGCCGTAGGTGTAGTGGCGGATCTGGCCGCCGGAGCCGAGGATGTGGAGCGGGTCCTGGCCCTTGACGACCTTCTGGACGAGGTCGGGCACGACGTGGCTCAGCGCGAGGCGCACGTTGCCCGAGACGACCTCGGCGTCGCAGAGGGCGCGCTTCTCGCCGATCCCGACGCAGTTGAAGGGCCGGATGACGGTGAACGGCAGGCCGTACTGCTCGAAGGCGCCCTGCGCGAAGTACTCGCAGGCGAGCTTCTGGAAGCCGTAGGTGCTGAGGGGGGGCGGGCACTTGCGCACATCCTCCTCGCGGCTGGGGAAGCGGTCGGAGGATTCGAAGACCATGCTCGAGCTGAGGATGTTGATCTTGCGCAGGCGGCTGTTGCGGTAGGCCCAGATTGCGGCGTCGAAGGTGGCGGCGGTGATGCGCTCGTTCTCGGCGAGCAGGTCGTAGGCCAGCTCGTGGAAGTAGGAGATGCCGCCGATCATGGCGGCCGCGCCGAGCACCTGGTCGCAGCCGTCGATCAGCCGCCGCATCAGGGCCACGTCCTTGACGTCCCCTTCGACGAACGTGTAGCGCGGGTGCCGGTCGTACGACTTCTCGACCTTGCCGTACTTCGAGTAGTTGTCGATGCCGACGACCTCATGGCCGTGGGCGAGCAGCTCTTCGACGAGGTAGCCGCAGATGAAGCCGGCCGAGCCGGTGACGAGGATTCTCATGGGGGGCCTTTCACATTGTTGGGGCCGCGTCCGGCCGCGGCCAGACGCCCCAGCAGTCGACGAAGGGGCAGGCGGGCCGCAGGTCGCGGTAGGCGGCGTGCGGCACGCCGAGGACCAGGCCCTCGGCCTGTGCGAGCAGGGCGTCGAGCGGCAGCGTGCCGGCGACATAGTGGTCCGAGAGCAGGACCTCGGCCATCTTGAGTTCGAGGAGCTTCTTGACCTTGAACGAGAGGCTCTCGCGGATGTCGTCGTTGTCGGGCTTGAACGCCAGGCCCAGGATGCCGATACGGCGGCCCTTGAGCCCGCCCAGGCGCGCCTCGAGCTGGCCGACGAGGAAGTTGGGCAGGCCCTCGTTGACGAGCATCGCGGAGTGGCCGAGAAAGAACTCGTTGCTGTGGAAGGCGGAGAGCTGCATCGTGTCCTTGAAGAGGCACGGGCCCGCCGCGAGGCCGGCGCGCGCGAAGTGGGCGGCGCGCGGGTAGTCGTCCTTCATGGCGTCGAGGATCTTGTAGAAGTCAAACCCCTGCTTCTCCACGATCATGTAGAACTGGTTGGCGATCGCGAACTCCAGGTAGCGCCAGGCGTTGGTCATCAGCTTGGCCAGCTCGGCCTCGGTGGTGGAGAGGCGGATGATCTTCTTGGCGATCGCGGAGAAGAGCGCCTCGGCCTCGGCCTGGGCCTCGGGCGAGGTCGCGGAGACAAGCTGGGGCAGGCTGAAGATCTCTTCGATGCCCTTGCCCTGCACGATGCGCTCGGGGCAGAAGGCGAGCCGGGCCGAGCCCAGCGCCTTCTTCAGCACCTCCTCGACGATCTGCGTGACGCCGGGGAAGATCGTGCTGCGCAAGACCACGAGCTGGTCGGCGCGGAGGTGGGGCAGGTAGGCGGTGACCACTTTGAGCACATCGCTCACACGCGGGTTGAGGTGCTCGTCCACAGGGGTGCCGGTCACAAACACGACCACCTCCTGCTGGGCGGCGGCGGCGGGGTCGGTCGTGGCGTGCAGCGTACGCCCGACATGCGCGCGCAGCAGCGCGTCGGCACCCTCCTCCTTGAAGGGCAGGGAGCCCGCGTTGAGCTGGTCGACGGCCGCCCGGTTGCAGTCGATGAGGGTGACCGGAAAACCGCGGCTGGCAAAGGCGAGGCCCAGCGGGATGCCGACGTGGCCGCAACCTCCGATGATACAGATCCGTTTGTTCTGAAGGCCCATATGACCGGTTAGGATAGTACAACCGCCGCTGGCCGTCCATAGGCAAAAAACGTGCGCCGCGCACGGGTTGTGCGCGGCGCACGGGGTTCTGGGGCGTGCCGGGACGCCTCAGCCGATCGCGTCCGTGCCGGTCTCGCCGGTGCGGATGCGGATGCACTGCGGCAGGTCCAGGACGAAGATCTTGCCGTCCCCGATCTTACCGGTGCGCGCCCCCTTGATGATGGCGTCGATCGTCGGCTTGACGTAGTCCTCGTTGACCGCGATGCGCAGCTCCACCTTCTTCAGGAGGTTGACCTCGGCCGGAATGCCGCGGTAGGTCTCGGTATAGCCCATCTGCTGGCCGCAGCCGATCACGTTCGACGCGGTCATTTTTGTGACACGGGCCGCGGTGAGCGCCTCTTTGACGTCCGCCAGCTTGTCAGGTTGGATCACGGCGATAATCAGTTTCATGGTCGTTGTCCTCTCTGGGGTTACTTGGTCAGGAAGCCCTGGAAGTCCGGATAGGCCTCGTTACCGTGCTCGCCGAGGTCCAGGCCGCCGAGTTCCTCTTCGCGGGTCACGCGGATGCCCATGAGCGCCTTGATCGCGTACCAGAAGAGGGCGGAGAGGATCAGCGTGAACGCGCCCACCAGCAGCACGCCCTTGAGCTGCTGCACGAACTGGGCGCCGCGCGTGAGCCCGGTGGCGAGCCCGGCGACGTCCGTGGCGATCTGGTTATCGTAGAACAGGCCGACCGCCAGGGTGCCGAAGACGCCGTTCAGCAGGTGGACGGAGAGCGCGCCGACCGGGTCGTCGATGCGCAGCCGGTCGAAGCACAGCACGCCGAAGACCACCAGCACGCCGGCGATCAGGCCGATGATCGCCGCCGACTGCACGGTCACAAAGGCGCAGGGCGCGGTCACGGCGACGAGGCCCGCGAGGCAGCCGTTGAGGATCATGCTGAGGTCCGGCTTCTTGAGCAGGAGCCAGGCGGTGACGGTCGCGCTCAGGGTGGCGGTGACCGCCGCGATGTTGGTGGCGATCAGCACGTGCGAGATGGCGCTGCCGTCGCCAGCGGACATCGTGGAGCCGGGGTTGAACCCGAACCAGCCGAGCCAGAGGATCAGCACGCCGAGCGCGACGCTGGTCATGTTGTGCCCCATGACCGGCTTGATGGCGCCGTTAGGGCGGAACTTCTCGATACGCGGCCCGAGGATCATCGCGCCGGTCAGGGCCGCCCAGCCGCCCACCGAATGCACCACGGTCGAGCCGGCGAAGTCGCGGAAGCTGTGGAAGAAGGCGTTCAGGCCCTCCTGGGCCTTGGCTGCCGCCAGCACGCCGCCGCCCCAGATCCAGTGGCCGCTCACGGGGTACATCAGGCCGACCAGCAGCAGGCTGAAGACCAGGAACGCGCCGAACTTGATGCGCTCCGCCACGGCGCCCGACACGATGGTCGCGGCCGTTCCGGCGAAGACCAACTGGAAGAAGAACTTCGCCCACAGCGGGACCGGTGTCCAGTTGATGGCCGAGTAGACGCCCGAGTAGGTGGTGGCGGAGAAGGGGTTCATCGCCGCATAGTCGGCGCCCAGCGCGGGCGAGTTGTCCGCGCCCGACACGAACCAGAGGCCCTTCAGGCCGACCCACGGCGTGCCGTCGCCGAACATCAGGCCCCAGCCCAGGATCCAGAAGGAGAGCGTCGCCAGGGCGAACACGATGAAGTTCTTGCCCAGGATGTTCACGCAGTTCTTGGCGCGGCAGAGGCCGCTCTCGACCATCGCGAACCCCGCGTTCATCCAGAACACCAGCATGCCCGCGACCAGCACCCAGATGGTGTCGATCGCCACGCGCATGTTACTCATCCCCGCCTTGAGGGCGTCCGCCGCGGCCGGCGCTTCGGCCTCCGCCGCCCATCCGGTGGCCACCAGCCCCGCACCCGCCAATGCCAGCAGGAGTGTGGTCTTGTACGTCCTTCGCATAGTCTTCTTCGCCTTTCCTGATTTGTCCGGTTTGCCTGACGCAACCGGTTGACAGTCCATAAGCAGATGTGATGCCAACCCAGAAAACAGGCTCTGGCCATACAATCCTAACTTATTGCGAATAAATTGCTTGCATGACTCGATCAGGTGACTGACGGCCAGCGGACAGGGCTGTTTGCCGGCCGACAAAAATGTGGGCAACGGTCCGGTTTTGGCTGT
>JAKJGY010000177.1 GCA_022704145.1 Verrucomicrobiota bacterium
GATGTCGGCCTTGTTCTGCAGCCAGAAGGCGTTGCGCGTGGCGCCGCCTGAGGCGACGAGCCGTTCGACCGGCGTGCCCAGGCCGCGCTCCATGGTCTGTAGGATGTGGAGGAACTGGAAGTTGAGCCCTTCGATCACAGCGCGGTAGAGGTCGGCGCGCGTCGTGGTGTTGAGTAGCCCCACGAAGGCGCCGGAGGCGCGGCTGTCGTTGACCGGACAGGCGGCGGCGGAGAGGTAGGGCAGGAAGAGCAGGCCGCCCGCACCCATCTTGGAATCGCGTTCGCCGGCGTCCAGGGCGTGCTCCCACGGCCGGTCCGCGTCGCCGAGCGTCTCGCGCAGCCAGGAGAGGGCTGAGGCGGAGGGCGAGCCGCCCCAGACCGCGGTGCGGCCGGGCGCGACATGCGCCTGCACGCAGAGGCCGGAGCGGCCGAGCGACCCCTCGCATTCGGCCCGTTCGACCGTGGCGATGAGGTTCTCCCAGCTTCCCATGACGTTCGAGACGACACCGGGGCGGTGTGCGCCGACCGGCAGGGTGCCGCAGAGATGGTCCTGCCCGCCGAGGATCACGGGCGTGCCTTCGGCCAGCCCCGTGGCGCGTGAGGCCGCGGCGTGCACCTCGCCGAGCGGCGTGCCGGAGGGCCGGATCGCGGGCAGGAGGCGGCGGGGGATGCCCGAGGCGGCGACCAGCCCGTCGGACCAGCCGCGCGTGCGCTGGTCGACCAGCAGCATGCAGCTCGCCATGCTGGGGTCGGTGGCGCGCACGCCGCAGAGCTTGCTGTTCACGAAGTCCTCGATCAGCAGCCAGGCCGCGGCGCGCTCCAGCAGCGCGGGCTCATGTTCCATCATCCAGCGCACGCGCATCACGCCGGTCATGGCCCAGGGCGGGAAACCGGCGATGCGGAAGGTGCGCTCCGAGCCGATCTCGCGTTCCCACCAGGCGGCCTGCGGCGCGGTACGGCCGCAGTGCCAACTGATGAAGGGATAGAGCGCGTCCCCGGCCTCGTCCACAGGCACGCCGTCCATGCCCATGCCGGTGACCGCCACGCCCGCCACGCGGCGCGGGTCGCCGACGGCGGCGAGCGCCTCGCGGAAAGCCGCGCAGACCCCTTCCCAGACGGCGGCGGGGTCCCAGAAGACCCACTCGGGGTGCTGCGCGGCGTACGGGTTGAAACGTTCGGTGGGCCGCGAGGCCGAGACGACACAGCGCCCGTCCACGTCGTAGAGGCAGACTTTGGTGGAGGTGGAGCCCAGGTCCACGGCGGCGAGGAGCATACGGTCGGAAACGGTCATTGTGATCCTCCTACTGGGCGTTGGCAAAGGCCAGCACGCAGACGCCGGCCACGAGGATGGCGAGGGCCAGGCGGATGCCGCGCACGGCACGGGCGTCAGCGCCGCGCCACTCGCCGGCCAGGAAGCCGTTGACCGTGCCGGTGACGATGGCGAGCGACATGAAGATGGCGTAGCCGACCGAGACGCCGAGCGCGCCGAGCCGGGGGAAGCCGACGCCGAAGCAGGCGATGGCGCCGTCGTGCAGCAGCGCCATCAGGAACGCGACCGCGTAGACAGGCAGCGCGCCCGGACTGGCCAGGGTGCCCCAGGTGCGGTTGACGGTCAGCTTGTAGGCGCAATACCCGCAGGCTGAGAGCGAGCCGCCCCAGAGCGCGAGGGCCGTGACGGCGAAGCTCGCGCGCCAACCGGAGTTCGTGAAGGGCGCACTCGCGGCCTGCCGCATGACGTCGCTCCCGAACCCCACGGCGAGCGCGTAGCAGGCACAGAAGACGCCCGAGAGCACGGCGACCGCGATGCCTTTGCCCAGGTTCCGCGGGGCCTGCGTGTGCCCGGCGACATGCTCTTTAAGCAGGGCCGCCTTGCCGGATACCACCACGCCGGCGATGCAGATCGCTGCGCCGCCCAACAGCAGCGCTCCTTTGGCGGTGCCGAAGACCTCGGGATTGAAGAGCAGGGCGGGCACCACGGTGCCAAAGGCGATCTGCACGCCGTAGTTGATGGCGTAGGCCAGCGAGAGGCCGACCAGGGCGAAGCTCAGGCCGAGCGTCATGGAGCCCAGTCCCCACAGGAAGCCGAAGGCCACGGGCCCGAGCCACTGGGCAGGCTCGAGCGCGCCGAGCACACCGAAGAGGTCTTTGACCAGCACCGGCCCGACGAGCAGTGGCAGCAGAAGCGTGGCGAACAGGAAGAAAGGCCCCCAGAGGGTTTCCCAAGGGGTCTCCTTGCGCACGAATTTGCTGGGCAGTCCGAAGGAGCCGCCGCACAGCGCGCCGAGGATGATCAGCAGGAATCCGGTGGTCATGGTTGTGCCTCCTTGAAGGTGCCGAAAGTCCGCAGCGCCTCCAGCAGCGCGCGGTAGTTTTCGGGTTTGACGCCGCGATGGATGGTGTTGCTGGAGGAGACGATCAGGCCGGCGGGGCCGGCGTCGGCGATACAGCGGCGCACCTCTTCGCGCACCTCCTCCGCCGTGCCGGTGCAGAGGGTGTTCACGCAGTCGATGTTGCCTTTCAGGGCGAGGCGGCGGCCGTAGCGCTGGCGCATGTCGGCCATGGTGAGGCCCGCACCGGGGTCGATGGGGTCGAGCGCGTCGATACCGGCTTCGAGCCAGCCGTCGATGAGCGGGAGCACGTTGCCGTCGCAATGTTTGATCGTGAGGCAACCGAGCGCCTTAAAGCCCTGTATCGCACGGCGGAACGGGGGTAGGAGCACCTCGGCGTAGACATCAGGCGGGAAGAGGGGGCCAGCCGCCATGGCGACGTCGTCGGTGGTGGCGATGACGCGCACGCCGCAGGCTCGCACGGCGTGCGCCGCGAGGGCGAGGTTGTAGTCGACGATCCGTTCCAGGAAGTCGCGCGCGGCCTCAGGCTCGGCGAGCGGCGCCATGAGCGCCTCCTCGTAACCGAGCAGATCGCGCAGGTCGGAGAAGCCGTCGCGCAGGTTGAGGACTAGCGCATGGCGGTCGCCGAAACGTGCGGCGGCGCGGCGCAGTGTGGCGAAACGGTGGTCGGAGGAGGGGTCGGGGAATGTGAAGTCGCGGTGGCGCGTGACATCCGCAAGCGGCTGTGCGACCACAGCGGGGATGCAGTCGCCGGTAAGCTGGCGGCGGACGCCCCACTCGTCCTCGAAGGTCTGAGCGTTAAGGAAGCGCCTCGCGTAGTCGGGCCGGATGTTGACGGCGTCGAGGTCTAGCCTCTCGACGACGTCCAGCGGGTCGTCCGAGCCGGTGAGGGCACGGCCGACGGCGGTGTCGATGAACCACTCGAAGGTAGGTATCCGGTCTGGGATTTCATGGCGCAGTGTGGCGCACAGGCGGTCACAGGCATTCATAGTTGCTCGATGGTGGGTGTGTTGGGGCAAGGGGTTTGTTTATGGAGGACTGACAGGCGTTCGGGAGCGTCGTCACGGGGGCGGCGCGTTCAGGCGCACGTTCCGGAAGTGGATCTCGTCGCCCTCGGCTGTCAGGACGAGTCGGCCTGGTGTGGCGTCACAGCCGGTGGCCCGGTTGACCTCGTGGCCGTTGACGTACAGCGTCACCTCGCCGCGGACTGCTTGGATCTCATACCGGTTCCATTCGCCAGCAGGATTTTCCCTTTCTGCCGTTCGCTTAAGGTTGGTCAGCCTTCCGTATTGGGGATGCTCGACGGTGGATATCCGATTTGTGGGGCCTTCCAGCGCGAAGCCGTCCAAACCCCAGAAGTCGCCTGCCGCACGAACGTTAAGCTGCGCCTCGAGGCTGCGCGGCCAGATCTTGTCCGGCCCGGTCACGCGGAGCAGCACGCCTGCTTTGCCGGGTGTGACACCTTCAGGCCGCCGCCACTCGAGGGTCAGCGTGAAGTCCGCGAGCGCCTCGGCGAGGATCAGATACCCACGCGGCTGGCCGCGGCAGACCAGAACGCCGTTGGTCAGGGACCAGACCTTCTCAAGCGGGGTGTCCGGCCCTTCTGAGTAGTGTCGGAGCACCGCCTGCGCGTCGAGCAGGTCCCGAGCCTGGCCGGCAGCGGCCTGAACCGCGCAGGTGAAGAGGAGCAGTGCGATCAGGCCTGTGAGGGGGGGTGTGGTCATTCCGACTCCAGGACTTTCAGTTCGACCTTACGGAACTCCACCGGCTGGCCCTCGCTCTGCAGGCCGATATAGCCCGCGCCCAGGAGTGTGCCGACCTGGAATAGCTGAGGGTCGTAGCCCGACACAACGCCGCCGCCGATCTGCGGCCGCTCGTATTCGAGCACGGGCTGCCCGTTGACGACATGGACGATGCGGCCGCTGCCGCGGACGATGACCTCGGCGCGCACCCATTCGCCAGGCGGATAGGTGCCTGCGCTGGACTGGATGATGTGGGCCTCGGTCAGCTTGCCGTTGTGGACGACGTGCGTTCCGGGGGTGCAGACGTTACCGGTCGGTCGCGGCTTGCCGTCAGGGAGTCCGGCGAGAAACTGCAGCTCCAGGGCGATCGGCCAGTTCTGGTCGAGCAAGATGGAGCGGGGGTCCTGCGCGTGGAACATCACGCCGCTGTTGAGGTCGGCGTACTTCGGTGCGCCCGGATGAAGCGAACCCACGAAGCGGTACTCCACCGCAAGATGGTAATGAGAGAACGGACGGTCAAAATAGAGGTGGCCGAAGCGCTCACCGAAGTCGCTGTAACGATCATAGCATACCTTGATGAGCCCGTCCTCCACGCGGTAGGTCTCGCCGTAATTCTCGCCGAGCGGGTGGTGGTTGATCTTGACGACCCAGCCAGTGAGATCCTTACCGTTGAAAAGCTGAACCCACTGGCCCGGTTTGAAAGCGGGCGCTGTGCCAGCCGCCATCTGGCGGCAACCGGCCCAGGCGGACATCACGAGCAGCGCGGCGACCGAGCATATCCGGGCCTGCAGAAGGGGGCGCAGACTGAACTTCGGCCGTAGCGGTCGTGCGTCCCAAGCGTCGCGATCGAAGTAAGCCCTCATCATCCCCCCCTATGAACGGCGTTCTTGAACGTGTTGCAGTATAGACGCTTGTGAGCGTTCCTGCAACCCGGTAAGCCCTCGGATGACTTGACACACTGCCGGGTTGGGCGCGGCGCTTCAACATACGGGCCCTGCCGCTACAAAAATGTGGTGCATCGCCGATGAAATTTTGGTCAAGGGGTTGCGTGACAGGCAGGAACGGAATACACTAATGACAAATTGGGCGAGTCGTTTCGCGTGGGTGTGCAGTCCAAAGTGCGGGGTTGCGGCGAGAACTCCGAGTTGAATCGGCACAAGGCGCGGGAGGGTCTGATATGAACGCGTTGAGGAATGGGTTGGTCTTGGCGGTTCTGGTTGCGACGGTTACGTGTGCGCAGACCGACGGGATCTGGCAGGGCACGAACGCCAGATGGTCGGACGCGGCTAACTGGGTCGGCGGTGCGGTGCCGGGGGCGGGGGGGACGGCGCTCTTTCGGACGGGCACCGGTGTGGTCACGACGTTCTCGAATGACGTTGCGGGGCTGACGCTGGGCGGACTCGTCTTCAGCAATAATGTGACCTGGATCATCAACCCTGGCGCCCCGATCAGTTTCTCGCCGGACGCGGGCGCGACGAATCTGATCCAGGTGACCGAGAATTACGTCGCGGTCCGGTCGGGTTTCGGCACGGGCGCGGGTACGCTGCGCAAGACCGGCGGCGGTTACGTCAACATCACCAACCGCACGTGCGGGCTGACCGGCCGTTGGCTGATTGAGACGGGGCACGTCGAGATCGCGACGGGGACTTCACTGCTGGCCGAGCCTGCGGTCCTGCGGCCGGACGCGCTCGTGATGAACGGCGGCGGCATCAAGAACAACGATTCCTCACCCGTCATTCCCGCGACGATGGGTATCACGCTGCTGGAGCGCGGCGGCTTCTTCACCATCGGCTGGCAGCCGCTTCACACCTTGACCTTCGCCAGTCCGATCACCGGCCCCGGACCGCTGCTGATCAACCGCAACAACGGGCGCCTGCTGCTCCAGAACCCGGCGAACGACTACGCGGGAGGTACGGTGGTCGGCACGAACGGCTCCGGCTTCTTCAACGCCAACTATGCCTACCTGCAGCTTGACGCGGACGGGGTGCTGCCGTATGGCGAGGGCAAGGGCGGGCTGCTGGTCGAGGGCGCATGGCGCGGTCTTGTCGATCTGGCCGGTCGCAGCAACCGTGTGAGCCAGTTGACGGTGACGCCGGGCGGCACGCTGACGAATCGCGTCGAAGGTGTTGGCGCCCTCTACGCCAGCGGGGTTGATCTGCGTGGCCGGATCGAGGCCGGGACGCGTGTGGTCTGGTGCGGTGGCGCGTTCAACGCGCGCATGGCCGAGGGGTCTGGTGCGGGCGTCGTCGAAGTGCCGACGGGCGCGACGCTTGCGCTGAGCGCACCCCAGGCGCTCGGCGGGGTGGGTCTCCGTCTCAGCGGCAGCGGACTCAGCCGGGCGACCGTCGTGGGTGTCGAGGCGCTGGTCACGACCAACAGCGGGGCGGTGCGCGTGGGCCCAGGGGGCGCGGCGCTGACGGCGACGGGTTCGGAGCCGTATCCGGCGCTCGTGCTGCGCGGCGGCGTTGTGGAGGACGACGACAATACGGAGCATGCCGCATTGGCGTGTAACACCGATCTGGTCATCGAGGGGTCGGCGATTGCGCCGGCCGTATATGACGCGGAGGTGACGGTTCCAGAGGGCAAGCACGTGAGCTTCCGCGGCAGCGTGTGGGTGGCACGGCTGCCGGACGCCTGGCAGGCTGCGTCGGGCTCTGAAGTATATCTGATCGGCGGCGCTGCGGCGCAATACGGCGCGTTCCTGAGCGCCGGATGCCGCCTGCGCATTGTGGCGGCCAACGCGGAGGCGTTCGCGGACGGCGTGGCGGTCGGCGCGGGTGAGGCGGTCTGGTATGACACGCGCGTGCTCGCGAACGGTCGTGTGGCGGACGCGGCGGGCAACGCCTTTGAGGTCACGCATGACGTGGCGCTTTCGGGTGGGACGCTCGGCCTTGACGGCCTGGGCACCGTCACGCATGCGGGTGCGCTCAGCGGTAGCGGCACACTCGTGAAGACGGGGTCGGGAACGGCGGTGCTGACCGGGGCCAGCACGTTCAGCGGTGCCGTGCTGGTCAGTAACGGCTTGCTCGTGGCGTCGAGTTCCTCGGCGCTGGGTTCGTATGGTAACGTGTTGACGCTGGCGGGCGGGCGGCTCGCCAACCAGACGGATGCCGCGCTGACGCTGAGCCAGTCGGTCTCGCTGCTGAGCGGCGGGTTCACGGTGAACGGCGGCAGCATCCGTCTCTCCGGCGGGCTGACGCTGGATGCGGGCGGCACGCTCAACAAGCAGGGCGCGGGAGAGCTGATCCTCGAGGGCGGCACACTGAACGCGCCGAACGGGCTCAACCTGACGGGTGGGAGCGTTGTTCTTGATGTTGCGGCGGGAACCACCAATAAGGTCGTGTCGCTCAAAGGCAGCGGTGATCTGGTCAAGCGCGGCGGAGGCGTGCTGATCCTGCGGCCCGACACGACCTACACGGGCAAGGTGATTCTGGAGGAGGGGACGATCTACGACGAGATCGCGCCCGCTGCAGGGCCCGCGCTCTGGCTCGACGCCTCGGCGTCAGCGTCGCTGCTGTTTAAGGACGGCACGGCCGATCAGGTGGTGCGTTGGAATGACCGTCGCGACGGAGCGTCAGGTACGGCGCGGCCCTACGCCTGGCTAAACGAAGTCTCGCCCAATCTGGGCACGACCGGCTACAAGACTGCGCTTCCGCCGACCTTGTTGCCGAATGCGCTGGCAGGCAAGCCGGTGCTGGATTTCGGGGCCTACCGCAGCGGCCAGTGGCTCGAGTTCGTGGCGGTCAGCAACGCGCGGACAATTTTCTGGGTCATCGGCTCACAGAACAGCGGCGGTCTGCTGATCGGCTCGCCTGATAAGGCTGCTGCCCGTGGCGGCGGCCAGATCGACGGCACGCTCTTGGCCTCGCACCCGATCTGGGGTTCGGACACTTGGAATTCTGTGGAGTTCCGCAACTCACAGACTTGGACGAACGGTGTCTCGGTAAACCCCAACACGGTGGGGCTCAACGGCGGTTACGAGCTGGTTTCCAC
>JAKJGY010000178.1 GCA_022704145.1 Verrucomicrobiota bacterium
CTGCCCTGCCCGAGACGCGGCCGCAGGCGGCGCCCGAGCCGGCGGCGCCCGAGCCCGCCGCCGTGGCGCCGGAAGCGCCGGCGCGCCGGGTGAGCGCGACGGTGCTCGACCGCAAGCCGAGCGGTTTCGCGTCCGGACTGGACCGCACGCTGAATATGCTGATCAACACCCGGCCGGGCATGCCGCCGCCGCCGCTCGTGCGGCTGACGCCCGGCGCGGACCTGGCCAAGATGCTGGACACCGCCATCCTGGTGTACGACCAGGACACCGAGGCGGAGGTCGCGCTCAAGGCCAACGTGGCGCAGGCCAAGGAGCTGCTGAAGAAGTATCTGGCGGAGGGGGGCACGGCCGAGGGCTTCCTGCAGCACTACCACGGCGAGCTGAAGAAGGCGGCCGACGTGCGCAAGGCCGCGCAGCAGCAGATGACGGAGCGGGTGCGGGCGGGCGACCTGGAAGGCGCGCGCCAGCTCATGCTCGAGAGAAACAAGGAGCTGGAGGCGCAGGGCATCGTGCCGCTGACGCCGCACCCGGCGATGATGCAAAAGAACCCGTAAGGAGGCGTGACGCGATGAGGACGTTCAAGGTGTTGGCGGGCTGTGTGCTCGGCGTTTCGTTGGCGACGGTGGTGGGCGCGCAGGGGCCGGTGGTCGGGCCGCGGCGGCTGCCGGTCGGGGTCGGCGCGAAAGGCGACCAGGTCTCGCGCTCGAACCTGATGGCCAAGGTCGGCGGCTTCCTACAGGTGCCTGCCGCAGGGCCGAGCGTGACGCTGATCAACTGCCAGTCGCGCGTCGGCCGCGGCGAGCTGGAGGGGGTGCTGGCGGCGATGCGGCGCAACACGCGGCTAGGCTACGCGTATGTGGAGCGGCCGGGCGCGGAAGGGGTGCGGGCGGCGGGCGAGGCGCTGGCCTCGACCAACGTCGCGGCCGTGATCGCGCTGGTCGACGTGGCGGACTACCCGCCGCTGCTGGTCGCGCCGGAGGCGCGCTGGGCGGTGGTTAACGTGGCGGCCCTGGCGGGCGGCGGCGCGGCGCGCGAGGTCGTCGAGGCGCGCGCGCGGAAAGAGGTCTGGCGCGCCCTCGGCTATGTGATGGGCGCGGCGAACTCGAATTTCAAGTCCTGCGTGCTGAAGCCGGTCTTCAAGCCCGAAGAGCTGGACGCGATCCAGATCGAGACGCTGTGTCCGGAGCCGTTCGGCAAGATGATGCAGCAGGCGCAGGCGCTCGGCATGCGGCCTGCGGCGCAGGTGACGTACCGCAAGGCCTGCGAGGAGGGTTGGGCGCCCGCGCCGACCAACGAGCTGCAGAAGGCGGTGTGGCAAGAGGTCCGGGACGCCAAGAAGAACTAATGCGGGCGGCGCCCGCAACCCAATTGGAATGTTGGAATATTGGAAGGGTGGAATGAGGATGTTGAATCGCGTGCCTTCGCATGGATCTTCCATCATTCCAGTATTCCATCATTCCCAAACATCTTGTTTTTGATTGCTGTTGTTGGTTCGTAAGGCACTAACACGCATGGCGCGAAAACACCTGTTGCCGCTACTCGCAGCCGCCGTCTGGCTACTGACGGTGTTGCCGTACCGTGCCACGCTCGGTTACGGCCTGATCAACCTTGACGACTACCAGTACACGGTGGAGAAAAGCCAGAACACCGGGCCGGTCAGCGGGGCGTCGCTGGCGTGGCTGTTCCGGTCGTTTGACGACGCGATCTGGATGCCGGTCACGCGGCTGAGCTACCTGGCGGACTTCAAGCTGTGGGGGGGCTCGTTCGGGGCGATGCACGCAGTCAATGTGGCGGCCCACGGCGTGAACGCCGTCCTGCTGCTCCTTCTGCTGCTCCAGCTCTTCGCGCCCGGCGGGGGCTGTCTGGGCCGGCCGCCCGAGGGGCGCGCGGCGGCGGCGTGCGCGCTGGCGGCGCTGCTGTGGTCGCTCCATCCGCTGCGCGTCGAGTCGGTGGCGTGGGTCGCCTCGCGCAAGGATGTGCTGGCGGTGTTCTTCATGCTGGCCGCCTGGCTGCTGTGGCTGCGGCGGCTCGACCGGCCCGAGCGCTCCGCGGCGGGGCAGGCGTACGGCGTGGCGGCCGTGGCGGCGTTCGCGCTGGCGGGCATGTCCAAGCCGACGGCCATGACCTGGCCGCTCCTGGCCGGGCTGCTGGAGCTGTTCCGGACCGGGCGGGTGCGGTGGCGCGACTATGCGGTGCCGGTCTTTCTGGCGTGCGTGGTCGGGGCGGTGGCGGGCATGGCCCAGCGGGCTGGCGGCGCCATGGCCGGGCTGGCGCATGTGCCGCTCTACGGCCGGGCGTGGAACGCGGCGGCGGCCCTGGGCATCTACACCTGGAAGACCCTCTGCCCGACCGGGCTGGCCGTGCAGTGTATCAATCGCTGGCCCGACGCGCCGCGCTTCGGCCTCCAGGGTCTGGCGATCTCCGCGGTGCTCGGCCTCTACCTGGCGGCCGCCTTCCTCGGGCTGTTCCGGCGTCCGCTGCGCGCCGCGCTCGCAGGCCTCCGGACGGGCGCCGCCGCGCAAGGGCCCTGGGTCGCGCCGGGTACGGGCCGCCTCGCGGGCTTCGTCGGTGCCGCGTTCGCGCTGGCGGCCGTGGCGCCGACCCTGGGCCTCTCGGCGTTCGGCCTGCACGCGTTCGCGGACCGCTTCACCTACCTGCCCGCGCTCGGCCTGAGCCTGCTCGCCGCGGCGGGGCTGACGCGGCTGGCGCGGGGGTTCCGGCCGGCGGCGGCGCTGGCGGCGGCGGCGCTGCTCCTGTGCGGTGTCCTGACCGACCGGCAGGTCGGGTACTGGCGCGACGAGAAGACGCTCTTCTCCCGCACGCTGGAGTTTGACCTCCCCAACAACGCCTACGCGCACGGCATCCTCGGCTGTTACAGTTACGAGGTCGAGCACGACCTGGAGGGGGCGAGGCGGCATTTCGAGGTTGCGCTGAGGCAGCAGCGCACGCGCTCGCTGAACGCCTTCCACCCGGTCTACATCAAAGTCCTGGCCGAGCTGGGCGAGACCGCGCTGGCCAAGGAGGAGACCCAGCTCTTCACCGCCCAGCTCGCCGAGGCGACCCAGGGTGACGTCTCAAAGATGACCTTCGACACCAAGCTGCAGTCCCCCTCGCTCGGGCTGCTGCTGTACGCGCTGATCGCCGTGGAGGAGGGCGATCTGGAGCTGGCGCGCATGCATCTGGACAGGCACGACCGGCTGTTGCCCGACGCGCCTTGGGCGCTCTTCCTGCGCGGCAAGATGGCGCTGAAAGAGGGCGAAAAGGCGGCGGCGGTCCGTTATTTCGAGCGCAGCCTGGCCGACCGGACGACCTTCCTCAGGCATCGTTTCTTTGAGCCAGAACTCCAACGCCTGAAACAGGAGCTGCCATGAAACCGACGCTGCCCGCGATGACGATCTTCTGCGGCTCCTTCCTGCTCTTCTGCATGCAGCCGCTGGTGGGGCGCACGCTCCTGCCGGGCTTCGGCGGCTCGGCGGCGGTCTGGACCGTCTGCCTGGTGACCTACCAACTGCTGCTGCTGGCCGGTTACTACTACGCCCACCGGCTGGAGTGCGGCAGGCGCTCGGGCGGCACAGGCGCGGGGCGGCTGCATCTGGCGCTGCTCGTCGCGGCGGTGGTCTGGGTGGCCCTGTTCGGCCGCCTGCGGCCGCTGCTGGGCGGCTGGGTCGGGCGGGGCGCCTATCCGGCCTGGGAGGTGCTGCTCTGCGCGCTCGGGATCGCCGGGCTGCCGTATGTCCTGCTCTCGGCCAACAGCACGCTGGTTCAGGCCTGGCTGTCGGGCGGGCCGGAGGACGGCGCGACGACGGGCCGCTCCAAGGTCTACGGCCTGTACGCGGTGTCGAACGCTGGCTCGCTGTGCGGGCTGCTGAGCTATCCCCTGCTGGTGGAGCCGGCCCTCTCCCTCGACCAGCAGTGGTACGGGTTCGCGGGCGGCCTGGCGCTCTACGCCGCCCTCCTGTTCCGGCTCATGCGGCGCTTTGCGGGCGCGGCCGGCGCGCGGGCGGCCGAGGAGCGGGCCGACGCCGGCGCGGGCGGCGGGATCTCGCCCTACTGGCTGCTCCTGCCCGCGGTCAGCACGTTCCTGCTGAACGCGGTCACCACGCACCTGTGCAACGAGGTGATCCCGATCCCGCTGCTCTGGGCTGTGCTCCTCGCGCTCTTCCTGCTCAGTTACATCATCGGCTTCTCGGCCTTCGGCCAGCGCGCGTGCGTCTTTCTGGCGCTCGCCACCGCGCTGGTGCTGTTCGGGAGCGCGAGCGCGGCGCGGCTGGGCGGCGCGGCCGGCTATCTGCCGAACCTGGCGTCCGGGCTGCTGCTGCTGCTGGTCGGCTGTTCCTTCCTCCACAGTTGGCTCTACAGCCTGAGGCCCGATCCCGCGCGCCTGACGACGTTCTACCTCTGCCTCGCGCTGGGCGGTGCGGCGGGCGGCGTGCTGGCGGGCGTGGCCGCGCCGCTGGCCTTCCCGGCCGTCTACGAGTACCCGCTGGGGCTGGCGGTCCTGCTGGGGCTGGTCGTGGCGCGGCTGGGCGGAGAACGGCCGGCTTGGCTGAAGGGTCCGGCGGCCGTCGCGCGCGTCGTCTGCGTGGTGGCCCTCGTGGTGCTGGCTCGGGGGGTTGTCATCAAGAACAGCCAGACGCTCTGGCGGGCGCGCAACTTCTATGGCTGCCTGACCGTGCGGCAGGAGACCTCCCGGTCGCGGTTTGGCGATCCGATCCCGTATCACACCTTGAGCCATGGAGAGACCCTGCACGGGTTACAGTTCCAGCCGCACTACATCAGGAACCGCGCGACCACGTATTACGGGCCGTACGGCGGCGGCTTCGCGCTGCTGAACCACCCGGCCTACCGGGAGGGCCGGCCGCTGTCGGTCGGCGTTGTCGGGCTGGGCGTCGGGACGCTGGCCTGCTGGGGCCGCACGAACGACACGTTCCGGTTCTTCGAGATCAACCCCCAGGTGGTGGAGGCCGCGAGCAACACCAACCTGTTCAGTTATCTGAGCGACTCCGACGCGCGGGTCACCCTCGCTCTCGGCGACGCGCGCAAGACGCTCGCGAGCGAGACGAACACCTACGACGTATTGGTCATCGACGCCTACAGCGGCGACGCCGTACCGATCCACCTGGCGACGCGCGAGGCTTTCCAGCTCTACTTCAGCCGTCTGAACACCAACGGGATACTCGCACTGCATATCTCCAACTGGCACATCGACCTGCACCCGTTGTGCAAAGCGGTCGGCGAGGCCCACCAGATCCCGTACTACGGGGTCAACTCGGCGCCGGCCGGCACATGGGACGGCGCCTCGTGGGTTTTCCTGACACACCTGCCGCTGCTGATGCGCGGGCAGGAGTTTCGCGAGACCGACTGGGCGCAGGTACGCACGATCCGCTTGCCAGAGGATGACAAGGGCTCGCTGATGAAGCTGGTGCGCTACCGCTTCAAACCGCCCTCGAAGCCGATCGAGATCGATCTGAGGCGACTGTACTGAACACGCGGCGGCGGCCGCAGCGCGTCACAGCGCCTCAAGCAGCCTCCAGACGCGCAGCAGCTCGGAGACGCCCCAGGCCTGCGCGCCGCAGCCGCGCGCGGCGTGCGGCGCGTCGCCGTCGCAGATCTCCGGCGTGTGGCCGAGGCAGCCGGTGTTGAGGCGCTCGACAGCCGAGCCCAGCAGCGACAGGCCGGCCGCGCGCGCGGCCGGGCCGTACAGCGCGGCCAGGGCTTCGGCATAGTGCGGGAAGGTCCAGGTCCAGGCGGTGCCGTTGTGGTAGGCGGGCTTGCGGCGCGTGTCCTCGTCGCCCGTGTAACGGCCCTGGTAGGGCCGGTGGGGGTCGTTGAGCAGGACGCCGTCGCGCCAGACGCCCAGGTCGGTGTGCGTGGGGCGGTCGGCGAGGCTGCGCAGCGCGCCGGGCACGAGCAGGCACTCGCAGGCGCGGACCACGGCGCGGGCGGTGTCGCGGGGCAGCGGCGCGCCGAGCGTGACGGCCAGGAGCTGGTTGGAGCGCAGGGCGTCCTCGGGCACGGCCTGCGCCGCAGGCGTCCCCGGTGCGGCGCGCAGGCAGTCGGCCAGCCACCCCTCCTGGACCGGGAAATAGCGGCCGAGGGAGTCGGCGGCGCGCTCGGCCAGCGCGCCCCAGGAGGCGTCGATCTTGCGGGCGGCGAGGCGCAGGCTGGCGATCCAGAGCGCCTGGATCTCGACCGGATAGCCCTCGCGCGGCGTGGCGGCCGGATAGTTGGTGTCCATCCAGGTGAAGTGCGGCGGGCTGTAGAGCAGCGCACTCGCGGGGTCCATGCGGATGCCGTTGGGCGTGCCGTCGCGATAATGGGTCAGCAGCGACACCAGCACCTCGCGCAGCGTCCGCCCGCCGCACGGCGCCTCGAGCACGGGGCGGTCGCCCAAGGCGGCCATCAGATCGCCCGCAGCGACGCAGAACCAGAGCGGCGCGTCGGAGGTGTCGCGGTTGCCGACCGTCTGGCCGTGAATGATGTTTGGCAGGGTGCCGCGCTCCTCGAAGCGGCCGAACTCGCGCAGGATCGCGAGCGACTCGTCGGTGCGGCCCGCCGCCACCAGGCCGCGCAGGACGATCAGCGTGTCGCGCCCCCAGTCGAGGAACCACGGGTAGCCGGCGATCACGGTACGCAGCGCGTCGCGCCGCACGACGTAGAGCGAGAGCGCCTGCTCGAGCGCGGCCGGCACCGCCAGGGGCGCCCGGGCCGGTTCGGCGGCCGGTGGCGCGGGACAGACGTCCGGCGGCGCGGCCGGCTCGCCGTGTCGCCAGGCCGTGAGGGTCGCCTGGCGCTTGCCCTCGAGCGGCAGCTCGAACCAGCCTGGGCTGAAGAGGTCGCCATGCGCGTCGAGACCGCGCTCCTTCTCCTCGGGGTGCGCGACGAGATACGCCCACTCGGGGGCGGGGTGGTAGCGCCCCTGGTCCGTCTCCAGGCGCAGCGTGTGCTCGGCCGCGGGCTCGAACGTGAAGCCGGCCTCGTCCGGCCGCGTGGCGGCGGGCCAGGCGCGCTCGGGGCCGAGGAACGCCTTGGTCTTGGCGTGGAAGCTGCGCCACTCGATATCCGGCCGCGCGATGACGGTGATCGCGTCGTGCGGGTCGAGCCCGCCCTGGCGGTTGAGGCGCGCGACGGTCAGGCGGGCGCGGTTGACGCCGGGCTCGAGTTCGAGGCGTACGGCGAGCGGCACCCAGCGGCCCATGCCGCACGGCACCTGGAACGCCCACTCCGCCCAGCGTCCGGCGGGGTCGGCCTCGAAGCGGGCGAGGCAGGAGGGCCCGATGCTCTGCGAGTAGCCGCGGTAGTTCAGCCAGAGGCGGCAGCGCGTCCAGAAGACCTGCCTGTCGGAGGGCACCAGCGGGTCGGGGTTGACGGCGAACAGGCAGTCGTACTGGCTGCGCAGCTCGCCCCACGCGGCGCGGGCGTAGGACATGGCGCCCGCGCCGTTGGAGAGCACGGCGGCTAGGGTGGCGTCGCGGCGGGCCTCCACGCCGCTGAGCAGCGTCGCGGCCCGGGCCGCGCCAGCGGGCGGCAGCACAAACAGCGTCGAGCGGTCGCGGCGCACGCCCTCAGGGGTATAGACGGCGGTGGTCAGGGTGCGGCGTTCGGCGCGGGTGCCGTCGAGCGCGGGGGCGTAGGGCGCGACGGTCAGGAAGAGCGCCCAGCGTCCGTCGCGGAGCCGCACGGCGCGCTCGCTGGCGAGGGTGCGGTCCCCGGCGGCCAGCGTCGCGTCGAAAGGGTGGTCGGCCAGCACCAGCAGCACGTGTCCGTCGGGCAGGGGCACCTGGCGCCGCGTGTCGGCGGGCCAGCGCCACACGGTGCGGCGCGGCAGGCCGTCCGGCACGGCGTCGCAGAAGGCGTCGGGGTCGGCGGCCAGAGCGTCGCCGAGGGCGTCGGGGTCGTCCTCAAAGGCGAGGCGGGCGGCAAGGTCACCGGGGGCGAGCGCGAGGCGCACGCGCACGGCCATCAGGTTGCGGCGGCGGCGCGCGA
>JAKJGY010000029.1 GCA_022704145.1 Verrucomicrobiota bacterium
GCTCGGCTTACGGACGATCGCGCGCCCCACCGCCACGCGCTGCCGCTGGCCGCCGGAGAGCTGCTTGGGCAACCGCTCCAGCAGCTCGCTGAGGCCCAGCAGCTCGGCGGCCTCGGCCACGCGCGCCTCGATCTCACGGCGCGGCAGGCGGCGCAGGCGCAGGCCGAACGCCATGTTCTGCCACACGGTCATGTGCGGGTAGAGCGCGTAGTTCTGGAACACCATGGCGATATCGCGGTCTTTCGGCGGGGTCTCGTTGACGCGCCGGCCGCCGATGCGGATCTCGCCGGACGAGGCCTCCTCAAGCCCCGCCACCAGCCGCAGCAGCGTCGACTTGCCGCAGCCGGACGGCCCGACCAGCACCAGGAACTCGCCGTCCGCCACCTCGAGGCTGACCTCGTCGACAGCGAACCGCCCCCGGTCGTACCGCTTGCACACCCGCTCGAGACACACCCCCGCCATCCGCCCCTCCCTTAAAGCAGCATCCGCACGCCCGCGAGCGCCCGCACCGCCCCGTCGAACGCCTGCAACTGCTCGCGGCTGGCCATCCTGACCGAGACCCCGTACGAGCGGTACCTGCCCCCGCTGGAGAGGTTCGCCTCGGAAAGCGGCCCGACGACCTCATAGCCGCCGAGCAGCTCCGCCAGCGCACCCGTCACCGGCACAGGCGCGTCCGCGATGACCCTAAAATGGAAGACCGCCGGATACTGGACCTCGCGCGCCGCGGCGCCCGGCACGCCCGGCTGTTGGTTCGACCCGTTCATGCGCACAGTGTAGCCGCTCCCCGACACGCGGACAAGCCCCATCACGGCACTTCGCTCTTGCCGGGGCGCGCGGTTCACGGCATTATAGAGACATGAAAGCCGCCCTTCTCTGCCTGGCCGCACTCTGCCTGTGCGCGCTGACAGGCTGCCAGCACCCGATGGAGAACCCCTACTTCCAAGTTAAGGCCTCGGGCCTGAACTGGCTGGAGATCCGAAAGTATACTATCGGCGAGCAGACGCGGCGTGTGCGCGTCCGTATCGACGGTAACGGCGTGATCACCGTCCGCGACGGGACCAGCCCGCTGGTGGGCAACCCGTTCGCCTACGACGTCAACAACAGCAACTGGGGGGACATCCGTGAGACGCGCCTGAATATCCCGCCGGAGGAGGCCCTCTTCCTGTTCCAGTCGCTGGTGGACAACGGCCTGTTCGTCAAGCAGAAGAAGCCCGAGGGAGAACTCGCCAAGGGGACGCACTACTTCTTCTCCGCCAACATCCAGAACAAGACCGCCAGCTCGATCGACCCCATCACCGACCCCGAGCTGGCGGAGCGGCTCGACATGGTGGTTCGCATGTTCTACCGTCCCACGCCCGTCCGTAACCGTTAAGCCGACAAGAAGACTCGCCTATGTGTAACACGCGCCCCCCGCGTCCTCTTCTGGCCCTTGCCCTCGCACTGCTGCTCTGCCCCGCCCGTCCGGCAGGTGCGGAGTGCCTGCTGGTGGGCGCTTTTGAAATCAGCAACTACCAGTCGTTCCTGTACGGCGTGGGCGCTTTCAGCCGTGTCGCGGACCTTGACTTCGTGCAGACCGCCATCTCGCACGCGCTGAGCGAACATCTGGCCCTGCCCGACCCTCAATGCCTCTCGTCCTCCGACCTGTTACGAGTCCTGCTGACCGTCGATCCCGCACTGCCGCGCGGCGACACCAACCCCGCCACTGTGGCGCTCGTGCCGCTCGCGCTCCCGGCCGAACAGGTCGCCGCACGTTACGAGGCCGCCTACGCCGCGCATCGCACCGCCGGCCCCCTGACGATCTACGAGCGGCCCGCCTCCAGCAACTTGCCGCCCCGCCTCGCGGTCGCCCTGACCGGCAGCCACCTGCTCTCCTCGCCCTCCCCCGAGGCCCTGCTTTGGGCGTGGTCCAACCGCACGCGCCTGCTGGACGCGCCGCCGTCCGCCACCTCGGGGTCCGCCGTCCGTTTCGTCGCGCATCCGCAGCGCCTCGCCGACCTGCTCGGCACCTATACCGAACAGGTCGGCGAGTGGATCGCCATAGACCGCCTGCTGCGCGACCTCGACTCCTGCTCCTTCGCGCTCGGTTTCGACGGACAGGCGGCCACGTTCACCGCGCATGCCGTCCCGCTCGCCACCGCCCCCCTGCACACGCTGGCCGACGCGTGGCGCATCCCCGGCAGCACGCTCTGGCACGACTACCCGGACAACGCCTTCTATGTCTCGCTCGCCGCGAGCACCAACCCGGCGCTGGGCCAAGCGTACCTAGGGGGGGTGCGCTTCGACCTGATGCGCGCGCCCGCCCTGCTCGCCCCTCCCGGCGCCCTCACCGGCCACCAGCTCACCTACCTGGCGCCCGCACGGCAAGCGCAGGGACTCTGTCTCATCCACGTCGAGCCGCTCGCGCCTGACGCGTCGCCGGGCGTCGCAGCGGCCCTGAAGCGGCTCCACACGCTGCCGCGGCCCTCCACGTTCACCCTGCTCCCTGACGGCACGTTCGCCTGCGGCGACACTGCCGTCCAGCGTTACCGCGTCGAGACCGCGGCCGACCGCGCGCCGCAGGGTGAGGCCGCCGCCGAGAAGGACTCGACCTGGGCGAACCTGCTCGGAACCCTCCTCAAGCGCGCGGTCTTCGAGGCGGCCGTCCATGACGGGCACTACATCGCCGCCCTCGGCCCCACCAACAGCATCGAACAGGCGATCGCCGACCTGCGACTGCCGGACAAGGCCATCACGCTCCACAGGCGTCTCAGCATCCAGGACAACGCGCTCTCTGCCGAGCTGTCGGCGGCCTCCACGCTGCAGGTCGCCGCGCTGCTGCGCCATCTGGTCTCCAGCATGCCCGGCGTATCCGAAGAGAAGCTGCGCCTTCTGCCGAGCGGCGGCGACGGCGCCGCCTTCGGCGTCTGCCGCGACGCGAACCGGCGCATCACTTTCTCGCTCCGCCTCAACACCACCGAGATCGCGACGCTGCAGCGCTTCAACCGGAGCGGGCGCGACCTGCTGCAGGAGGCCTTCCTGCGCATGTTCTCGGATCAGATGCTTAACCTGCCCACACAGGAGGAGGAGGCCCCGACGATCCGGCGGCCTTAGGGCGGCGGCGGATCAAGAGGCGCGCACGACCGCCTCCAGGGCGTCCGCCAGACGCGCCGCCGCATCCGTATCCGAAAAAGGCGCCAGGGCCTGGCGCATCCGCGCGAGCGCCAGCGGGTCGCGCATCTTGGCGTGCACATACCGCATCACCGTCCGCGGCGTCAGCTCGGCCTGCACGCCCTCATCCGCGCCGCCGCACCGCACGAGGGCGGACGCGTTGGCGTGCTGATGGTCGCGCACTGCGGTGGGCAGCGGGATCAGCAGCGCCGGCTTGGCCAAGCGGCACAGCTCGAAACAGGTCGAGGCGCCCGCCCGCGCGATCACCAAGTCCGCCGAGGCGTAGGCGCGGCCCATCTCGCGCATGAAGGCGCAGACCGTCGCCGAGACCCCTCCCCGCGCATAGGCCTCCCGCACCCGGGCCTCATCGGCCGGCCCGGTCTGATGGATCACATGGAACGGCCCCGGCTCCGCCTGGCGCAGCAGGCACAGGCCCTGTGAGACCAGCTCGTTGACGCGGCGCGCCCCCTGGCTGCCGCCGGTCACGAAGAGCGTGAAGACCCCCTCCGGTATGCCGTCCAGACGCGGCTGCCCGACCAGATCCTCCCGCACCGGAAGACCGGTTTTCCAGATGTTGCGGCCCGGCAGCCAGCGCGCCGTCTCATCGAAGCTGGTGGCGGTCAGCGCGGCCACGCGCGACAGCACATCCACGGCCTTGCCCGGCACCGCGTTCGCCTCGTGCAGGACCACGGGCACGCCCGCCAGCTTCGCCGCCACGACCGGCGGCAGGCTGGCGTAGCTGCCCATCGCCAGCAGCGCGTGCGGCCGGTCACGCCGCAGCGCGGAACGGCAGCGCATGAACGCGCGCAGGTTCGTCAAGGCCGTACGCAGGTTCAGGAAGCGGGCGCCGGTCGCGAACACCGGGCCGTCCCACTCGCCGCGCGCCGCGCCCTCAATGGCGCGCCCGGACAGCCAGACCACCACCTTGTGCCCGCGGCGACGCAGCTCGCGCGCGACCACCAGGCCCGGAAACACGTGGCCGCCGGTTCCGCCGCACGCCACGACAAAAGACCTACTCTCCATCCGTCGCCCCCTTGCGCCTGCCGCGCCGGAACTCGCCCCACATCTCCTGCAGCGCCTGCGGCGCCGCCAGCGACAGGGCGCCCACGTAAACCGCCGCCGCCACCGCCACGGCCGCCGCCATCGCCGCAAGCTGCGCGGCCTTGACCGGCCAGCCACCGCCGCACGCGGCCTGCTCGACCGCGCCCTGTGTCAGACGCGCCGCCAGCGCCATCGCCAGCGCCGCCACGCAGGCCTTGACCAGCGTGCCCGCATAGCCCGCCCCGCGCGGCGCGCCCACACGCCGGCGCAGCAGCACCGCCAGCATCACGGTGTTCACCGCGCTGGTCAGCACCGTGGCGCCCGCAATCCCCACATGTTTCCAGCCCGCCGGCAGCAGCAGGACGCTCGCGACATTCAGCACCACGTTCAAGGCCAGGCCGCTCAGGCTGACCCTCACCGGCGTGCGCAGGTCCTGCATGCCGTAGAAGGCGGGCGTCAGCGCCTTCTGGAAGCTGAAGACCAGCAGCCCCGGCGCATACGCCGCCAGCGCGCGCGCGCTCAGCACCGCCGAACTCACGCCGTCCCCTTCCGCGCCCGCCGAAAACTGGCCGCCCCGGATGCTGTAGATCAGCTCGATGCAGGGGAGCGCCAGCACGGCCAGCGCCGCGGAGCACGGCGCCATGATCACCGACAGGTTACGCAGCGAGCGCTCCAACGTCGCGCTGAGGCCCGGCAGGTCGCCGCGCGCGGCCTGCCGCGAGAACGTCGGCAGCAGCACGGTCATAAAGGCCGTGCCGAACATCCCGAGCGGCAGATACACGATGCGCTCGGCGTACTCCAGTGCGGCGGGGGCCGACGCGTCCGCCCAGAACGCCAGCAGCTTGTCCACGCACACGTTGATCTGGATCAGGCCCAGCCCCAGCGCGGCCGGACCCATCAGCGTGAGCACGCGCCGCAGGCGCTCGTCGCGCGCGAACGCGCCGAACGACAGGCCGAGGCGGAAGCCGTCGCGCCGCAGCGCGGGCAACTGGAACAGGATCTGCGCCAGCCCCGCGAGCAGGATCATCCAGCTTAGCACCAGAATCCGGAACGAAGGCTCCGCACGCAGGAACGGGAAGACGCCGACCAGCGTCAGAATCCACACCAGGTTCAGCAGGAAGGGCGTCAGCGAGGAGACCGCGAACCGCCCCAGCACATTCAGCATCCCAGACAATAACGCCGCCACACAGATCAGCAGCGCGTACGGCAGCATCACGCGCAGCATCGGCAGTGGCAGCAGCCAGTGGCTGTCGGCAGGCAGGAGGCGCGCCAGCGGATAGGTGGCCAGCACCCCGGCCAGCGTCACCGTGCCGAGAAACAGCCCCAGTAGGGTGATCATGCGCCGGGCGAAGGCCTGGGCCGCCGCGCGCCCCTCCCGCTCCAGCGTCTCGCTGAACACCGGCACGAACGCGCTGGACAGCGCGCCCTCCCCGAACAGGCGGCGGAACAGGTTGGGGACCACGAACGCGATGTCGAAGGCCGACTTCAGCGCTGACGTGCCGAAGTAGTAGGCCATGACCACCTCGCGCACAAGTCCGCCCGCACGGCTGATCGCGGTCATCAGGCTGACGACCGAGACCGAACGCAGCACCCGCGGCGACCCCGCCTCCCGCGTGGACGTCGTCTCACTCACGCGCGCCCCCCTCCCGCCGTTCCGGCTCCGTCTCACGCCTGCGGAAACAGATATGCGCCACCGCGTCACGGAAATTCTCACGCCCGTCCAGCAGCTCGATGTCGACCCGCAGGTAGTAGACCGGCACCGGCGTGGTCTCCAGACGCGGGAAGCGTACGGCATCCTTCTCGGTGGTCAGCAGCGCCTCTGCCCGCAGGTCGGCGGCCCGGTTGACCGCATCGATGATCTCCTGCGCGCTGTAGCGGTGATGGTCGGCGTAACGCTCGCAATGGATGACGCGGGCGCCCTTCGCCCGCAGCAGGTTCTCAAAGCTCTGCGGCACCGCGATTCCCGACAGGGAGGTCACCGTCTTCCCCCGCAGCCACTCCAGCGGGACGTGCTCCGCAGTGAAGACATTCTGCAGATAACGCGGCTTGTGGCAGCACTCGATGATCTCCGCGTCGGGGTTGACCTCGCGCAGGCGCGCGCGCAGCTCGGCCGACTGCCCGTCCGACTTCGTGATGAAGATCACATCCGCACGCCTGAGGTTGCGCGTCGGCTCGCGCAGGATGCCGCGCGGCAGCATCCGCCCGTTGCCGAACGGGTTGGTCTTGTCGACCAGCACGATCTCCAGCCGGTGCTGGAGCTTCAGGTACTGGAAGCCGTCGTCCAGGATCAGCGTATCGCAGCCATAGCGCTTGACCGCGAACCGTCCGCTCTTCACACGGTCTTTGTCCACCAGCACCACCACGCCCGGCAGGTTGCTGGCCAGCATGTAGGGCTCGTCGCCCCCCATCTCGCTGTCCAGCAGCAGCCGCTTGCCGTCGCTGACCACGCGCGGCGGATCGATCCTCTGACGCCATACCCTCTGGTACCACGGTAACTCGCGCTTGCGGTAGCCGCGGCTGAGGATCGCGACCTTACGCCCCGCCTTCTGCAGCTCACGCGCGAAAATCTCGACCACCGGCGTCTTGCCGGTGCCGCCCGCGGTGATATTTCCGACGCTGATCACCTGGCAGCCGAGCGGGAAGCGCCGGAAAATACCTGCGGCGTACAGGCCGAGCCGCGCCAGCACCACCCCTTTGAACACCCAGGCGATCGACGCCAGCAGATTGAGCAGCAGACGCACCGGCCAGGGATGCCCCTGGTCGGCCCCCGGCTGCTGGATAATCCGCACGAGATAGCGCTCGAGCCGCTCACCGCGTTTAATCTGATTTTTAGCCATGGGCACGCCGTCACGTAAATGGGCGGTATCATACGGCATCCCCCGCACGATGACAATGCCGATGGCGAAAAAGCGTTTCGGCCGAAGCGCCGACCTGCTAAACTGACCCTATCACTCACTCGGAGACCGTACGATGATCACACGTAATCGCGAGATGGAGCAGGAGGTGCGCCCGAACATGCGCGGCGGCACCGGTAGCGTGACGCTCGAGCACTGGTTCCGGCCTTCCGATTTCGGCGCCCCGGTGCGCCTGTGCACGCGCATGACCCTGGAGCCGGGCGCCTCCATCGGCGAGCATGCGCATCCGGCCGAGGACGAGGTCTACCTGATCCTCTCCGGCACGGGCCGCATCCGCGAGGCCGGACAGTGGGTGCCGGTCGGCCCCGGCGACGCGATCCTGACCGGCCGCGGCGGCTCGCATGCCGTGGAGAACGACGGCACGGCTCCACTCGTGATCGCCGCGCTGATCATGCTCTACACGCCGGAACGGCCGTCATGAGCCTCCTGCCCCCCGCCCTGCTCCTGCCGCAGCAGACCCTCTCGCGGCCGGGCGCACGCCACGAACTGCCCCGCCTCGCCGCCGGGTTCGGCCCTTGCGGCCTGCTCGCCTGCGGCGCCTCCTTCGAGCGCTCCGGCGGCCTCGCGGAGCTGCTTGGCGGCCTCCCCGGCGGCCTCACCGTGCAGGTGTGGCGGCACGGCGGCGGCGAGCCGACCGTCACGGCCGTCGACCAGATGCGCGCCGAGATCCGCCGCCTGCGCCCCGACTGGGTGGCCGCGGTCGGCGGCGGCAGCGTCCTCGACCTCGCCAAGGCCGCAGCCGGCCTTGCGGAGGCGCCGGAGACCGCCGCGTATTACCAGACCCACAACGCCGCGATCCCTCCGGCCACGCTGCCTTTCATCGCGGCGCCCACCACCGCCGGCACCGGCTCCGAGGCCACCGTGGTCGCCGTGCTGACCGATCCCGCGCGCATCCTGAAACAGTCGCTGCGCCACCCCTCCTTCATGCCGCGCCTCGTGCTCCTCGACCCCGACCTCCTGGCCGGCTGCCCGCCCGCGACGGTCGCCGCCGCCGGGCTCGACGCCTTCGTGCAGGCCTTCGAGTCGTACACCAGCCGTTTCGCCACCCCGCTGACCCGCTCGCTCTCGGAACTCGCCCTGACCCGTATCGCCGCCGCGCTCGGGCCGCTCTTCCGGGGCGACGCCGCCGCCGCGTCCGACATGCTGGAGGGCAGCTACCTGGCCGGCCTCGCCCTCTCGCATGCGCGCCTCGGCGTGGTGCACGGCCTCGCGCACCCCCTCGGCGCCCGCTTCGGCGTCGCCCACGGCCTGGCCTGCGCGCTCTGCCTGCCCGCCGCCCTGGCGTTCAACCGCGAGCACATCCGGGCCGACCTGGACGCCCTGCGCGCACGCCACGGCCTCGACGTCGAGGACGCCGTCGCCGGGTGGCTCGCGGAGATGCGGCCGGTTAACCCGTTCCGCGGCCAGCCCCTCTCCGACCGCACGGCCATCGTGGCCGAGACCCTGGCCTCCGGCTCGACCGGCGCCAACCCGCGCCCCGTCTCGGCGGACGACGTCAACCGTCTGCTGGACGCCCTTTTCACCGAATGAAAAAGCCCGCGCGAACGCGCGGGCAAAAGATGCGGTAACCGCAGAGGGGCGAATAAGCCGGATTCTGTTCACCGCCCCGGAGGGCGGCTCCGATCATTCATCTGAGCAATCAACCCGGAACCCTAGCCAGCTCAAGGCTGGCACGACACGGGCCGCGTCTCGAGTCCCCTATTTGATCTTGCTCCAGAGGGGGTTTACCCTGCGACGGGGCTCTCGCCACCGCCCGGCGGTCTCTTACACCGCCTTTTCACCCTTATCCCGCCGAAACGGGACGGTTTGTTTTCTGTGGCACTTTCCGTGAGCGCCGATCTGGCAGCGCCCCCCCGGCCTTGACGACCGGGCCTCTCGCCCTACGGAGTCCGGACTTTCCTCCCCCGCCTGACGGCGGGAGCGACCGGTCGCTCCCTCCGCGGCTACCGCAAACCCTCACCGCCCCGGCTTCCCGCCGGAGCCCTTAAAGCATATACAGGATACGCCCGCACATCTGACAGGTGACGAGCCCCTGGTTGCGCCGCACCTGCTGGGCCACCGAGGGCGGCTGCTTCAGGTGGCAACCGTTGCACACCCCGTCGGCCTGCAGGTCCACGACCACCGGCCAGCGCTTCGACCGCAGCCGCTCATAATACTGAGCGAAAGGCGCGCTCACACGCTTGGCCGCCTCGACCCGCGCAGCCTCGACCTCCGCCAGCTCAGCCTGCACGGCTGCCAGCCGCACGTCAAGCTCCGTCAGGTACACGTCCATCACCGCCTGCTCGGCCTTCAGCTTCGCCTCAGCCTCCGCCACCCGATGCTTGATCGGTATCACGTCATCCAATGCCGCGATCTGCCGCGCCTCGAACGAGTCGATATCGCCCTCGATCTTCGCGATCTCCAGGTTGAACATCTGGAACTCTTTGTTAGTCTTCAGCGAGACCTGGTTCTGCTTGAGCGACAGGATCTTCTCCTTGCGGGCCTTGACCTCCAGGTCCAGTTCGCTCACCCTCACCAAAGCGTTTTTATGTTCCGCTTTCGCACGCTCCAGAACCTCCTTGGCGCCGCTCAGGCGCTCCAGCTCCTGGGCCTTGCGTTGCGGAATATCACGGATCTCCTGTTGCAGGGAACGGATGCGACCGTCAATCTCCTGCAGCTCGAGCAAGGGTTGGACAACACTCACTGCGTCACTTCCTTCCAGTACGGCTGATAAAGAACGGATTTGGGTGTTAGACTTTACCCAAACGGGCTGCGGCTGTCAAATCCCGACACTCCGGGAACTGAAAAAAGTCGCGCTTCGCTCGCGAGGGATTGACAGCCCGGCACATTCGTACGACACTCTCCCGCTATGAAGCAGCCGATCGCCCTCGTCGCCGCCATGCGCGAAGAACTCGACGCCCTTCTGGCGTGCTACCCCGCGCACGAGGCCCGCCTCCATTTCAATACGCCCCTGTATCACGCGCGTGACGGCGGCCAGGAAATCGTCATCGCCCAGTCGGGCGTCGGCAAGGCCAACGCCGCCAGCACGCTCACCCTCCTGCTCTCCGACTTCAGCCCCGGCTGTGTCGTCAACACCGGCTGCGCCGGAGGCCTGCAGCGCGAACAGCGCATTCGCGACCTCGTGGTGCCCGAGGAGATCGTCTACACCGATGTCGATGTCACCCCGCTGGGCTTCGCCTATGGCCAGATGCTCGGCAGCCCGGCGCGCTTCCGCGCCTCGCCCGTGCTGCTCGACCTGTTCCGCGACCTCGCCGCCTCCGCCGTCCCTGCGCCGGTCTGCCACCACGGCGTGCTCGGCTCGGCCGACTCCTTCATCCATAGCGAGGAGCAGCTCGCTCAGATCCGCCGCCGCTTCGGCGACACCATCGCCTGCGTCGATATGGAGGGCGGCGCCATCGCCCAGATCTGCACCCGGTTTGACGTCCCCTTCCTCGTGCTGCGCGCGCTCAGCGACGTCCCCCTGCACGGCGACAACGCGCGCGATTTCAAGACATTCCTCAATCAGGCTGCGTCCGACTCGGCCCGGCTGTGCCAGAGCCTCGTCCGCCGCCTTTCGGCCTTGGAGACCCTATGAACGACACGCCCCCCGCCGCCGCCCCGCGCGGACTGCTCTGCGACATGGACGGCGTCATCTACCACGGCTCGCGCATCCTGCCGGGAACCCTCGAGCTGATCGACTGGCTGCGCCAGACCCGCACCCCCTTCCTGTTCCTCACCAACAGCAGCGAGCGTTCGCCGCGCGAGCTGAGCGAGAAGCTCCACCGCCTCGGCGTCGACATCGAGGAGGGCCACTTCTACACCAGCGCCATGGCCACCGCCGCCTTCCTCTCCTCTCAGACCCCCGGCGGCAGCGCCTACGTGCTCGGCCAGCCCGGCCTCATCAACGCGCTCTACGAGGCCGGCTTCTCGACCAACGACGTCAATCCGGACTACGTGGTCGTGGGCGAAACGCCGATGTACACCTACGAGACCATCAAGAAGGCCGTCAGCCTCGTGCTCAAGGGCGCCCGGCTGATCGGCACCAACCCGGACCTCACCGGCCCCGCCGAACACGGCATCATCCCGGCCTGCGGCGCGCTCGTCGCGCCGATCGAGCTGGCCACCGGGGTCAAGGCCTACTTCGTGGGCAAGCCCAACCCGCTGATGATGCGCACGGGCCTCAGCCTGCTGGGGTGCCCGCGCGAGGCCGCCCTGATCGTGGGCGACCGCATGGACACCGACATCATCTCAGGCATCGAGGCCGGCATCGAGACCGTCCTCGTCCTCTCGGGAGTCACGCGCCGCGAGGACCTCGCGCGCTTCGGCTACGGCCCGGGCCATATCCTGGACCATGTCGGTCAGCTCCCGGCGCTTATGGGGCAGGCCTTACCCGCCCGGGCGTGCGCCTCAGGCGCACCTGCCGCTAAGGGAGAAGAGGCGACATGGTAAGCTTCGTGATTCCGACCCTGAACTCGGCGCGCACGCTGGAGGCGTGCCTCGCGGCGATCCTGTCGCAGCGTGTGCCACGCTCGGCCTACGAGATCGTCTTGGCCGATGCCGGCTCCGAGGACGCCACCCTGGAGATCGCGCGGCGTCTCGGCGTGGACCGGATCGTCGACAACCCCCTGAAGACCGGCGAGGCGGGCAAGACCGCCGGCATCCGGGCGTCGCACGGGGATCTCATCGCGCTGGTCGACAGCGACAACGTGCTGCCGGACGAGCGCTGGCTGGAACGCATGGTCGCGCCGTTCGAGGAGCCGGACATCGTGGCGGCCGAACCGCTCGCCTACACGTCGCGCCCCGGGGATCCGGCCCTGACCCGCTATTTCGCCCTGCTGGGCATGAACGACCCGCTCTGCCTGTACACGGGCAATTACGACCGGCTCTGCGCCATCACCGGCCGCTGGACCGGTCTTGACGTCAGCCAGGAGGAGCGTGCGGACTATCTGAAGCTGACGCTCAGCGAGGAGGCGCTGCCGACCATCGGCGCGAACGGCTTCGTGTTCCGCCGCTCCCTGCTGCAGCACGTGACCTGGGAGCCCTATTTCTTCGACATCGACGTGGTCCATCAGGCCGTCCGCGCCGGTTTCCGCCAGGTGGCGAAAGTCAGGACGGGGATCGTCCATCTGTTCTGCGCGCGGCTGGGCGAGTTCGCACGCAAGCAGCGCCGCCGCATCCGCGATTTCCTGTTCTATTCTCAGGCGCGCCACCGCACCTATCCGTGGGACCGCCAACGGCGTTCCGGCATTGTCTGGTTCGCGCTGGCGTGCGTGCTCGTGCTGCCGCTGGCGGCGCAGGCCGCGCGCGGATACCGGCGGCGCCCGGACCGCGCCTGGCTGTATCACATCCCCGTCTGCTGGATCACGCTCTGGGTCTACGGTGTCGGCGTGCTGCGACGGGCCCTCGGCTTCCGGCAAGCCCCTGAGCGCCGTTCAGACTGGCAGCGGGGGGCCGGGGCGTGAAGGTCGCCTGGATACTCAACGGCTGCGGCCTCGAGTCCGGCTCGATCACCGGTTCGCCGATCCGCTTCCAGGCGGTCTCTTCGCGCTGGGCGCAGACGGTTCCGGGGCTTGAGCAGGTGCTGGTGACCACCCCGGGCGGCGAGGCGATGCTGCGCAAGATGGGGTGCGCGCTCGGCACGGTCCGGCTGCCCGCCTCGCTGCTGCTGCGGCGCGAGCCGTTCAAGGCCTTCCGGCTCTGGTCGTACGCCGTGACCGCTCTGGCCGCTTTCGTGCGCCGTCTGCCGCAGGCCGAGCTGGCGGTGACGGTCAGCGACTACTTCTGCGACATCGTCCCGGCCCTGCTGATGAAACGGCGCCAGCCGGGCCTCAGGTGGATCGCGTGGATCCACCACCGGGAGCGGGCGCCAGGCGAGCGCCCCGGCAACCGGCTGGTGAACGAGGTCACCTGGCGGATGCAGGCCTGGAGCTTCCGGCAGATCGCCCGGCACGCGGACCAGGCCTGGGTCCTGGAGACCGACGCGGGCGAGGAGATCGCCGCGCTGCTCAGAGCCGAGGGGATGCCCGAAAGCCGCATCCGCAGAATGCGTAACGGCATCGATCTCGCGGCGTTGCGCGCCGTCAGACAGCCGCCGCACCGGGTCGATGCGGTGATGATCGGCGTCCGCCCGAACAAGGGCGCGTTCGATATCGTGCCGGTCTGGAAGGCGCTGCAGAAGCTCCGGCCGGGCACGACGCTGCGGCTGATGGGCGGCCTCGCGGGCGAGGGCCCGGTGCTCGAGCAGATCGCCCGCGAGGGACTGTCGCCCCTCATCGAGGTCTACCGGCCGGAGGGCGGCTGGCTGCCTCCCGAGGCCTTCTTCGCCAAGGTGCGCGAGGCCCGTGTGCTGTTCGCCCCCAGCCATGAGGAGGGCTGGGGGATCGCCCTCTGCGAGGCGATGGCCTGCGGACTTCCGGTGGCCGCCTATGACCTGGCCGTCTACCGCCGCATCTACGGGGATGCCCTGGCGACCGTTCCGGAGAATGACCACCAGGCCTTTGCCGTCACGCTCGCCCGCCTGCTGGACGACCCCTCCAGCCGGGAGCCCCTGCTCCGCCGGGGCGCCGAATGCGCCGCGCGCAACGACTGGGCTGCGGTCGCCGCGGAAGACTGGGGCGCCGCCGTCCAGGCTTCCGCCGCATCGCTTTCTCCGACATCCGGGGCCCATACTGGACCTCATCGGTAGAAGAACGGCATGGACATCACAGATTCAATCTGGTATTTGTAAACCACGGTTGGAATATTACAAAGCAGTAGCAAGGAGATTGGTGTATGATACGCCTTAAGGTCTGTTTGCGTGTTTGGGCCGCTGTTTCAGTCGTCCCCCTCTTCTCCGCCCTCGCGGCGGTTCGAGTGAAAGCCAATAACACGACGGCGATGAACGTCGGGAGCAGTTGGGTCGGCAGTGCGGTACCCAACCAGTACGACATGGCGCAATGGGACAGCACGGTGACGGGGGCCAACACCGTCAGCCTGGGCGCGAACATGAGCCTGCGCGGGCTCACGGTCGCAAACCCCGGCGGCAACGTCGAGATCGGCGGCGCGAACACGCTGACGCTAGGCGGCGAGGGCCTCATCATGCGGCCCGTGGCCGTGACGGCGGACCTGACCCTCACCTGCTCGAATCTCACCCTGCTGCTCTACGCCGGACAGATCTGGGACATCGCGAGCGGCCGCGCCGTTACCGTCAACGCTTCTGCCTTCACCCGCACGAGCGGCTCGTCGATCGGTTTCCTCGGCACCGTTTCCGGAACGGCGTTCTCGAATGACGCCACCGGTATCATGGGCACGTGGGCGCGCACCGGAACCGGCACCTCGACGCGTTACGCCACCGCGAGCGGCGGCGCCGTCGTGCCGTACACCGCCGGAACGCCCGCCGCCATACCCACCGACGTGGCCGACACGACCGGAGCCGTGAACTACGACCTCGCAGGGGTCGGCGCGTTCGGCGCGGGCACCTCGTTCCACACGCTGCGCTACACCGGCGCGGGCGGGACGGTCTCGGGCGGCTTCAGCGCGAACGGCCTCATGAACGCGGGCTCCGGAACACTGACGATCAGCGGCACGACCACGATCGGGGCGAGCAAGGAACTCGTGCTGGCGACCCCCGACGCCACGCGCAAAATCGCCTTCTCCGGCGTGATCTCCGACAATCCCGAAGGTGCGTCAGGCATCACCGTCGCGGGCGGCGGACAGGTCGACCTCTTCTCCGACAGCACCTATAGCGGACGGACTGTGATCGGCGCGGGGCGGGTCTACATGAACAAGCCCAACGCCCTAGGCTCGACCAGCGGCAACACGGTGATCCACGTGATCGGCTCCTCCGTGACCGGCGGTATCCTGCACGTGGCGGGCAACATCACCGTGGCGGAGCCCCTCACCTTCGTGGGCCCCGGCGACGGCTCCCCGTGGAACTCGGCCTTGTATTCAAACGCGGGAACGAATTCGATGACGGGCGCGATCACCCTCGAGACCGCCGGCTGCCGTCTGGCGGCAGGCGGCAACGGCACCGGGCTGAACCTCTACGGCCCGATCACGCGCACCTCGTCGGCCAACACGCTGATCCTGGGCGCGGGCGGCGCGGGCGGCGTGGTGAACGTCTACGGGCCGATCAACAACAACGGCGGGGCACTGACCACGCACAACGGCCCGGGCCTGGTCAGGCTGTTCTCGCAGACCAACAACGTCGGCACCCTGAACGTGCAGACCTACCACACCGTGCAGCTCCAAGTCTCCCAGCCGTTCATCACCAGTTGCGCGCTGCAGGTGGGCGGCGGTAACACCACATCGGGCGATCAGGCGCGCGGCATTTTCGACATGAACGGGTTCAGTGCGATCTTCAACGATTTCCGCGGCGAAGGCGCCCCGGCCGAGCCCCCGACGCTGCGCGTGGTCACCAACTCGTCGCCGAGCCTGAGCGTGTTCACGATCGGCAACTCCGGCGGCGGCGGCACCTACAACGGCCACATCGACGGCAACCTCGCCTTGGTTAAGAATGGCACGGGCACCTCGACCCTCTGCGGGCCGAACCGCTATACGGCCGGCACGACGGTCAACGGCGGCGTCCTTGTGCTGAGCAACGCGGTCAACCACGGCGCTCTGGCGGTCAACGGCGGCACCTTCCGCTTCCCGCCCGCGCTGACCGTCAACGGCACGCTTTCCGGCACGGGCGGCACGATCGACACGCTCGCGGCAGGCAATCCGCTCACTGTCAGCCAGGCGACGAATAGCACGTTCGCCGGCGCGATCACCGGGGCGGGCTCGCTGATCAAGGGCGGCGCCGGCACGCTGACGCTGTCGGGCGCGAACACCTACAGCGGCGGGTCAACGGTCAACGACGGGCTGCTGGTCTTCGGCAGGCTTTCCGCCAAGCCGGCCTCCGGCAGCGTGACGGTTGCGGCCAGCGCGGGCCTCGGACTCGGCGTCGGCACCAACACCTCCACCTACTTCAGCACGGCGGATGTCGACAGCCTGTGGGCGGGCACGCTGGCCGGTGTCACGCTGAACGCGTCCTCGTCGGTCGGCATCGACACCTCGGCAGGCGACTTCACCTACGCGACCAGCCAGAGCGGCGTACGCGGCCTGATCAAGTCCGGAAACAACACGCTGACACTTTCCGGCGTCAACACCTACGAAGGCGGCACCGTGGTGCGCCAGGGCGTGCTGTCCATCGCCTCCACCTCCGCGCTGCCCGGCTGGGACACAGCAGGCGCCTTCAGCGTCTGGCGCGACTCCGCCCTCGCCGTCCAGAACGCGATCTCCGATTCGGACATCGCCACTGTTCTCGCGACGGAGAACTTCCTGGACGGCGCCTGTATCGGTTTCGATACGGTCGGCAGCAACCGTACCTATGCGGAGGCGATCGCCAACACAGCGAACGGCGCGCTGGGCGTGTATAAGCTCGGCACGAACACGCTCACGCTGACCGCCGCCAGCACTTACGACGGCAATACCGTCGTGAACGGCGGCATTCTGGTCGTGAAGAACAGTGGCGCGCTCGGCTCAACCAACGGCTACACGCTGGTCAACCGCGTTGGCGGTAACCTGCCGTACTACACCGACTCCACCGGGCAGGTGCAGTTGGACGGCAGCGCAGGCGCCCTGACGCTCGACGAGAACTTCATCCTGAACGGCGCCGAGCAGTACGGGTATTCGGGAGCGCTGCGCGGCCTATCCGGCAACATTACCCTAAACGGCTGGATCAAGGTGGGTGCGGGAGGCACGCGTATCGGGAACAACTCCGGGACCCTGACGCTGACCGGCCCGATCACGCGCGAACTCGCCTCCTACAATCCTATGCTCGTCCTGAACCCGAGCGGCACGATGATTGTCAGCAACCGGATCGAGCTGGGGAGCGGCGGGCTTAACTTCCACAGCGGCGGGACGGTGTGGCTCTGCTCCACCGGCAACGTCTGGACGGGATACTCGCAGATCCAGTACGGCTGTAACTTGCGCCTGGGCGCCGACAACGCGCTGCCGACCGGCATCAAGCAGACGTTCGGTAACACCGGCACGCCCCCGGGGAGCGGACGCCTCGACCTGTACGGGTATCATCAGACCATCGGCGGCCTGATCCAATACGGTAACGACGCCTCCTATTTCAACAACCTCATCCGCAACACGCAGCCGGGCGCCCCCAGCGTCTTGACCGTCAGCCAGGCGGCGGGCGTCAGCGACACCTTCTCCGGACGGATCATCGAGAATGTCAGCCTGGTTAAGGCGGGCGCCGCAAACTCCTCTCTGACCCTGACCGGCACCAACAGCCTCTCCGGTTCCGTGACGGTGAACGGCGGCACGCTCACGGTCGGCGGCGCAGGCACGCTTGGCGACGCCTGCACCAACGTGGTCGTCACAGCCGGGACGCTCGCCCTACAGAACTCCGCCACGATCGCAAACACGGCCACCCTCAGCCTGACCGGCGGCGGCTCGGCCAAGATAGACCTGGCGGCCGGCGTGGACGAGTCCGTACGCTACCTGTTCATCGACGGCAATATGCAGCGCGTCGGAACCTACGGCTCGGGAACCAGCCCGGCGTCGCACAAGGACAGCACGCTGTTTTCCGGCACCGGCGTGCTGCGTGTGCTGAGCGACAACTCCGGCACGATGATTCTGGTCCAATAAGCGTACCGTTTCGAGCCGGTGCGACCGGTCAGATGACGCGCCCTCCATCAGCCTGTAAGGCCAGGGAGGGCGCGTTTTCAGTTCAGTTCCAGCGCGCCGTCCTTCACCGTCACGCGCACCGTCGAGCCCGGCAGATAGCCGCCCGCGATGATCCTGCGTGCGACAGGGGTCTCTAGCGTGCGCTGGAGCGTCCGTTTGACCGGCCGCGCCCCGTAGGCCGGATCATAGCCCTCCTTCGCGAGCCAGGCGACGGCCGCGTCAGCGACCTCCAGCCCCAGTTCCTGTTCGGCGAGACGGGCGCGGAGATCATCGAGCTGGAGGCGCACGATCGCCGCGATCTGGGCCTGACCGAGCGGCTGGAAGAGCACGGTCTCATCGAGCCGGTTTAGGAACTCCGGACGGAAGTGCGCCTTCAGCCTGCTGAGGACTCTGCTGCGGATCTCATCCGGAATCGCTGCGCGTGACGGGCTCGCCGCAGGTTCGGCCACCAGAAGCTCGGATCCGATATTGCTGGTCATGATGATCACCGCGTTACGGAAGCTGACCGTGCGTCCATGACTATCGGTGAGGCGCCCGTCGTCGAGCACCTGCAGCAGGATATTGAAGACGTCCGGGTGGGCCTTCTCAATCTCGTCAAGCAGCACCACGCTGTACGGCTTGCGTCGTACGGCTTCAGTGAGTTGCCCGCCCTCCTCATAGCCCACGTAACCGGGAGGCGCGCCGACAAGACGGGAGACCGCGTGCTTCTCCATGTATTCGGACATATCGATGCGCACCATGGCAGCCTCAGCGTCGAACAGCTCGGCCGCGAGCGCCTTCGCCAGCTCAGTCTTGCCAACACCCGTGGGCCCGAGGAACAGGAAGGCGCCGACCGGCCGCTGCCGGTTTTTAATGCCTGCCCGCGAGCGCAGGACGGCGTCTGAAACCGCCTCAACCGCCTCATCCTGTCCTACCACACGGCGGTGCAGCACCGTCGGCAGGTGAAGCAGCTTCTCGCGCTCCCCCTCCAGCAGCTTGGTGACGGGTATGCCTGCCCAGCGCGAGACCGCCTCGGCGATCTCCTCTGCCGTGACCTCCTCGCGCAGCATGACGGTGCCGTCCTTGCTCTGCAACTTCGCCTGAGCCTCTCGGAGTCTCTTTTCCAGCTCCGGTATCTTGCCGTACTTCAGCTCCGCGGCCCGGTTGTTGTCATACGCCCGCTCGGCCTGCTCATACGCCGTGCGCGCCTCGTCAAGGCGCTCGCGCAGCGTACGCGTCTCGTCGAGCACCTTCTTCTCCGCAAGCCAGCGGGCGGTCATCGCGTCCGCCTGCGACTTCAGTTCGGCCAGCTCACGGCGCAGCTCGTCGAGCCGGAGTTTGGAGGCGTGATCCTTCTCCTTCCTCAATGCGGTCTCCTCGATCTCGAGCCGCGTCACGCGCCGGGTGACGCTATCCAGCTCGGCGGGCATGGAGTCCATCTCCGTCCGGATCGAGGCGCAGGCCTCATCGAGCAGGTCGATGGCCTTATCGGGCAGGAACCGGTCCTGAATATACCGGTCAGAGAGCACGGCCGCCGACACCAGGGCAGCATCCTGGATCTGGACGTTGTGATGACGCTCGAAGCGGTCCTTCAGGCCGCGCAGGATCGAAACCGTATCCTCGACGCTGGGCGCGTCGACCTGTACCGGCTGGAAACGGCGCTCGAGCGCGGCGTCCTTCTCCATGTGCTTGCGGTACTCGTCCAGCGTGGTCGCGCCGATACAGTGCAGCTCACCGCGCGCCAGCATCGGCTTCAGCATGTTGCCTGCGTCCGTCGAGCCCTCAGTCCGGCCCGCACCCACGATCGTATGGATCTCGTCGATGAAGAGCAGGATGCGTCCCTCCGCGGCCCGGATTTCATTGAGCACCGCCTTGAGCCGCTCCTCGAACTCGCCACGGTATTTGGCGCCCGCCATCAGCGCGGTCATGTCCAGCGCGAAGACCGTACGGTCCTTAAGCCCTTCGGGAACATCGCCCCGCACGATACGCTGCGCAAGCCCCTCGACGATCGCGGTCTTGCCGACGCCCGGCTCGCCGATGAGCACGGGGTTGTTCTTGGTCTTGCGTGACAGGATCCGCACGACGTGGCGAATCTCGGTGTCACGGCCGATCACAGGGTCGAGCTTACCCGAACGCGCCAGAGCCACCAGGTCATGGCCGTACTTCTTGAGCGCCTCATACTGGCCCTCCGGATTGTCGGTGGTCACGCGCTGGTTGCCGCGGACCGCCTTTAACGCCTCAAGGAGCGTACGCGTTTCGACTCCCGCCTCGGCCAGCAGACGGCCGCAAGCGCTACGTTTGCCGGAGTCGGCCAAAGCCAGAAGGAGATGCTCGACGGAAAGGTACTCGTCCTTGAGCCGCTTGGCCGTATCGGCCGCGCGGACTAGCGTCTCGTTGAGAGCCTGGGTCACGTAGACCTTGCCCTCCTCGGTGTCGCCGGACACATGCGGCCTGCGGGACAGCTCCTCCTCGACACGCGCGCGCAACTGGGGGACCGCCACACCCAGCCGACTGAGCAAGGCGACGGCCAGCCCGTCGGGGTCCTCCAGCAAGGCCGCCAGCAGATGTTCGGCGTCAAGCTGCGGGTGACCGTGTCGGATCGCGCGCTCACGGGCCGCCTGCAATGACGCCTGCGCCTTCTGTGTCCATTTGCTGAGATCAGTCATGATAGCCTCCTTGCTGTAACCTGCTTCGCTGATATCCTAGTCGCCTGAAATTCACACAGCTCCGACAGGCTCGTCATTGAATACGCATCGGGCATGCCATAAGCTTATCTGCTGTCGCAACTCATTCTTTTATAGAAGCTTACAATACTTGACACTGAGTCAGAAAGAGTCATATTGATACACAAGAAACAAAATGCGTCATAAAGTTACATCCTATTGAGAAAGGTCCGGCGATCAATCGCGCTTGCCTTGCCACCCGGATTGCGCGAAGATCGTCCAACAATCTGGGAGGTGTGAGATGCGGCGAGCATGGGTAGCGTTAGCGATCATTTCGGCGCTCTGCTGGTGCCATGGCCAGGGGATCGGCGTCCTTGCGGGCAAGAGGGTCGCGTTCCTGGGAGACAGCATCACGCAAGGGGGCGGATATGTGAGCCTGATCGCCTATTTTCTGGACAGGTCACACCCTGAGCAGACCTTCGACCTGTACGGTCTGGGGCTGTCCAGCGAGACGCTCTCGGGTTTGAGTGAGGCGGGGCATGCGGGCGGCAAGTTCCCCCGTCCCTGCCTGTTCGAGCGGCTCCCCCGGCTGCTCGAACGCGTGAAGCCGGAGGTCGTCTTCGCCTGCTACGGCATGAACGACGGCATCTATCTGCCACTGGACGAGCAGCGCTTCGAGGCATTCAAGTGCGGTGTGGCGCGCCTCATCGACAGTTGCCAGGCTGCGGGTGTCGCGCAGATCTTCCTCATCACGCCGCCCCTCTACGATTTTCCGCCGGGAGAGGGCGGATTCAACTACGATACGGTGTTAGCCGCGTATGCCGCCTGGGAACAGACGGTGACGCGTCCCGGTGTCCGCGTGATCGACCTGCACACGCCCATGGCTCGTGCCCGTGCCTCACGCAGCGAGGCCTTCTCGAAGGACCGTATCCATCCGGGTGAGGAGGGCCACTTGCTGATGGCGCGCACGATTCTTGCCGGTGCGGGTATCGAGGTTCCGGCGCAGGAACTCGCGGCGATCAAGGCCGACCCGCTATATGCGCTCGTGGCGCAACGCCGCGCGTTCCGCTCAGGCAAGTGGATGGCGCACATCGGCTACACGCGGGAGAAGACCGTCGAGCCGCAGCCGCTCGGCGACGCCGAGGACGAGGCGGCACGGATGCAGGTCCGGATCGACGCGTTGCGGCGGCGCTGAGCGCTGTACCTCCTTTACCGATTCACCCTGCCCGCAGCCGCACGCCAACTCTCAGTTGCCGGAAACGGCCGCAGCGGTGTATAGTGACGTCGTCAACGTGGATGGCTTGGCGCAGGCGGCATACTGGCACGCCGCCATCTGACGGACTGAGGGGAGTACGTGATGATCCAGATTAACGTCGTGAGAGCCGGCGCCGCACTCGGTGCGGCACTGCTGTTGGGTGCGAGTTCGGTGCAGGCCGCGGACAAGCTTAAGGTGCTGATCGTGGACGGCCAGAACAACCATGAGGTCTGGCCCAAGTCTTCCATCATGATGCGGAACTACCTGCAGGAAACAGGCCTTTTCCAGGTGGAGATCGCGCGCACACGCTTCCTTTGGAAGTCCGAGCGCGAGGCCGCCTATCTGCCGCTGGCGGGCCTCTCCGGCGTGTTCGAGAGCCTGAAGGAGCCTAAGCCCGACCCGGCCTTCCGGCCGGACTTCAAGAAGTACGCGCTCGTGGTCAGCAACTTCGGCTGGAAGGCGGCTGACTGGCCGGAGGAGACGCGGCGCGATTTCGAGTCGTATATGGCCGAGGGCGGCAGCCTGGTGGTCGTTCACGCAGCCGACAACAGTTGGCCGGACTGGCCCGAGTTCAACCGTATGATCGGCGTGGGCGGCTGGGGCAACCGCACCGCGAAGCACGGCCCTTACGTCTACTACAACGCGGCGGGCGAGCTGGTGCGCGACCCGCAGCCAGGCCCCTGCGGCAAACACGGCCCGCAGAACTCTTTCGTGGTGACCGTCCGCGACCGCGAACACCCGATCACCCGGGGCCTGCCGGACTTCTGGATGCACACCAAGGACGAGTGCTATTCCTTCCTGCGCGGGCCGGCCGAAAACATGACGGTCCTGGCGACCGCCTGCGACACGCCCGAGCTGAAAGCCGCCGGCCGGCACGAGCCCATGCTCATGACGATCCAATACCACAAGGGGCGCGTCTTCCACACCACGCTCGGACACGACGACTACTCGTTCGAGAGCGTGGGGTTCATCACCACGTTCCTGCGCGGCGCCGAGTGGGCGGCCACAGGCAAGGTCACGCTCCCGGTACCGGCGGACTTCCCCACCGCGTCACAGTCTTCGGCCCGCCCGTTCCCGCGACTTCACTGACCCGCCACGCACTCAAGCTCCGGCGCCGATGTCCAACGGCGTGACCGTCACGCCGCCGGAGCTGTCCTTAACGATCGTCTCGATCTTACGCTCGACCTCGTTGAGGCGCGCCGTGCAAAGCTTCACGAGCCGCTGCCCCTCCTCGAACGCGGCGATCATCGCGTCGAGGTCCAGCTCGCCGGACTCCATCTTCGCCACCAGCTCCTCGAGCCGTGCCAGGGCGGCCTCGAAACCGAGCGGCCCCTCCTCCTTCTTCGCCATACCCTCCCCCTCTCCTTGTCAGACCTCCGGCTGGCCTGCAACCGCCACCGACCGGATCTCCCCATCCCTGACACGCGTGACCAGCGCCATGCCGGCAGGCACCTCCGACACCGAACGCACCAGGCGTCCGTCAGCCGCATGCGTGAGGCTGTACCCCCGCTCCAGCACCGCCAATGGGCTGAGTAGCGTGAGTTGCCGGTCAGCAGCCGCGACCCGGGCGCGCTTTCGCTCGACCAGCAGGCGGCCCGCACGCTCCAAACGGCCCGCCCCGGCAGCCAGGCGCGCCTCCGCCACGCGCACCGCACGCTCACGCACCAGCGCCAGGCGGCTGTCCGCCCTGCCGGCGCGCGCCCGCGCCTCACCCAGCGCACGCGCCAGCGCGCGCTCCAACCGCAAATGAAGCGTGTCGATGCGCTGGGCGAGCCGTTCCACCAGCCGCTGCGGCTGCCGTAACGCCGCCGAAGCCCGCGCGGCCCCCAGCCGTCCCTTCATCTCAGCGGCCCTCTGGAGCAGCGCCTGACGCAGCCCGCGCGACACGCGCGACACCTCCGCCTCGAACTCCGTCTTGGGCGCGATCACCAGCTCGGCCGCGGCAGAGGGCGTCGGCGCACGCAGGTCGGCCGCGAAGTCACAGAGCGTGAAGTCGACCTCATGGCCGACCGCCGAGACCACCGGCACCGCCGAGCCCGCGACAGCGCGGACAACCGCCTCCTCGTTGAACGCCCAGAGATCCTCCAGGCTGCCGCCGCCGCGCCCGACAATCAGCACGTCCGCTGGCCACGCGCTCCCTGGCCCGCACGCGCGGTTGAACAGCGCCACGGCGGCCGCGATCTCCTCAGCCGCCCCCGCCCCCTGGACCTTCACCGGCGCGAGCCGCACCTGAACGTTCGGGAAGCGCCGGCCCAGGATATTCAGCATATCATGGATCACCGCGCCCGTCGCTGAGGTCACGATCCCGATGCGCCGCGGCAGGCGCGGCAGGGGCCGCTTGCGCGACGCCTCGAAAAGGCCCTCGGCCTGAAGTTTCTGCTTCAGCGCCTCGAAGCGCCGCATGAGGTCCCCGAGGCCGGTTGACTCGATCCTCATCACCCGGAGCTGCATCTTGCCGGTCGCCTCGTAGGCCGTCACCTCGCAATAGGCCCTGACCCGCTGACCGTCCTCAAGACGCAGCGTGGCGGGCAGAGCGGCGCGCGCCCCCGCAAACAGCACGGCGCTGAGCTGCGCGGCGGCATCCTTGATGACAAAGTAGCTGTGTCCCGAACCATACAGCTTGTAGTTCGAGATCTCGCCCTCCACCCACACGCGTCCGACCTCGTCCTCAAGCGTCTGGCGGATCTGCCGCGCCAGCTCCGAGACGGTGTAGACCTTACTGGTGACGGGAGTCGGCATGGGTCAGCCCCTCTAGACCTGCGCGCCCGCAGGCTCGCGGAAACGGTACGGGGTGATCGACACCGCCCGGCCGGTCGCACGCTCGACATCCAGGATCGCGCCTTCGAGCACGCACGGCCCTTTGGCGACCTCGAACTTGGAGGGCATGCCGCTGGTGAACTTCTTGAGCACCGGCTCGATCTCGCGCCCGATGACCGACTGATAGGGGCCGGTCATGCCGAGGTCCGAAATATAGGCCGTACCCTTGGGCAGGATCAGAGCGTCGCTGGTCTGCACATGCGTGTGCGTGCCGAACACGGCGGTCACGCGGCCGTCCAGATAGTGCCCCATCGCGATCTTCTCGGAGGTCGCCTCGGCATGGAAGTCCACGAGGATCGGCACATTGCGGGGCAAGCCCTTGAGCAGCGCATCCATCGCGCGGAACGGGCAGTCGGCCGGGTTCATGAAGACCCGCCCGAGCAGGTTCACCACCGCCAACGGGCCGCAGGCGGTCTGAACCGTCACACACCCCTGCCCCGGCACCCCCGGCGGAAAGTTGACCGGACGCAGCAGGCGTTTCTCGCCGGAGATCGAAGGCTCCAGCTCACGCTGGCCCCATGCGTGATCCCCTAATGTGACCACATCCGCGCCCGACTTGAAAAGCTCTTCGGCAAGGGCCAGCGTGATTCCGTTGCCCGCCGCCGCGTTCTCGCCGTTCGCGATCACGGCCTGCACCTCGCCCTCGTCGCGCAGACGCCGGACCACCTCCTTGAAGATGCGTCGTCCAGGCCCGCCCACGATATCCCCCACCAGCAGAATCTTCATACCGTCCTTTTAGCGAGGGGCGCCCGCACCCCACCCGACCCGTTACTTCGCATACTCGACACAGCGCGTCTCACGCACCACGACCACCCGGATCTGGCCAGGGAACTGCATCGTCGCGGCAATCTGCTGGCTGATGTCGCGTGCCATCATCTGGGCGTCGTTATCGCTCACCTGCGTCGGCTCGACGATCACGCGCACCTCCCGCCCGGCCTGCACCGCGAACGTCTTGCGCACCCCCGCAAAGCTGTTGGCGATCGCCTCCAGCTTCTCGAGCCGCTGCACATAGACGCCCAGCGTCTCGCACCGCGCACCGGGACGCGAGCTGGAGATCGCATCGGCGGCCGAGCAGAGCACGCCATACAGGCCCTCGGAGGAGACGTCAGAGTGATGCGACGAGACACCGTTCACCACTGCCTCGCTCTCGCCGTGCTGTTTCAGGAACTCGCCGCCGACAACCGCATGCGGCCCTTCCGACTGCTGGTCGAGCGCCTTGCCGATATCATGGAAGAAACCGACCCGCCGCGCCAGGGCCGGGTCGAGGCCCAGCTCGCCCGCCATCATCCCCATCAGATGTGCGACCTCGACCGAGTGGCGCAGCACGTTCTGCGTATAGCTTGTCCGGAACTTGAGCCGCCCGATCACGCGCAGCACCTCGGGCTGCACGCCTTGAACCTGCGCCTCGTAGGCAGCCGCCTCGCCCGCCTCGTAGATGGCCTTGTCCAAGCCCTCCGTCACGCTCTTGACAACCTCCTCGATACGCGCAGGATGGATCCGTCCGTCGGCGACAAGCAGCTCCAACGTCTGCCGGGCGATCTCACGCCGCACGGGGTCGAACCCGGAGATCACCACCGCCTCGGGCGTATCGTCAATCAGCATCGTCACACCCGTGAGCGACTCGAGCGTGCGGATATTGCGGCCCTCACGCCCGATAATCCGGCCCTTGATGTCGTCGCTGGGAAGCGGCACGGTACTGGTCATGATCTCGCTGGCGTGCGCGATCGCAAACCGCTGGACGGCCATCCCGACGATGCGCGCCGCCTCGCGCTCGGCGCTCTCCTTAGCCTCCTCCTGCACGCGACGGATCAGGTTGCCGGCCTCGCCCCGCACCTCCTGCTCGGCCTTATGGAAGACCTCGCGGCGCGCCTCCTCGTGCGTCATGCCCGCCAGCCGCTGCAGCCGCTGCTCAGCCTCCTGAAAACGCTTGTCCGCTTCGGCGCGGCGCTGCTGCAGCTCCTCGCCCTTGCGCTGCTGCTCCTCCTGCTTCTGGGCGACGGCCTGGTCCTTTTTCTCCAGCAGGATCGCCTTCTTGTCCATGTTCTCCTCACGGACGGTCAGCCGCTCCTCGATGTCCTGCAGCTCCTTACGCCGCGCCTTCGTGCTTTTCTCGAACTCCTCGCGCGCCTTGACCACCTCGGCACGCGCCTGGATATCGGCCTCTTTTAGGCGGTTCTTGATCTCGGCGTCCGCCTCCGTGAGCCTATGCTTGGCCTGCTTCTCGATCGCGTCGGCCTGCCAGCGGCCGATCAGGCCGCGCAACGCATACCCCCCCAGAACGCCCGCCAGGCCGAACAGCAGCCCGACCGTGGCGTCGCCCACGTCATACCAGGTGTAATTGGTCATGCCCCAACCTCAAACGCGTTTCCGCGACAGCTTTCACAGCCGCGCCCGGCTTCAGCCCAGCGCGGGTCAAAGGGATATCGTACCTGAACGCACCGAAGCCAGCAACCTTGCGGTTCAGGAAAAGCAGTCCGACGGCACCGCTATTCGACCGTGACGCTCTTGGCGAGGTTCCGCGGCTGGTCGATCTCACACCCGCGCAGCCGCGCCACATGGTAGGACAGAAGCTGCAAGGCCACCGCGGTCACGACCGGCGCCGTATAGGCGCTCGTGCGCGGCAGCCGGATCGTGTCGCACACCATCCGCGCGGCCTCCTCGTCGTCTTCGGTGACCAGCCCCAGCACCGGCGCGCGCCGCGCCCGGCACTCCTGCACGTTCCCCAGCGTCTTTTCCTTGCCGGGGATGTCGTTGAGCAGCGCAATCACCGGCATGCGCTCGTCGAGCAGCGCGATCGGGCCGTGCTTGAGTTCAGCGGCCTGATACCCCTCGGCATGGATATAGCTGATCTCCTTGAGCTTAAGCGCGCCCTCCAGCGCGGTCGGATAGAGGATGCCGCGGCCGATGAAAAACGCGTTCTCGGCCCCGGCATACTTGGCCGCCACCGCCGCGATGGCATCGTTCTGCGCCAGGACCGCCTCCACCTTGCCGGGCAGGGCGGCGATCTCCTCGCACAGCGTCAGGCCGGCCTCGCGCGACAGGCGGCGGCAGCGCCCGAGCTTGAGCGCCATCATCAGCAGCACCGTCACCTGAGCGGTGAAGGCCTTGGTTGAGGCGACACCGATCTCAGGCCCCGCGTGGAGGTACACGCCTCGCCCGGCCTCCCGCGCGATTGTGGAGCCGACCACGTTGCACAGGCCCGCGACCAGCGCGCCCTTCTGGATGCCCTCCCGCACCGCCGCCAAGGTGTCGGCCGTCTCGCCCGACTGGCTGATGGCGACCACCAGGTCGTCGGCACCGAGGATCGGGTTACAGTACCGGAACTCCGCCGCCTGCTCCGGGTCGGTCGGCATGTCGGCCAACCCTTCGAAGAGATATTTGCCGACCATGCCCGCATGCAGCGACGTGCCGCAGGCGACGATCACCAGCCGACGGATCGAGGCCAGCTCGCGCGGCCCCAGGTTGAGCCCCGAAAGGAGCGCCGTCCCCAAGACTGGGTCGAGCCGCCCGCGGATGGCGTTCTGCAGCGCGGCCGGCTGCTCGAAAATCTCCTTGAGCATAAAATGCTCGTAACCGCTCTTCTCGGCCGCACCGATCTCCCATTCCACGCACGAGACCTCGCGGTCGACGACGGCCTGGTCGAGCGTATAGATCTGCGCGCCGCCGGCCGCCACCCTGGCGACGTCGCCGTCCTGCAGATAGACCACCTGCCGCGTGTGCGACACGATCGCCGACACGTCGCTCGCCACGATCGTCTCGCCCTCGCCGAGGCCGATCACCAGCGGACTGCCGCGCCGCGCCACGACAAGCTGGCCGGGATAGCGGGTCGAGACCACCGCCACCCCGTATGTGCCCTCGACCCGTTTGAGCGCCTGCGACACCGCCGCCAGCAGGTCGCCCGCATCGAAGGTGGCCACCAGATGCGCCAGCACCTCGGTGTCCGTCTGCGAGACGAACACGCAGCCGCGCGCCTCCAGTTGCCGGCGTAGCGCCGCGTAGTTCTCGATGATCCCGTTATGGACCAGCGCCAGACGCCCCCCGTCCGCCAGGTGGGGGTGCGCGTTGGCCTCGGTCGGCAGACCGTGGGTGGCCCACCGCGTGTGGGCGATGCCGGCGCAGGCGCCCGCACGCGCCTCAGCCGCCACCGTCTCGGACAGCCGCGCCTCAAGCGCCGCGACCTTGCCGGTCTGCTTCACCACCTCCAGTCCGCCCCCCTGAGTCAGCAGCGCGACCCCGGCCGAATCGTAACCGCGATATTCCAGACGCCGCAGACCGCTGACCAGAATATCACAGGCGCTGCGCTTACCGACATAACCGACAATTCCACACATGACGCGATTCCTTCATGGGTTTAAAAAATCGGTCATATAAACTAGCCGATTCGCGGCTATGGAAGCAATCTATTTCGCGCGTGCCCAACGCGATCGGCTTGTCGCCCTCTCGCCTGCGCGCCCAAGAAAAGCGTTGTCAGAAGACCCCGCAATCCCGTACTCTTGAATGCGTGATGAGGGGGCCGGTCTGATGTGCCGCGCCACCTTATCCTGTGCCGCTCAAACCATGAACGATCTGACTGTATTTCACCTTCAAGACAAGTTGGCGGAACCCGACACGACCCAACGCCTCACCCGCGGACTTTCGGATATCTTCCGGACGTTCTGCAACGAAACGTTCCCGGACGAGGAGCCGATCCACTGGCCGCCCTTGCGCGTGGTGCCCGTCGTGGGCTCGGACACGCTGCCAGAGGCGCTCTTCCTGGGGGGCGACAGCGCGAACGGACTGCTGACCGATGACGGCATGCGCTGTGTGCTTTTCCTGCTGGACGACACCTTCACGGCGCCGGACGGCGGACGCCAGCCGCTGCACGCCACGCTGATCGACAGCATCCCCCTTCCCGAGTGGCTGAACACATACTTTCCCGCAATTCCGAAGATCGTGCTCACGACGCCTTCGGCAGACAAGGTGCGTGCGCCTTCGATGCGTTGGGTGCTGAAGCCCAAGGAGGTCTTCACACGCATACCGGAGCACCGCGAACGGGTGCTGCACCTGTTCCGCGCGCTCTGGGAGCCGCGCTTCTGGCACGCCATGTGCCACTATGTCAAGGATGAGGCGGGCACCTCCTGGCACACGCCCGGACACAACGCCGGCCGCGCCTTCGGACGCTCGCTCTTTCTTCGCGGCTTCCGCCACGAATATGGCGCGATGAGCTTCCGCTCCGACCTCAGCGTATCGGTCCATAGCCTGGGCGACCTGTCCAAGCCTGAGTCGCGCACCCCGCTGGCCGATTCGCAGCGGCTGACGGCCGAGATTTTCGGCTCCGCCCAGAGCTACTACATCACCAACGGCTCAAGCACCGCCAACAAGGCGATGCTCATGACGCTGCTGCGCCCTGGCGAGACCGTGCTGATGGACCGCAACTGCCACAAGTCCGTACACCACGCGGTCGTCATGTCCGGCGCGATCCCCCAGTATCTGCCCGCCCGGTTCAACGCCCGCCTCGGCGTCTGGGGCCCCATCGCGCTGTCCGCCTTGCGTCAGGCGATCTGCGCGGATTACCCTGAGGCCGATAAGCCGCGCATGCTCGTGCTGACGACCTGCACCTATGAGGGCATCCTCTACCCGGTCTGGGAGATCGCCCGCCTGTGCGAGCGTCACGGCATGCTCTTCTACGCCGATGAGGCCTGGGCCCCCTATCTGCGTTTCCACCCCTACTACACGACGGTCACCACCAGCGGCCGCCGCGTGCGCTACAACGCGATCCACGAGAACACCAGCGCGCACTTCGCCGTCCACTCCACCCACAAGACCCTGGCGGCCTTCAGCCAGGCCTCCATGATCCATGTCTCCGCACGCTTCAAGCAGCTTTTCGAGAGCGAGTCCGACGACTGGCACTGGCTCCAGACCCGTTTCGCGCTGAACGGCCACGGCTCTTACGAGAAGTTTAGCCATGACCTCCACGAGGTCCTCCGCTACTGGCACTCGACCTCGCCGCACTACCCCATGATGGCCACGCTCGACTGCGCCGGCGTGCAGATGCGTCTGGAAGGCGTGCGCCTGATTGAGGAGCGCCTGCGCTGGGTCAAGGCGTTTAAGCAGCGCGTCGCCGACACCTGCGGCGTGCCCGAAGAGGCCTGTTTCGCTGGCCTGCGCGAGATTGTCGGCTCCGCTGAGGCCGACAGCTATGAGCGTGACGGCTTCTTACACGACCCCCTCAAGCTGCTGATCTCCTTCAAGACGCCCAACGCCTGCACGGCCTTCAAGAACCGCCTGCACGCGGCACGCATCCAGTGGGAGAAGTCCACGCCCGTCACCGTCCTGTTCCTCGTGACGGTCGGCACGATCGAGGAGCAGTTCGAGTATCTCTACCGGGTGCTCGCCGATATGCGCGACCAGGTCGGCCTGCCCGAATCCGACGCCTTTCCGAGCTGGGCCGGCCGGGCGGTCGAGGGGCAGGCGGCCGTCCTGCCGCGCGACGCGGCCCTCTGCGACGGCGAACTGATCGAGCTGGAACGGTCGGAAGGCCGGATCAGCAGCCAGCTCCTGGTGCCTTACCCCCCCCGGCATCCCGGTCTTCCTTCCCGGCCTGCTGATCACGCGCCCGATGATCGACATCGTGCGGACGGTCACGCGCGACGAGGACGCCGACGCCGTGCACGGCCTGTTTGTCCGGAACGGCCGCCTCTTTGTGGAAGTCCTGCGCCAGGACGAGGCGGACCGGCTTCACTGGCTCATCCCCCGACCTCCCCAGGCCGGGCCTGAAGAAAGGAGTACCTGATGCGCATATGTCCTCTTTTCGCCGTCGCGCTCGCCGTGTTCGCCGCCGGCTGCGATTATCAGACCTCCCTCTCCGACTCGCCGGCCGCGGCGTTCGATCCGCGTCTCGCGGGCCTCTGGGAGCAGCCGGACACCCAGCCGGGACAGGAGCCCCACCGCCTGCTTGTCCTCCCGCTCGGCCCCGATGAGCTGCTCGTCTCCTACCCGGCCGGCTCGCCGGACGCGATGTTCGCGCGCGGCTGGGTATGCCGCGCGGAGGAGCCCCCCCTCATCCAGCTCCGCTGGTTCGGCACGGCACGCGGCCAGCTCCCCGAAGCCGGCAAGAAGCGCCTGTTCCAGTTCTTCCGCTACCGCGTCGAGGGCGACCGCCTCGTCTGCCTGGCGCTCAACCCCGAAGTCGTGGACCGCGACGCCGCCACAGCGGTCGCGCTGCTCGGCGCCCTTGAGGCGAACCGCGACCACCCCGAACTCTTCCGCCAGCCGCTCGCTTTCACTCGCGCCCAAGCGCCTGCTCAGCCTGGCGGCGGTGACGCAACCCCGCGGCGTCCGCCGGTGCCTCCCGCCTGGCAATGACGCCCCACATGACCCAACCGACAGGAGTTCCCCGTATGCGCCCCGCGCTCGACCCGCTCAAACTCGCCGACTGGCAGATCGCCGAGGCGGCCGAACCCTTTCTGAAGCCGATCTCAGAGGTCGCCGCCGACCTCGGCCTCCTCGACGCGGAGTGTATCCCTTACGGCCGCCTGCTCGCTAAGCTCGACGCCGCCGCCATCCTGAAACGACTGGGCGGCACTTCCCGCCGCGCCAAGTATATCGACGTCACCGCCATCACGCCGACTCCGCTCGGCGAGGGCAAGACCACCACTACGCTCGGACTCGTTCAAGGCCTGGGCCGTCTCGGCAAACGCGCCCTCGGCACCGTGCGACAGCCCAGCGGAGGCCCGACCTTCAATATCAAGGGCTCGGCCGCAGGCGGGGGCCTCGCCCAGGTCGTCCCCCTGGCGCCCCTCTCGCTCGGCCTGACCGGCGATATCGACGCGATCACCAACGCCAACAACCTTGCGATGGTCGCCCTCACCGCACGGATGCAGCATGAGCGCAACTACGATGACGCCCGGCTCGCGCAAAGCCGCCTCAGCCGGCTCGACGTCGACCCGGCCCGTGTTCAGATGCGCTGGGCGATCGACTTCTGCGCCCAGGCGCTGCGCAACATCGAGATCGGCCGCGGCGGCCCGATGGACGGCTTCCAGATGCCCTCCGGTTTCTCCATCACCGTCGCCTCGGAGGTGATGGCCGTCCTCGCGATGGCGCGTGACCTCGCCGATCTGCGACAGCGCCTCGGCCGTATCATCGTGGCCTACTCGAAAAGCGGCCGGCCCGTCACCACCGCCGACCTCGAGGTCGACGGCGCCATGGCCGCCTGGCTCACTCGCGCCGTCAACCCCACGCTGATGCAGACCCTCGAAGGCCAGCCCATGCTCGTTCACGCGGGCCCCTTCGCCAATATCGCGATCGGCCAGAGTTCGGTGATCGCCGACCGCCTCGGTTCCGTCCTCGCCGATTACCTGGTCACGGAGAGCGGGTTCGCCGCCGACATCGGGTTCGAGAAGTTCTGGAACATCAAGTGCCGCTGCTCGGGACTGACCCCCGACGCGGTCGTCCTGGTCGCCACGGTCCGCGCCCTGAAATCCCACGGCGGCGGCCCGGCCGTGCAAGCCGGCCGCCCCCTTGACCCCGCCTACACGAGCGAGAACCTCAGCCTGCTGGAGAAGGGCTGCGCCAACCTGCTGGCCCACATCGGAATCGTCCGCCGCTCCGGGCTGCGCCCGGTGGTCTGTCTCAACAGCTTCCATACCGACACCCCCGCCGAACACGACCTCGTCCGCCGCGTGGCGCAGGCGGCCGGGGCGCGCTTCGCCGTCTCCAGCCACTGGCTGAACGGCGGCGAGGGCGCGCGCGCGCTGGCCGAAGCGGTGGTCGAGGCCTGCGAGGAACCCCAGACCTTCACCTTCCTCTCGGACCTCGGCGAGCCGCTCTCCGCGCGCATCGACACGATCGTGCGCGAGGTCTACGGCGGCGCGGGCGTCAGTTACTCACACGAGGCCGCCGCCAAGCTCGCCGCGTTCGAGGCCGACCCCCAGGTGGCGCGTCTTCCGGTCTGTATGGCGAAAACCCAGTACAGCCTCTCGCATGACCCCAAGCTCAGCGGCCGCCCCGTCGGCTGGACTCTGCCGGTGCGGGATCTGCTGCTGTATCAGGGCGCGGGACTGGTCGTGCCTGTGGCGGGCGACATTA
>JAKJGY010000403.1 GCA_022704145.1 Verrucomicrobiota bacterium
CGGAAAGGCGAGCGCCGGTACGTGCCTGGTCTTCAACCACGGCAGCGGGCCGGTCGACATCACGCTGAGTCTGCCGGGTACTCCAGCCATCGCCCGCCTCATCGCCGTCGGGCTCCCCTCCGACACCGCCGTCTCCCTGACCAGGACAGGCACCACATTCCGGCTGCGCACCAACGCCAGCGGAACGCTGCGGACATCCGCCCAGGGAGTGCTCGTCGTCGACGCCCCGTAGGCTTCGCGGAAGCCGTCTGCGCCTAACCGCACCACACCCACGCCAAGCGCCACAGACCGCTCCGGCCCGAGCCGGCCGCGGCCGCGTTTCCTCCCGCCGAATGCGCGAAACTAAAGATTCCCTTCGGGGTCAATTGCGCCTCAAATTCCCGCAACCCTCGACGCATGAACCCCGGACAAGCTTGGACCCAGAAACTGCGCACTGAAATCGGCAAGGCCGTCATCGGCCAGGACCAGGTCGTCGAACGCCTGCTCGTCGCCCTCCTCGCCAACGGCCACGTCCTCCTCGAAGGCATGCCCGGCCTCGCCAAGACCCTGCTCGTCCGTTGCCTCGGCCGCGCGCTGGGCGTGCAGTTCGAGCGCATCCAGTTCACCCCCGACCTGCTGCCCTCCGACGTCGTGGGCACCATGGTCTTCCAGCCGCGCGACGGCCAGTTCACCACCCACAAGGGCCCGGTCTTCGCCAACCTCCTCCTCGCCGACGAGATCAACCGCGCACCCGCCAAGGTCCAGAGCGCCCTGCTCGAGGCCATGCAGGAACGCCAGGTCACCATCGGCGGCACCTCGCACCAGCTCCCCGCACCCTTCTTCGTCATGGCGACGCAGAACCCGATCGAGCAGGAGGGCACGTATCCGCTTCCCGAGGCGCAGACCGACCGTTTCCTCTTCAAGCTCCTCGTCGACTATCCCGCCGCCGCCGAGGAGCGCACGATGCTCGACCGCTGGGGCTCCGTCACCGTCCAGCCCGAGCTCCAGTCCGTCTCCTCCGGCGAAGAACTGCTCGGCCTGCGCAAACAAGTCGACGCCATCCACGCCTCCCCCTCCGTGCAGGGCTACATTCTCGCCCTCGTCCGCCAGACCCGCGCGCTCGCCGGCCAAAGCTCCGACACCGGCGACCGGCAACCGGCCACCGGAAATCTCAGCGCCCCGCCCGCGCTTCCGCCGTCCTCCTACCCGAAACCCGAAACCCCAAACCCGAAACCGGGAAGTCAGCGCCAGCTGACGTTTGGCGCCTCCCCGCGCGCCTCGCTCGCGCTGCTCCAGGCCGCCCGCGCGCTGGCCTGGATGCGTGGCCAGGAATTCGTGACGCCCGCCCTCGTCCAGGAACTCGCCCCCGACATCCTCCGTCACCGCATCGGCCTCACCTACGAAGCCGAGGCCGAAGGCCTCACCCCCGACGCCATCATCCGCGACCTCCTCAAGTCTGTCCCGGTCCCGGCGGCGTGAAGTTTCTGTCACCTAGCGCGCGTGAAACGGCTCTACTTATTCCTGCTTTTGCTGGTTAGCGGTTGTGCCTCGCTGACTTCAGATCGGCTGTCGCCTGAAGAATCACGCCAGGTAATTCAGCTCGCGCTCGAAAATGCCGAG
>JAKJGY010000179.1 GCA_022704145.1 Verrucomicrobiota bacterium
CCCCGCCCCTCCCCTCAGGCGCGCCCCTGCTCGCCGCCGCCGCGGCCCTCGCCACCGCCGCCGGCGTGTGGCTGCTGAGCCAGACCGTCGCGCGCGACATCCAGCACCCCGACTACTCAAGCCTCAACGACCGGCCGCAGGGCACGCGCCTGCTCTTCGACGCGCTCTCCCGCACCTCCCGCGACACCCGCCGCCTGTTCGAGCTGCGCGACCTCCCCGCAGACCAGACAACCCTGCTGCGCGTCGGCCAGAGCTTGGACGTCTACTCCCTTTCCCAACTGACCGCAACCCCCGAAGCGACCTCCTTCGTCCTCGGCGGCGGCCGCCTGGCCTGCGCCTTCCGCGGCGCGCAGCCCTCCCGCACCCGTCCGTATCGCCCCCCCTCCGAAGCCGCCACCAACACCCCGTTTGCCGCGCCGGACAGCCCCTCCACCAACCCGGCCGCCAAGGCCGCCTGGACGCTCCTGAGCGGCGTCCGTATCCACCTGCTCACCAACCTCACCGCCGCCGCACGCACCGAAACCGCCGAGGACAGCGCGCCCTGGCTCTCCGCCGCCACCTTCCGCCTCGACGAGCAGGCCGCGCGCCACTGGCGTCCGCTCTATACCCTCGACGGCCACCCGGTCCTCATCGAAGCCCGCTTCGGCCGCGGCAGCGTGGCGCTCGCCACCGACGCCTACTTCCTCTCCAACGAGGCGCTCGCCAACGACCGCCACACCGCCCTGCTCTCCGCCTTCCTCGGCCCGGCGCGCACCGTGCTCTTCGACGAGACCGTCCATGGCCTTCACGAGACGCGTAACACCGCCTGGCTGATGCGCCGCTACCGCCTCCACCTGCCCCTCGCCACCGCCGCCCTGCTCTTCCTGCTCACCCTGTGGCAGCACGCCACGCCCCTGCTGCCCCGCCAGCGCCGCCCGTCCGCAGACCAGCACCGGCGCGGCTTCCGCATGGAGGACGGCCTGGTCAGCCTCATCCACCGCCACCTGCCCCCCTCCCGGCTGCCGCGCCTGCTGCTCGACGCCTGGTGCGCCACCGCCACCCGCGCCGACCCGGAGACCCGCTCACGCATGCGCCAGCTCGTCGAGGACGACGAGAAACGCCGCGCGCCCCCCGCCGAGACCTGCCGCGCCCTCCACTGGCTCGCACAACCGCGACGGTCAGCCGCACAGGCCGCCGCCACAACCCCGCCCGCTGACACGGGCGCCTAACCGCCTCAAACGAAAGGACACCCCATGCTTGACCTCACCCATCTGCTCGCCACCCTCGACCGCGCCCGTAAGGAGGTCGCCCGTGTGGTCTTCGGCCAGGACAAGGCCGTCGACTTCTGCCTGACCGCCATCCTCTGTAACCAGCACGCCCTGATCGAAGGCGTGCCCGGTATCGCCAAGACCCTGCTCGTGCGCACCCTGGCACGGGTGCTCGGCTGCGACTTCGGCCGCATCCAGTTCACCCCCGACCTGATGCCCGCCGATATCACCGGCACCAGCGTCTTCGACCTCCAGTCCGGCCAGTTCCGCCTCCTGCCAGGCCCCGTGTTCACCACCTTCCTGCTCGCGGACGAGATCAACCGCGCGCCCGCCAAGACCCAGTCCGCCCTGCTCCAGGCGATGCAGGAGCGCCGCGTCAGCATCGACCGCGACACCCACACCCTCGCGCCGGACTTCACCGTCTTCGCCACCCAGAACCCCATCGAGTACGAGGGCACCTACCCGCTTCCCGAAGCCCAGAAAGACCGCTTCATGCTCAAGATCACCATGACCTACCCCGAAGCTCCCGAGGAACTCGCCCTCGCGCGCGCCATGCTGGCCGACGACACGCCCGAGCGCCGCCTCGAACACTCCGGGCTCGCCCCCGTGCTCGACGGCACCACCCTCGCCCAGCTCCGCGCGGGCCTCGCCGGCATCACCGTGCGCGACGAGCTGGTGCGCTACGCCGTGGAGATCGTCCGCGCCACCCGCGCCCTCGACAGCGTGCTCGTCGGCGCCGGGCCGCGCGCCACCCAGTCGCTCGTGCTCGGCGCCCGCGCCCTCGCCGCCCTCACCGGCAGCGACTTCGTCACGCCCGACCACCTGCGCGACATCGTCCTGCCCGTGCTGGGCCACCGCGTCCTCCTGCGGCCCGAGCACGAGGTCGAAGGCCTCACCGCCGAGGAGGTCATCAACCAGATCCTCGCGGATGTGCCCGTGCCGCGTTAACCGCAAGCGCCCCCACCGACATGCTCGTCCCCTCGAACAGACTGCTCTTCTGGTGCGCCGCGACGCTCGGCCCCGCCGCCCTGCTCGCGACCTTCGCGCCCGCCCTGCTCCCGGCCGCCGCCCTCCTCGCCGCCGCCGCGCTCTGCGCCGCGAGCCTCGACGCCCTGCGCGCCGCGCCAGCCCTCGACGGCCTCACCGCAGCCGCCCCGGACGTCACCCGCCTCTCGTGCCGCTGCGCCGGCAAGGTCGCCGTCACCCTCTCCTACCCGCCCGCGCTGCGCGGCCGCCGCCTGCGCGCCGCGCTCGACCTGCCCGAGGAGGCCGGCGGCGAGGCCGAGAGCGCCGAGCTGCTCCTGCCGGAGACCGCCGACCGCGCCCTCGCCACCTGGCCCTGCACCCCGCTCCGGCGCGGCCTCTTCCCCCTCGCCACCGCCGCCTGCGAGACCGACTCGCCCTGGCGGCTCTGGCATGTCATCCGACGCCTCCCCCTGTCAGGCGAACTCCGCATCTACCCCGACCTGCGCCAGGAACGCCGCAAGGTGCCCGCGCTCTTCCTGCGCCGCGGCGACTGCGGCCTCCACACCCAGCGCGCCGCTGGCAAAGGGCGCGAGTTCGAGAAGCTGCGCGAATATGTCCCCGGCGACGACCTCGGCGATATCCACTGGAAAGCCACCGCGCGCCGACGCTTCCCGGTCACCAAAGCCTTCCAGCTCGAGCGCACCCAGGAGGCCTACGTCGTGCTCGACATCTCGCGCCTCTCCGGCCGCCCGGCCGACGACTCGGGCGCCCCCGCCCTCGACCAGGCCATCCGCACCGCCCTCACCCTCGTGCTCGCCGCCGAGCGCCTCGGCGACCGCTGCGGCCTGCTCGTCTTCCACCGCACGGTCGTCCGCTTCCTCCCCGCCGACACCGGCAAACGCCACTTCGACGCCTGCCGCAACGCCCTCTACACCGCCGTCACCGAGCCCGTCTCCCCCGACTTCCACGAGCTGTTCGCCTTTATCCGCGCACGCCTCCCGAAACGCGCCCTCCTGCTCTTCCTCACCCACCTCGACTGCCCGGCGCAGGCCGACCCCTTCCTGCTCGGCCTGCGCCTCGTCGCGCGCCAGCACCTGCTCGCCGTCCCCCTCCTCACCCCGCCCTCCACCCGCCCCGCCTTCTCGGCCGCCCCGCCGGACACGCCCGACGCCCTCTGCGCCGAACTCGCCGGCCAGCTCCAGTGGCGCCGCCTGAAGGAGCTGGAACGCCGCCTCCGCGCCTGCGGCGTGCGCAGCTCCACCGCCCCCTTCGGCGAGGCCACACAGGCCCTGGTCGCCCATTACCTGGACGTGAAAGCGAGGCAGCTCCTGTGATCGTCGACCTCCAACGCTTCATCGACCGCGGCCAGCCTGTCTGGCAGGAGCTGGAAGCCCTCCTGACCCGCCTGGAGCGCGACCCCGCCGCAGCCCTCGACCTCGAAGGCGTCACCCGCCTGCACACCCTCTACGAGCGCGCCGCCTGCGACCTCGCCGAACTCGGCAACACCGTCGCCGAACCCGCCCTGCACGACACCCTCGGCCGCCTGGTCGCGCGCGCCTACAGCGAGATCCACGCCGCCCGCGTGCGCCAGACGCGCTTCCGCCCCCTCCCCTGGTTCCTGCGCACCTTCCCCCAGACCTTCCGCCGCCAGCTCCGCTTCTTCGCACTCGCCTGCGCCATCACCGCCGCAGGCACGCTCTTCGGCTCCGCCGCGCTCCTGCTCGACCCCCCCTCACGCTCCGTCCTGCTGCCGTTCGGCCATGACCGGACCGACCCCGCCGAGCGCGTCGCCCGCGAGGAGAAGACCAGCCTCAAACAGACCGCCGGCCGCCAGCAGTTCTCCGCCTTCCTGCTCCAGAACAACGCGCGCGTCTCCGTCTTCACCCTCGCCGCAGGCATCCTCTACGGCCTCGGCAGCGGCCTGCTCCTCTTCTTCAACGGCGCCATCCTCGGCGCCATCGTGGCCGACTACCTCCAGGCCGGACAGGGCCTCTTCCTCTCCGCCTGGCTCCTGCCCCACGGTTCCGTCGAGATCCCCTGCATCCTCATCGCGGGCCAGGCCGGCCTGCTGCTCGGCGCCACCCTCTTCGGCCGCCGCAGCCGCCTGAGCTTCAGCCTGCGCATGCGCGCGGTCCTGCCCGACCTCACCACCCTCATCGGCGGCGCCACCGTCCTGCTGGCCTACGCCGCGCTGGTCGAGGCGTTCCTCTCCCAGTACCACACGCCCGCCGCCTACCTCCCCAAGATCGCCTTCGGCCTCGCCGAACTCCTGCTGCTGGGCCTCTTCCTCGCCCGCGGCGGCCCCGCCCCCGCACACGCCATGAGCACGCCCCCCACCAAACTCCACACGCTGTTCATCCGCACGCCCGAGGGCGTCTGCCTCGCCCTGCCCCTCGCCAGCCCCGCCCTGCGCGGCCTCGCGGTCTTCCTCGACGCGCTCGTGCTGGGCCTCCTCGCCCGGCTCCTCGCCACCCTCGCCCAGAGCCTGAGCTGGATCAGCCTGGACTTCGCCAACGCGCTCTTCACCCTCGCCTACTTCCTCCTCACCCTCCTCTACTTCATCCTGCTGGAGTGGCTCTGGCAAGGCCAGACCATCGGCAAACGGCTGCTCCACCTCCGCGTGGCCGACGCCAGCGGGCTGCGCCTCTCCTTCTCGCAGATCGCCGTCCGCAACCTGCTGCGCGCCGTCGACGCCCTGCCGTTCTTCTATACCGTCGGCGGCGTCGCCGCCTGGCTCTCGCCGCGCGGCCAGCGCCTCGGCGACCTCGCCGCCGACACCGTCGTGACCGTCCTCACGCCGGACGCCCCCCTGAACGTCGCTGCCCTCAACGCCGGCCACTGGAACTCCCTGCGCCGCCACCCGCGCCTCGAGGCCCGCCTGCGCCAGGCCGTCACCCCGGAACAGGCCGCCCTCCTCTTCCAGTCCCTCCAGCGCCGCGAGGCGCTCGAGCCCGCCGCCCGCCTCGACCTCTTCCGCGAACTCGCCGCCGACCTCCGCCGCCTCGCCCCCTTCCCCCCGGAGATCACCGAGGACCTCACCGACGAGCAGTTCCTGCGCGACGTCCTCGACTCGCTCTTCCGCTCGCACGAGCCCGCCGCGACCGCCCCCCACGCCCCTGAAAAAAATCTCGCGACCGGGGTTGACGGGACGGATAATTTTTGAGAAACTCCTTCTCACTTTTCACGCACCCGTGGTGGAATTGGCAGACACGTAAGATTCAGGTTCTTATGTCGAGAGACGTGGGGGTTCAAATCCCTCCGGGTGCACCATCACTGTTCTTTTCTTCACAGGCACTGCCCCCTTCGTCTATCGGCTAGGACATCAGGTTCTCATCCTGGAAAGAGGGGTTCGACTCCCCTAGGGGGTGCCAACTGAAAGAACCTGTTGCAGGCCAGCGAGTTATGATAATCGCTGGCCTTTCTTTTTGCCAAAAAACGGCAAAGTTACATCAGAAGTTACATCAAGGCCCCTTTAGTTTCACACAGTGCCGCTTGTGTCTGACGCTCCGGTTTCGATATTCTATTACCCGTCAGTGTGATGATGAAAGGCGGGATCCGTATGAGCGATAAGTCGAAAGGAGGTCCGAAGGTGGGCCCTTTGCTCGGGACAGATAAGAAACGGCCAAAGGCAATTAGGGCCGATCCTCAAACCCCTGGTGTCGAGTCGGGCGATCCGCGGGGCAAGTTTCTGTTCTACATGGGCAAGAAGATCCGCCTGATCAAGTGCGAATATAATAAGCTGTCTCCGTCATTCGGGTTTACGCCGGACGGTCAGCCGGTCGATTATGTGAGGTACTCCTGCGTGCTTGAGGTCGAGACGGTACCGCCGAACCGTTTCGTTCGTTCGATGCTCTATTACGTCCTCAAGGGGGAGATCCGAAACCTGACGTGCGGCAAGATCATTCTGCCCGAGTGGGCCACGCCTTTCGAGTTCAAGCCCGGCGTGGTGATCGATGTCTGTGGCGGCAAATGGCTGATGGAAAGTTTCCGCGAAGAGATACTCGAGGATGCTGGCGGTGATGTGGCCGAGCGTGATGCGGTCGCGCCGGGATGGCGGCGCGGCAAGCTGGTGCTCAAACGGCTTCCAAACGGGCGAGAGCCCGCCGAGTTTGGCTTCGGCAAGAAGGACTACACCGTGCCGGCGGGAAAGGCGTGGAAGATCGTGCTCGACATGATCGAGGCAGACGCCTTCGAGGGGCATGGAGTTGAGATCCCATTGAGGGCTTCCGACTTTTTCAGACGTAACCACAGGATGTTCTTTACGGAAATCATAAGAACCGACAACGACGGCAGACGGTACCTCCGCACAAAATAGCCGTCCCCGCCCCGTCCCCTTTTCTCGTCCGCGTTAATACGGAAACCTCTGTTTTTACAGGGGTTTTTTAATTTTCTTGTCCCCGCTTCAGAGGGGACGGCGTCCCCGTATTATAGGACGGCGAGCAATCGAGTTAACTGCCCCCGTGTCCGCAAGTGGCGGATCAAACAGGACGAAGGAGGCGGTTATGGCACTTGGGCGGCAGGTTCTTGAAACGGCGGCGCGGCTCGGCAGCAACCCGGCGGCGCAGGAGTGGGCGCGTATCCCGCGCGTGGGGCAGACGCTGGAGGGGTTCTACCGCTCGCAGCTGTTTGCGCTCATCAGGGACGGGAAGGTCAAATCGGCGGCGATCAAGCAGCCGGGGCAGATCCGGCCGGGCATGCGGCTGGTGCACCTGCCGTCGCTGCGGGCGTACATCGCCTCTTATGTGGATGACGGGCAGCAGGCGACGGAGGCCGAGTAGCCATGAGCGGCCAGACCCCAGATGTCGGCGCCGGGTTCCCCGGCGAGGACTTGCCCGGCGAATACCGGTTTTCGATGTTCCGCTCGCTGGCGGACACGTCGCCCGAGACGGTGACCTTGGCGGACCTGCGCATGTTCGTGAGCGAGGGCCTGTGCGCGGAGCTGGTCGACCGGATCAGGGCGGAGCCGGACAAGGCGCGGCGGTCGGAGCTCAAGCGCGGGCTGCCGTGCGTGACGGTCTCGGGCGAGTTCGCGGGCGGCCACAAGGCCGAGCATCTAGTGCGGCACTCGGGGCTGCTTTGCGTGGACTTCGACGCGGCCGACAATCCCGACATGACCGGCCGCGCCGGGGAGTGGCGCGACCGGCTGGCGAGGGACGAGGCGGCGATGCTGGCGTTTGTCAGCGCCTCGGGGAACGGCGTGGCTGCCGTCTGTCGCATCGAGCCCGAGCGCCACGCCGAGGCATTCGACGCGCTGCGGGAACACTTCCGCATCCGTTACGGGCTGACGGCCGACCGGTCGTGCAGGGACGTGTCGCGCCTGCGCTTTCTGTCGCATGATCCCGGCGTGGCGGAGAATCCCTCGCCGCGCGTCTTCCGTAACTACGCGCTGGCGGCGCAGCCGCAACCGGAACGCGAACGGCCGGGCCTGCTCTGCGCGGCCGCTCCTGCCTTGGCGAAAGGGCGGCGCGAGGAGATCCTGTCGGCGCTGGAGCGGGTCTCGCCCGATGACCGGCAGGCGTGGCTTGACGTGGGCATGGCGATCCACAGCGAAGCGCCGGGGCTGGAGGGTTTGAATCTGTGGCGCGTGTGGTCGGAGTTCAACGACACGGGAGCCAAGTTCAACGAGCCCGATCTTGAGCGCGTCTGGCGTTCGTTCGGACAGCGTTCGGGCATCGGCATGGGAACGCTGTTCAAGCTGGCCTACA
>JAKJGY010000180.1 GCA_022704145.1 Verrucomicrobiota bacterium
GCGCCTGCCGCCGCCTGCGGCGCCGCGCTCGCCGCGCCGGCGCAGCCAGCGGCCGCCGCGCAACCGCCGCCGCCCGCCGCCTTCCGCTACGCCCTCAACACCGGCACGATCCGCGGCTACCGGCTGCCCCTCGCCGAGCAGGTCGCCCTCGCCGCCGCCGCCGGCTACGCCGGCCTCGAGCCCTGGCTCTCCGACCTCGCCCAGGCCGACGCGACCGCAGGCGCGCTGGACAGCCTGCGCGCGCGCTGCGCCGACGCCGGCCTCGCCATCGTCAGCGCCATCGGCTTCGCCGCCTGGGCCGTCGATGACCCCGCCGCCCGCGCCAAGGGCCTGGAGCAGCTCAAGCGCGACATGGACCTTGTCCGGCGCCTCGGCGGCACCCACATCGCCGCGCCGCCCGCAGGCGTGAACCAGTCCGGCGTCACGCTCGACCTCGACCGCGCCGCCGAACGCTACCGCGCCGTGCTCGAGATCGGCCGCGAGCACGGCGTGACGCCCCAGCTCGAGTTCTGGGGCGCCTCCGCCAACCTCAGCCGGCTCGACCAGTGCCTCTACGTCGCGGCCCGCGCCGGCCACCCCGACGCCTGCATCCTCGCCGACGTCTACCACCTCTACCGGGGCGGCAGCGACCCGGCCGCGCTGCGCCTGCTCGGCCGCGCCGCCACCCACTGCTTCCACCTCAACGACTATCCCGCACAGCCGCCGCGCGAGACCCTCCGCGACGCCGACCGCGTCTGGCCCGGCGACGGCGTGGCCCCGCTGCGCGAGATCCTGCGCACCTTCCGCGACAACGGCGCGACGCCCTGGCTCTCACTCGAGCTGTTCAACCCCGAGTACTGGAAACAGCCCGCGCCCGAAACCGCGCGCACCGGCCTCGCGAAAATGCGCGCGGCGGTCGAGGCCGCCCTCTAACGCGCTCCTCAACCCTGTAACGCCCCTGCCCGGACAGGTGTATACTCCCCATATGAAGTCAGCACTCCTCCTCCCCTTCGCCCTGCTGCTCGGGCTGGTCATCGGCGGCTGGGCTCCCAAGTCGGAACTCAGCGACGCCAAGCGGCAGGTCGCCGACCTCACGGCCAAGCTGGCGGAGCGCGACAAAGGCTCGCGCTTCGACGCTTTCACGCGGATGATCAAGATCCCGGAGCGCGCCCAGGCGGCGCCCCACGCCCCTGCGGAGAGGCGCGCCTCAGCCGCTGCGGCCCAGTCCGCCCCCCAGACCGCCGCGACCAACGCGCTGACCGCGCCCTCGGCCGAGCGCCGCGACGCGCCCGCCGACGCGGAGGCCGCGCCCGCCGAGGCGGCCGAGCGCGCCCCCACGCCCGAAGACCTGCGCGCCCGCATCGACGAGGCCAAGTCGCTCTGGCAGGCGCGTGTCGAGATCGCACGCGCCCAGTGGATCGAGCGCCTCCGGCTCGACGCCGACCAGACCGCCGCCTTCGACACCGCCGTCAACGCGATGAACGAAAGCCTGTACGCCTCGATGCAGGGCCTCGCCGACACCCTGGCCTCGACCGACACCCTCACCCCTGAGACCGGCGTGCGGGCCTTCAACGAGATGACCGGCGCGCTCGTCGGCACCTACGACGCCCTCAGCGCCGCCCTGCCCGAGGAGCAGCGCGCCGAGGCCGCGCAGCTCGAACTCACCGACTTCATCGACCCGGCCGTCGCCGAGCCGCTGGTCGCGGTGCAGGACAAGCTCGAACGCCTGCCGCCGCAGCGCCGCCCGTTCGGGAGGCCGCGCCGGTGAGCGCCCTCCGGCAGGTCTGGCGGGTTGCCAGCTACGAATGGTTCGACGCCCTGCGCAGCAGGCGCGCGCTCGTGGTCCTGCTCATCTACATGGCCGCCGCCGTCTGTAACATGTACTGGTCGATCAGCTTCCTGCACAAGGTCGAAACCAAGCTGGCGTCCGCGCTCCTGCTGCAGGAGTCCAGCCGCGCCGGCGTCGTCTCCACCGCGCTCTGGAAGTCCGAGAAGTACCAGGAACTCATGCGCGCGATGGTCAATAACGACGAGGTCTACCGCGACATCTCGGGCAAGCATCCGGTCGAGCTGATCTACGCCTGGTTCGCCTTCTTCTACACCCCCCTGCTCGTCGTGCTCGTCGCGGGCAGCCGCATCGCTGAAGACCTCGGCTCCGGCGCGGTGCGCTACGTGATCTTCCGTACCTCGCGCGCCACCTGGTCGGTGGGCAAGTTCCTCGGCCAGGCCCTGATGATCGGCTTCGCCCTCCTGCTGAGCGGCGTCGGGGCCTACCTCGTGGCCAAGGTCCGCCTCTCCGGCTCGGGCGCGCCCGACCTCTTCCTCAACATGGCGCAGTGGTCGCTCCGCGCCTGGGTCTTCTCGTTCGCCTACCTCGGCCTCGCCATGGGCCTCTCACACCTCACCAAGTCCGCCAGCAAGGCCACCGCCCTCGGCATCCTCGCCATCACCGTCTGCTTCATCGTCACCGTGCTGCTGCGCTATTTCACGGCCGAGACCGGCTGGCGCTCCTACCTGCCCTACCTCGGCGTGCTCGTGCCTGAAGAGCACAAGATGTACCTGTGGCGCTCGGCCCTCGCCCCGCTTGTCTCCGGCACGGTCTACCTCGTCACCCTCGGCTTCTGCTACCTGCTGTGCGGGTATGCCCGCTTCCGCAAGCAGGACCTCTGATTATGGATATCGCCATCGACACCCGCGACCTGGTCAAATGCTACGGCGCGCGCCGCGCGCTGGACGGCCTGACCCTCTCCGTGCCGCGCTATTCGCTGCTCGGCCTGATCGGTCCCAACGGCGCCGGCAAGACCACCTGGATGATGTCCGTCGCAGGCTTCCTGCGGCTGAACTCCGGCTCGATCGACCTGCTCGGCGAGGGCCCGTTCGACACCCGCGCGCACCGCGGCCGCCTCTCGATCCTGCCCCAGGACTCCGACCTGCCGCTCGAGAGCAGGCCCCTCGAACTGCTCACCCACTACGGCCTGCTCCAGGGCCTCACCCGCCGCGAGGCCGCGCGCTCCGCCGCCGAGATCCTCGACGACGTCCATCTCGGCGACCGCGTCAACGCCCCGATCCGCAGCCTCTCGCACGGCATGCGCAAGCGTGTGATGATCGCCCAGTGCTTCCTCGGCCACCCCGAGGTCATCCTGCTGGACGAGCCGCTCAGCGGCCTCGACCCGCGCGAGGTGTCGCACATGCGCGACCTCATCCGCCGCCGCCGCGGCCGCCAGACCGTCGTCATCAGCTCGCACAACCTGCACGACATCGAGCAGGTCTGCGACCACGTCGCGTTTGTCGAGAAGGGCCGCGCGGTCCGCGTGGCGCCCCTCGCTGAGGTCACCGGCGCCGCCAGCCTCCTCGTCTACCACCTCACCTGCGCGCCGCTTGACCTCGGGGCGCTCGCTGCGGCCGCGCCCCAGACAACCCTCTCGCTCTCGTCCGACGGCCTCCAGCTCACCTGCTCCTACCACCCGCGCGACCTCTCCCCCGACGCCGTCAACCGCCTGCTCCTGCCCGCCCTGCTGGACCAGCCGTGCGGGCTGCTCTCCGTCTCCCAGGGCTCGAGCCTGGAGAGCGCCTACCTCAAAAGCCTGTAACCGCCGCCTGTCCGTCCCGCGGACACGCCGCCCAAAACCCCGGAGGTTCACAAACCATGACCGCCCTGCTGCTCGCAGCCGCCCTCACCGCCCGCGCCGAACCGCCCGTGCGGGCCGAGAAAGTCCTCCTGCCCCCGCGCGCCCTCCCGGGCGACACCAACCTGCGGCCGCTCTCGCCGATCGACTCCGCCGCCTGGGTCTGGCACCCGGACGCCAACGGCGACGCGGCCCGTATCGCCAGCCACCGCTCCGCCCACCGCAACGTCAACGTCCAGTCCTTCCCCGTCGCCTGGACGCGTCCCGTGTTCCTGCGCTTCCGCAAGACGTTCGTCGTGGCGGACGCCACGAAGCCGCTCCGCCTGCATGTCAGCGCGGACGAGCGCTTCGAGCTGCAGTGCGACGGCACGCGCGTCGCGCGCGGCCCCGACCGCAGCGACGTCAGCCACTGGAGCTTCGCCACCTACGACCTCACGCTCCCCGCAGGCAAGCACGTCCTCGAGGCCGTGGTCTGCTGGCTCGGCCCCTACGCGCCCTGGGCGCAGATCAGTTGGCGCGGCGGCTTCATCCTCAAGGCCGAAGGCCCTTATGACGCCGCCCTCACCACCGGCCGCGCCGACTGGGAGGTCGCCGAGCTTCCCGGCGCCGTGCTCACCCCCCCGACCGTCGGCCCCTTCGCCACCGGCGCGCAGTTCGACATCCAGGGCTGCGGCCCCTCCTGGCAGTCCGGCGACTTCGTCAAGGCCCTCGTGATCCGCGAGCCCGTGCGCGCCAACGTCTACGGCCTGAGCGTGCCGGGCTGGCGCCTCTACCCCTCCACCCTGCCGGAAGCCCTCAGCCGCACCCTCGCGCCAGGCCGCATCGTCGCCGTGGCGCCCTCCGCCGAGCCCGGCCTCGCCTTTGCCGCCCAGCACGCCGCCGCCCCCGCACGCGCGGCCTGGCAGGCGCTGCTCAGCGACGGCCGCCCCCTCACCCTGCCGCCCCACACCAACGTCACCGCGCTCTGGGACCTCGGCGACTATTACTGCGCCTACCCGCAGCTCACCCTCACCGGCGGCAAGGGCGCACGCCTCGTCTGGTCATGGGCCGAAGCCCTCGTCGACAGCCAGAAGAGGAAGGGCGTGCGCGACGACTTCGCAGGCAAGACCCTCCCCGGCGTGGACGACACCTTCCGTCCCGACGGCCGCGACGGCGCGCAGTTCGCGCCCTTCTGGTGGCGCTGCGGCCGCTGGTGCGCCCTGCGCGTGACCACCGGCGACCAGCCGCTCACCCTGCGCGCCGTCGCGATCGAGGAGACCCGCTACCCGCTGCACGCCGAGGACGCCTTCGCCTGCGACGACCCGCGCGTGGCGGGCATCCGCCAGCTCGCCCTGCGCGGCCTCCAGATGTGCATGCACGAGACCTACGTCGACTGCCCCTACTACGAGCAGCAGCAGTACCCCGGAGACACCCGCGTCCAGATGCTCGTCAACCACGTGCTCTCCGCCGACCCGCGCCTCACCCTGCGCGCCATCGACCTGTTCGACTTCTCGCGCCGCGACAGCGGCCTCATCGGCATGAACTACCCCACCTGGGGCACCCAGGACTCCGTCACCTACTCGCTGATCTGGCCCCTCATGCTGCGCGACGCCCTGCTCTGGCGCCGCTGCGACCCCGCCTGGCTCAAGGCCAAGTCGCTCGGCCTGCGGACCCTCCTCAGCGGCGTCGCCTGCTATGAGAACGCCGACGGCCTGCTCACCGACCTGCCCGGCTGGTCGTTCATGGACTGGGTGCCCTCCTGGAAGACCGGCAACGCGCCCGACGGCTCAGGCCTCAGCGCCCCCAACAACCTCTTCTACCTGCACGCCCTGCTCGCCGCCGCCGAAGTCGAGGACGCCCTCAACGAGCCCCTGCTGGCGCAGCGCTGCCGCGCGCAGGCCGCCCGCGTCGGCGCCGCCCTGCAGAAGACGTTCTGGAACGAGGCGCGCGGCCTGCTGGCCGACGACGCCAGCCAGACGCGCTTCAGCGAGCATAGCCAGTGCCTCGCGCTCCTGGCCGACGCCCTCCCGCCCGACCGCGCGCGCCGCGCGTACGAGGGCCTCGTCGCCGCGCCCGACCTCGCCCGCTGCACCGTCTACTTCTCGCACTACCTGTTCGAGACCTACTTCAAGTTCGGCCGCGCCGACCTCTTCCTCAGCCGCCTCGACCTCTGGCACGACTATGTGAAGCTCGGCCTCCGCACGCCCATGGAGGCTCCCGGCGAGGCGCGCAGCGACTGCCACGCCTGGGGCTCGCACCCGATCACCTTCCTGCACACCGGCCTCGCGGGCGTGCGGCCCGCCGCGCCCGGCTTCGGCCGCGTCCGCGTCGCGCCCTGCCCCGGCCCGCTGAAGCGGCTCGCCAGCAAGACCCCTCATCCGGCCGGCCCGATCACGACCGAACTCTCCTTCGACGCGCAGGGCGGCGTCGCCGGGACCGTCACGCTGCCGCCCGGCCTCAGCGGCGAGTTCGTCTGGAAGGGCGCGTCCACCCCCCTCCGCCCGGGCGTCCAGAGCGTGCGCCACGACTAGGCCCGCCGTCAGCGGCGCGGCGCACGCCCCAGCCGCTCCGCGGCCTCCTCCAGCGCGAGCCGCGTCGAGACCTCCGGGTAGCCCTCGGCCAGCCGCGCGACCGCCTCCGCCTGAGCCGCGCCCAGCGCGCCCAGCGCGACCGCCGCAGCATGCCGCGTGTCGGTGGCGTTCGCGAAATCGCCCGCGACCTGGAGCAGCGCAGGCGCGGCCCGCGCGTCGCCCAGCCGCCCCAACGCCCAAGCCGCCGCCGCGCGCCAGCAGGGCGTCAGGTCGTTGTGCAGGAAGGCGATTCCCGGCCCCAGCGGATCAGGCGAGCCTGCCGCAAACTCGGGCGGCGTGGCCAGCCCGGCCAGCAGCGTGTCCACGGCCTGCGGGTCGCCCAGCTCGCCCAGCGCCCGCCCCAGATAGAAGCAGGCCCAGTGCCGCACCGGCAGCCGCTGCACCACCGGGATGCCCTTGTCGAACACGCGCGGGATATCGTTCGAGACCGCCATGAAACGCGCGTACGCCGCCCTCACGCGCGGCACGTACGCGCGCTCGCGGCAGACCACCGAAAGCACCTGCGCCGCACGGTTCGTCAGGTCTGGCGTGCCGCCCCACGCCCCATGCACGCGACGCAGCGCGGCCTCCACCTCCGCGTCACGCGCCGCCCCCCCGTCGCCGAGCACCGCCAGACAGGTCTCGCTCACGCGCGCCTCCGCGCCCAGCCGCCGGACCGCACGGCCCACCAGCCGCTCGCAGTCGTCCACCTCCGGAAACAGCGCCCGGTCCGTGTCGGTCGGGAGGCAGCGGAGCAGGTGCGGCACAAGCTGCGGCGCGTCCCGCGTGCCGATCCGGTCCAGGGCCTCCACGATCAGCAGATGCACCGGCGAGGCGTGGCAGGCCATCAGCGCCGGGTGGTCGCCGTACCAGACCGTGAACGCCGGGTAGTCCTTGAGCCCCACAAAGGTGCTGACCAGCGCGGCCTCCGCCTCGCGCGTGCCGATCCGGCCCAGCGCCTCCGCCGCAGCCTCGGCAAGGAAGAGGTTGCCGTGTCCCGGGTCGGCATGCCGCTTGAGCGTCTCGGCCAGCAGGGGCACGGCCGCCGCATCGGCCAGCCGCCCCAGTGCCCGCGCCACCTCCTGCGCCGCGCGCGGGTTGACCGCCTCGTCGGCCAGGAACTTGGCGTTATCCCCCTGCCGCGTCTTCCGCCACGCGACATAGGCCGTATCGTCGCGCGCCGCAGCCAGCGCCTGCCGCAACGCCGCACGGCCCTCCTCGCCCGCCCCGAGATGCCCGAGCGCCACCGCCGCCCGCCGCCGCGCCTCACGGTCTGCGCCCGCCACACGCGCGGCCAGCTCGCGCTCCACAGCCGCCCAGTCCGCCGACGCCAGCCAGGCCGTCCACCCGCCCGCCGCAGCGGGGCGGCCGGTGAGGTTCTCGAGCGCCAGCCCGGCCGCCAGCCGCACCGCCGCGTCCTCCCCCTCTGCTGCCTCCGCGGCCGCCAGCGCGGACAGCGACTCACGCGTGCCGCACGCGGCCAGCGCCACCGCCGCCGCCACCCGCACCTCGCGCTCCGGATCGCCCAGCCGCCGCACCAGCGCGGGCGCGGCCCCCGCCTCGCGCGACAGGCCCAGCCGGTAAGCCGCCTGGGCGCGCGCGCCCGGCCGGCCGTCCTCCAGCGCCGCCAGCCGCCCCTCCAGGCCGCACGCGGTACGGTTCAGTCCGGCCACCTCGCGGAAACGGTCGAACTGCAGCTCGGTCAGGCCGGTCACCGCCGCGTTGTTGCCGCGGAACCGGTGCGGCTCGCCTTC
>JAKJGY010000404.1 GCA_022704145.1 Verrucomicrobiota bacterium
GCGGGCACCGGCCCGGCCGCCCGCCGGCCCGCCTGCGAGCCATCCACCATAGCCGAACTATGCGCGATGTCACGTCCCAGGACACAACAAGGTGCCAGGGGAAGCCTGCGTCGGGGGCGGAGGCTTGCATCCCACCCTCCGCGCCTGTATTTTCCCGGGTTGCGACCGTCGGCGACGTGTCCCTTCCCGGGCCGACGGATTCAGACGGGAGCGATGGTACCTGTGCTGTGGGAAGGCCACGGCGCGATGGCCATCCGGGCCGGATGAGACTTCCATGAGCATTGCGGCAGGCGCCTGGGTTCACACACCGGCGGCACCCGAACAGACCGATGCCCTCATCGCCGAACTGGCGGAGCGCGGCATCCGGCGGGTCTGCGCCATTGCCAAGGGGCCGTCCGGCACCACCTTCTACCCGTCCGGACTCGCGTACACCGAGAAAGGGTATGAGGACGCCGCAGTCTACGGCCGCCTGGTCGAACGATGCCGCCGGGCGGGGATCGCGGTCGAGGTCTGGATCTGCACCTTCACCGAGGGGGGAAGATCGCGCTTCCTCGACGAACATCCTGAGTGCCGCGGCCGGTCGGCCGGCGACTCGACGGTCCGGGAGGACTGCGAGGCCTTCGTCTGCCCCGCGCAGGAACGGGTCCACGAGCACGAGCTGGCGCTCTGCCGTGAAGCGCTCGGCCGTTTCCCCGGTGTCGCCCGGCTGCACCTCGACTACATCCGCTACCCGTGGAGCAACGGCACCGTCTGCCGCTGCCGCCACTGCTGTGACGAGTTCCGCCGGAAGACGGGGTTCGACCTGACGCGGGACGTGATCGAGGGCGGCGACCGCGAGAACCCGGGCTTCGAGGCCTTTGTGGCCTGGCGCTGCGAGCACATCCGGCGTTTCGTCGAGCGGGCGCGGGCGTTGGCAAAGGACTGCGGGGTCGGCCTCAGCGCGGCCGTGTTCCCCTTCTACCCTTCGATCATGTTCGACCTCGGGCAGGACTGGGTGGAGTGGTGCCGGGCCGGTCTCCTTGACGCCGTCTACCCGATGACCTACAACTCGTCGCCCCTGATGGTGGGGCGGTACACGTCCGTGCACGTCTCCCTCCTGTCGGGGCTCCCCGTGCAATTGTGCGAAGGGCTGTGGATCCGCGACTGGATGGACGAGGCCAGGGCCGGCCACCTGGTGCACGCGGCCCTCGACGCCGGGGCGCCGGGGATCATGTTCTTCACCGGGCAGTCGCTGGCCCGGCTCTCGCCGGGGTTCCTGCCGCCGCTGACAGAAGGGCCTCGTGCGGAACCCCTGCACAAGTGAGTGGCCGGGACGGAGCCCGCCCCCTCCATCAGCGTCGTTTGGCGCAGGCAGGTGTCGTCCGGCGGGGTTTGCAGTCGCTACAAGGGTCTGGACCGGCGGGCGTGCGTGTGCGCCCGGTCGCGGCACGGCGAGGTGTGCGTCCCGGTGCCGGGGCCTGCGTCTGAGCGGAATGACGGTTACAGCAATCGAGGCATGCCATGAGTCTACTTGCGGTGATGGGCGGGGTGGCGGCGATACTCGCCGTCGCTTACTGGCTTTACGGCGGGCTTCTCAAACAGTTC
>JAKJGY010000405.1 GCA_022704145.1 Verrucomicrobiota bacterium
TGTGCGGTGCCGGCTGACGGTCTCGCGGTGCTGAGTCTGGAGACCGCCTGTTATGACCGCTTGCGCGCCTGTGTGACGGGGCGGCTGGTGACGGTATCGCAGGTCACGCGCGAGGCGGACTACTACGGCGAGCTGCTGGAGCCGTGTGACGGTGTGCTGCGGGTGACCGTGCGCGCGACAGGGGAGTCATGCGTACTGCGGAGCGGGCTGCCCGGCGCCTACAACGCGTCGAACCTGTTGCTGGCGTTCGCGGTGGCGCACGAGTCGGGTGTGGCGCCGGTGGCGGCTACGCAGGCGCTGCGCGCGCTGGCGCTGCCCGGCATGCGCTGGGAGCGGCATGAGCGCGGCGGGGTACGTGTGGTGAATGACGCGTATAACGCCAACCCCGGCAGCATGGTGGCGGTGCTGGAGGCGTTTATGCGGCTGCCGTGTGACGGTCGGCGCGTGCTGGTGCTGGGAGACATGCGCGAGCTGGGGGCGCTGAGCGAGGCGTATCATCGCGAGGTGGGCCGGTATGTGGCGCGGCTCGCCCCGGCGGCGTTGTTTGCGGTGGGCCGCGACGCGTGCGGCTATCTGGCGGAGGAGGCGGTGCGCGCCGGATATCCGGCGTTGCGTGTGCATGGCTTTGCGGATGCGGTTGAGGCGGCTGCGGCGGTCAAGGGCTATTTGGCTGCGGGCGACAGCGTGTTGCTGAAGGCGTCGCGAGTGGTGAGGCTGGAGCGGATTCTCGATGAACTGTACGTATGATGGCGTGCGGGCGCTGGTGCTCGGGCTGGGCGTGAGCGGCGAGGCTGCGGCTCTGCTGCTGCGCGCGCGTGGCGGACAGGCCTGCGTGGTGGACGAGCAGGCCGACGGCGAGGTGCGTCAGGCGGCGGCTGCCGCGCGCGTGCGTCAGGCCGGCGGCGAGGTCCGTTTTGGGAAAGGTGCGCTGCCTGAGGGGCCGTTCGACGTCTGCGTGGTCAGTCCGGCCTTTGCGCTGGGCCATCCGTGGGTCGAAGCCTGCCGGGCGCGGGGGGTGGCGCTGGTCTCGGAGCTGGAGGTCGGGGCCTGTTACTGGCCGGGGCGGATCTTGGCGGTAACCGGCAGTAAGGGTAAAAGCTCGTTGGTCAAGCTTTGCGCCGACACGTTTGTCCGGGCGGGGGTCAGCGCCTCCCCGGCGGGCAATTATGGGATACCGCTCTGCCGTCTGGCGCTTGAACAGCCCGGCCTGGCGTGGGCGGTGACCGAGGTCAGCTCGTTTCAGATGGAGCATACGCGGACGTTCCGTCCGCAGGTGGCGGTACTGCTGAACCTGCAGGCCGACCATCTCGACCGGCATCGCGACATGGCCGAGTATAAGGGGCTCAAGCTGCGCCTGTTCGAGAACATGGGGCCTGGCGACTGCGCGCTCCTGCCCGAGGGGTTTGACGAAGAGGGGCGAGTGCCTGCCGGGGTGACATGCCAGCGTTTCGGGGTTGCTGCGGGCGCAGACTGGATCTATACCGGGCAGCAGGTTTGCGGGACGTACGCGGGTGTGCCGGTGGCGGTGCCGACGGCGGGGTCGTGGTTCGACAACGAGGTGCTCGGGCTGGCGGCGGCGGCGGG
>JAKJGY010000406.1 GCA_022704145.1 Verrucomicrobiota bacterium
CGGCCACGTCGCGCGCCGCGCCGCCGGCCTCGCGCGCCGCGGCCTGCTCGGCCTGGCTCTTGAACAGCGAACCGGCCACGCTGGCCGCCGCGGCGAGCTGGTGGCCCTCGCGGTCGACGCTCTGCTGGCCCTCGACCATGCTGCGCCGGTCGGCCGCCCTGGCATCGTCCCGCCGCGCCGCGTCCCAGGCCCGGTTGTTGGCCGATGTCGCCCCCGGCCGCATCAGTCCGTAGCGGCTGCGGTCCATCTCGGCCTCGCGCTGCTTTTGGATCTCCGCCAGGCGCCCGCCGCCCTCCGAGACCATCCCCGGCCGCTGCGTGCTCGCCGCGAAGAGCCCCGCCGCGCGCGCGTAGGCGTTGGTCCCGCCGGGCTGGTCGCCAGGCTCGGCCGGCAACTGCGGCGCGATCCCGGCGCGCCGCGCGGCATTGGCCGCGTCGTAGCGCTGCCAGGCTTCCGCTGGCATCTGGACCTGCGCGCCCGTGGCCGGCGCGCTGCGCACCGCCCCGGCCTGCGGATCGAGCGGACTGACCGCCGGCGACAGGGGCGTGACGTTGGTCTCCCGGTTGGGCGTGATGGCCATCGGCGTGGACGACGGCACCTCCACCGGCCCCACGCCGGGCACGGTGACCACGTTGCGGTCGCCCTCCTCGTCCACAATCCGCCGCGAGCCGTCCGCGCGCATGTAGTCCATGCCGCCGTACTTGGGCGGGGGCGCGATCCCCCCGGTGGCCGCGCCCGGCGCCGGCCTGGCCGGCACCCCCGGCGCGCCCGGCATGCCCGCGGGCGCGATGCCCGCGCGCGGCAGTTGCCGCTGCTGCTGCAATCTCCGTTTTTCCGCTTCATCCGCCGTCAGTTTCATGTTCATGATTCCGCCCCTTTCATCCGCCTCGCGCATCACGGCCAGAAAACCGGCCAGTTGGTTAAACATTGAAAGTTTCGCTCGACAAGCGCAGCGCCGCCATTCTTCCTCCAGCCGGCAGCTCTGATTAATGATAGAGCGGCAAAAATGATTGTCAGGCGTTTTCTCATTCGATGCCCCCGATGTAGATAGTGTAGGTCGCGTTGCTTGACCCGGCGTTTGTAATGCAGACGTTCGAGCCTGTCACCCCGTAGCCGGTTCCAATGGGCGCTACGAACATCATTGTACCGCCCGGCCGAACCTTTATCAAGTCCGTCGCGCCGCCGACAAGATTTGTCCACGCGTCCGACGCAGCGCCCCCGAACATGATGTCATAGTAGTTGCCTCCGCTCGCTTCAAGGGCCAGAAACCGCACCGCCGTAAACGTGGTTGCATCGCCGAACGCGTCGGTATATCCGCCCGCCAGGCTCACGGTCCGGCTCTGTCCGTTCGTCAGGGTGGCCGTCTCGCGGATGATGGTGTTCATCTGGTTTGATCCAGCCCCGCTCGTGTGCGTCCAGTCGAGGAACATGGCGAACGTCTCGGTCACAGTCGAAGCGCCGACTGTTTTCGCGTGCGTCCACTGCGGATAGACCAACAGGCGGCCGCTGAACGTGTCGGCGCACGCTGTGATGGCGAGGGCGAGGATCAGAGCGATGGCAGGGTTTGTTTTCATGGTGTTCCA
>JAKJGY010000407.1 GCA_022704145.1 Verrucomicrobiota bacterium
CGTGCAGGGCGTGGACGACAGCGTGGGCCAGGTGCTCGACTATCTCGACCGCGAAGGCCTCTCCGCCAACACCGTGGTCATCTACTCATCAGACAACGGCTGGTACCTCGGCGACCTCGGCCTGTACGACAAGCGCTTCATGTATGAGCCCGGCCTGCACACGCCGCTGCTCGCGCGCGGCCCCGGCATCCGCGCCGGGCATGTCGCGCCCGAGCTGGTCGTCAACATCGACCTGGCGCCGACCTTCCTCGACCTCGCCGGCGTGCCGGTGCCGGACACCATGCAGGGCCGTTCGATCGCCCCGCTGCTGCGCGGCGAGAGCCCGCCGGACTGGCGCACCAGCGTCTACTACCGCTACTACCACGATCCCGGCCACCACCACACCGCCGCGCACCTCGGCGTGCGCACCCGCACGCACAAGCTCGTCCACTACTGGAAGCTGGACGCGTACGAGCTGTTCGACCTCACGCGTGACCCGACTGAACAGCACAATCTGCTCTTCGACCCCGCCGAAGCCGCGCGGCCTGAAGTGGCCGCCCGCTTCACGGAACTCAAGGCCGAGATCGCCCACCTCCAGAAACTTTACCGCGACGACGGCCAATACGCTGATCCCTCGTCCTGGCCCACAGACAGCGCGGACGGGCCCTTCACCGACAAGCAGCCGCTCGGCGTCAAAAGCGTGGCCGAAGCCATCGCCGCCTCTGCCCAACGCCTCCCGCCCAACTCCGAGCCCTAACCCCTAACTTCTCGTCCCCCCCTGTGCGCGCTTCTCTTTGCGAAAGATGAGGTACGCACGGTACGCCCAGTACCCAAGGAATTCTTTCTGCATTGCCGAACTCTTGTCGAGACAGTCCGCCGACGGCAGGTAGTAGGCGGGGCGTGAAGGCGAGAGCAGGCCGCGCGCCGACAGCGCCTCGTAGTCCGTGGCGGCCGGCACCGCCTCCACACCCATGTGCTTGAAGACCAGTAGCGAGCGCCGCATGTGCCACGCCGACGTCACGAGAAGGATGCGTTTGGCCTTGATCGCCTTGAGTTTTTCGCGCGTGAACAGGCCGTTCTGATAGGTATTTTTACTGTCGGTTTCCAGCACGATCTTTTTCGCGGGCACCCCGAGGTCGAGCAGGAACTGCCGCATGCCCGGCCCTTCGCTGACGCCTGAGAAAAGGATCAGCGGCGCACGCCCCGCATGATAACAGCGCGCCGCGTGCCAGCCGCGGTCGGCTCCCGCATCCAGATCGGCCTCGCGCGTCAGGCGCGTCGGCGGCTTGATGCCGCCGCCCAGCACCACGATCGCGTCGGCACGCGGCAGCGACTCCGGCTTGACCGGCGGATAGGCCCGCTCCAGCGCGCCCCCGATCAGAATGAAGAACCACGGCGAGGCCCACACCCACAGCCACACGACCGACAGCGCCAGCGCCCACAGGCCGCGCCGCAGACGGTCGCGCCACACCCAATAGCCGCCCAGCAGCACGCCGATCAGCGCCAGCGCCAGCGGGCTCAAAAACCACGTGATCCCCTTCATCAAACTGAACAACACGGTTTACTCCCCGATGATTTTGACCAGCACGCGCTTATTGCGAAG
>JAKJGY010000181.1 GCA_022704145.1 Verrucomicrobiota bacterium
CATCACCTTGCGGTGGATCCGATTCAGTTTCTTGTCGCCAGACAGCCGTGAGCGCATGCGCATTATTCACTTTCCTTCATCTATAGGGTCAATGTCCTATGTCCAATCGCGACCCCTCTGCCTTGTTTACTGCCTCGCTTGAACTAGGCCTAGTGTACCCCCGATTGCGACGGCACCTCTGCCGGCTCATTGTCGCCACCAGCCACTGGCGAGAGGAGAACGCCGTCCACCTGATCCCAGAGCCGCACCTTCTGGAAGCCCGCTTCACGCAGGATCTGTAGTGTCAGCTCAAGCCTTGCCACTGACACTTCGCCTAGCGTCTTGACCATCACAGACTCCACCCCGCCGTGGACCGTCCTATCCATGGCTAACAGCAGCTGATCACGGTCCACAACTCGGCCGCGGAGCGACCAGTCCTTTTCAAGAACGGCAACCACCAACCAGTTGGCTTCCGAGCTTAGCGACTCTGCCCGCTCCGCTCGACCGGTCGTGTCAAGTGAGCGACAGCAGCACAGGCACATGCCCAAAGCCAAGCAAAGCATGTATGCGAGGAAGGTGGCGGGGGCTTTTGACATTGAGCGGCCTGCTCGATCCGTGCATGCGCCTGCCATCAGTGACCTCCTGGATCGCACGCGACTGTCGAGGGCGTATTCGACTTCAGGACGGCCTTCTTGGTGCCATAGTCCTTGTATGGCTGCGCGTGTCCCCACTCTGTATCGAGGGTCGGATCGTAGTTATTCGGCAACGGATGTGTCTTGTACCAAAAGTACTCCGTCGCGAATTCCCATTGCTTGAGGCGTGTCTTCAGCTTCTCATACCGATCAAGCAGCTCCACGTATCGCTTGTCCGCATTCTTGCAGCACATCCCCTCGTACTCCGCGACCAGCACCTTGTATGACTCCACATACACATTGAGGAACACTTGGTGATGATTCCGTTCGTGCTGCTCATGAGAGATGTCCTCCTTGTTCTTCCACCGGAACGGTTCGTTCCGGATCTTAGGGTCAGGATGGAGCCTGACCACAGGCTTGGCCGTGAGCTTGCACTCCAGCGAACTACAGATTGCCTTAGTATCACAGGCTTTCGAGACGCAGCTAAGACTCTCGCCAGAATCGTAGTGCCCGATCTCCCCAATCTTAAAGAACTTCGGGATCTCGCCCTCTGTCACGATCTGGACAATGGTCTCACCGATGACGAGCGTCAGCAGGCCGAAGAGATCGACCACACAAACAGCCGAGTTTCCAGCAAGTACGTAGAGGCCAGGACCGCCCCTCTCCCCAATCGGATCCCGGCTCACCCACCTCCCCAGCTCCGGATGGTAGAACCGGTAGCCGTAGTAGTACATACCGGTCTCAGGGTCGAGGTACTTGGTGATGAACCGGTGCGGGAGGTGCAGGCCGGGGGAGACGGCTTCGCTGATCATGTTGCCGTCGGCGTCGTAGGAGGGGACGGTCTCACGCGAAGCCGCGAAGGGCGCGAAGTTGGTGACTGCCGTGTACTGGTTGAGGGCGTTGGCGGCGTAGGCGTTGGTGCGCGCCTCCCCGCTGCCGGCCGCAACTGCCGACTGCAGCCGGCTACAGGTGCCGCTGCGTCGCGGGACACCGCTCCTCGCTCCGTGCGTCCGCACGTCCTCAAAATCACGTTCGCCCGGCGCGGCTAGCCGCTTGGGCTTGGCGCTCTTTTGATGTCCGATCGCGTCGTACTCGTAGGCGTATTCGTTGCTTCCCATAGTCGCGCCCGTCACTTCTGCGCGCATTATAGCCGAAGAGGTCGCTTAAGGCAACCGCTCCGTCGGCTTGCCTAACCGTTCGCGCGACCCTCATCGCTCGTACCAACCCAGTTGCCTGGCCAGGCCGATATCATGCCCAAGCCGTCTCCGAATCGCACCCGCTTATGTCTTGTCTGAAATTTCAGTTACATCGGTGTTCTCTCGCGGTCACGCCCGCGCGGCGCGCTAATGTCCAAATTTCGACCCTCGCACCCTCTGGCCGACCCACCCGCTCAGCTCTCCCGCAGCCACACAGGCGGCACGGCGCTGCGCGCCTCTTCAAACGTCGGCGCGCGCCGGAAGTCCGCCTCGTCCGCACTGCCCAGGTCGCGGCGCCCCCAGTAGCTGCCGTAGTACTGGCAGTTCGTGTCGATCCAGTTCATGACCGGCAACGTCTCCTCGTCCGTCAGTTTCGACAAGGCCTCGGCATGGCTGGCGATCAGCCGCTCCGCACGCACGCGCGCCGCAGGCTCGGCCAGCGTGAGCGCGCCCCGGCTCAGCAGCGCGGCCAGCACGCTGGTGCGCGCCCCCAGCGAGCCGGCGGGGAGATACGCGACGTTACCGGTCTTGGGGTGGTTCTCGCCGATCACCAGCCCCAGCAGGCCGCGGTCGCGGTTGTCCCTGCCCTTGCGCCGCTCGGGGACCAGCGACTCGTACGAGACGCTGAACTTCCGCGTGGGCGTGCCGCGCAGGTCGAGGCCGCCCGAAGGCCGCTCGCCGCCGTGGCACGCGACGCAGCGCCGGTCGAAGAGCGGCTGGACGTCGGACGGGTAGTGCAGCGGACGCTGCCCCCGCGCCTCGCCCGGCTGCGGCCCGGGCCGCGAGGGCGCGCGCCGGAACGCGAGCCGGTTCTCGCGCGCCGCGTCACTGGGCCGCATGGCGCTCTCGGGCGTCTCATGGCACCCGATGCACGCCCGCACCTCGCCCGGCCGGTAGTTGACGAACGTGCGCTCGGTCTGTACCGCCAGGCAGCGCGCGTCCAGAGCCTGAAAGAAGATGTTCGCGTCTGCGGGCACGATGAAGTGGGCCGAGCCGTCCGCCTCGACCGGCACGATCCCGTGCTGCACCTTGAGCCCCAGGTGCGTATCCTTGCTGAGCACGATATGCTGCTGGTCGTAGATGTCGCTGTTGCGCTTGTGCTGCGCCGCCCACGGACGCGGCACCTGCTCCAGCACGCGCAGGTAACGGACTGAACCGCGCGGCACATCCGCCAGGCCGTGGTAGACATCTGCCACCATACACACCGCCTCGCCGCGCGCCGCGCGTGCGGCGTCCAGCGACGATGACAGCGCCGGCGGCGCAGGCCGCGGCCGCAGCGGCATCGGCCGCCAGCATGAGATCGAGGGGTCGCGGTGAATCTGCCGCAACCCGCCGCGCTCGTCCAGCAGATAGAGGCCGTAACCCTGGGGATCGTTCCAGACAGGCCCCGCCGGCTTATGCGCGACAAGGAACAGCGCGGCCGACAGCGGGAAGACGTCCGCGAAGAGCGGCCCCCGGCCCGCGCCGTCCCTGGACCAACGCCCCTCCGCGTCCGCGAAGTGGAACCCGCCCTCGTCGCGGATGTCGACGGACGGCGTCAGCCATGTCATCGGTTCGCGCGTGCGGATCGGCCTGCCCATGTCCAGCCGGATCACCGTGCCCATGTTATTCTGCGGATAGTGCGGCACGCCCATGACCACATAGCCTTGCGGCAGCCCCGGGATGGCGCGCCCGAAGTTAAGGGTCGGCGGCAGCGCGATGTCGTTGCCGTAGACCTCGGCCGACGCCGTGCCGTCAGGGCGCATGGCCCACAGGCCCTTCACGCTGACCGCGCCCTTGTCGACATACTCCCAGCGCGTATAGAGGATGCGGCCGTCGGGCAGCAGGGAGGGCCCTGTCTCGCTGACCGAACTGTTGCTGAGCTTGGTGAGCCTGCCGCCGTCGCCGTCCATGCGGTACAGCACCGTGGTCGTGAAGTTGTCCGGCGCGTCGCAGAGGATGCCGTACTGGCAGCGCGTCGAGACGAAGGCGATGCCGCCGTCGGGCAGGTAGCACGGGCTCAGGTCGTCCGTGCCGTGGTGGTAGCCGGGGTCCACACGGTAACGGCGCACCAGGTCGGCCTCGTCCGGCTGAGGGAAAGTGAGCTGCCGCACGCCCTTGCCGCCCGCGCGGCGGCCCGTGGCGGGGTCGATCTCCACCTCATACAGCCGATAGCCCTCCTGCGGGCCGCGCTTCCACGCGAAGGCGACGCGCGTGGCGTCGAACGACAGGTCGTAGCGCTCAAAGACGCCGCCCTCGAACTCCGGCACCAGCTCGCTCACCGCGCCGCTCGCGACGTCCAGCACGCACAGGTTGCCGCCCGGCAGCCAGGCGCTGTTGACATACTCGGTGTAGTAGTGGTTGGCCGAATAGGTATGGCGCCTGATAAAGAGCAGCCGCTGGACCTCCTCCGGCAGCTTCAGGCCCGACGCCTCAGGCTCAGTAGCTCCGGACACGCACGCCTGCGCCAGACAGACCGCCACAGCGAATATTCCGGCCTTCATGTCCTACCTCCTCGATCCCGGGGGCGTCACAACACCCTCTGCCACCTGTCGCGAACCCCCGCGCACGACCGTTCATTTCAGGTGCGGCCCTCGCACGAGCCCGCCACCGCATCCCGCTGCCCACAGTTTGCACGTTGTAGGCCATTAAGGTCGCATATCCCTGAACATAGCGCAAGCGCTTACACCCAGGCGCCTCGTGGGCCGCATCTTCCCGGCTGGCGCGCGAAGCCCGCTTCACGCTTGCCGTTCTGAAGGCTCCGCGCGTATACTCGCCTCATGACACGACACATGAGATGCCTGGCCGCATTCGGCGTGGCGTTGGCTCTGGCGGGTGACGCGCCAGCGGCCGGGCGGCCGAACCTGGTGCTGCTGATCGCCGACGACGTGAGCGCGGACGACCTCGGCTGCTACGGCAACCCGGCGGCGAGGACACCGGCCATCGACCGTCTGGCGGCGTCCGGCCGCCGTTTCGACGCGGCTTTCCTGACGGCGAGCAGTTGCAGTCCCAGCCGGTCGAGCATCGTGACCGGACGCTATCCGCACAACCTGGGTCGCGCCTCGGAGCTGCACGCGCCGATCGCGGCGCACCTGCCGTGGTTCCCCCGGCTGCTGCGCGAGGCGGGCTACTACACGGAGCTGGCCGGCAAGCACCACATGACCTCGGAGGCGCCTGCGCCCGGAGAGGCCGCGCAGCCCGCGCCGTTCGACCGCATCGGAAACGGGAACGGCCCCGGCAACCGGGGCGGCCATGCGACCTGGGTGGAGGCGCTGCGGCAGCGGCCGCCCGACAGGCCCTTCTTCTTCTGGTTCGCCGCGCTGGACGCCCACCGCGACTGGGACGGCGACGCCGACTGGCGTGAGGAGCTGTACGGCCCTAAGCACGCGCCGGACAAGCTCCCGCTGCCGCCCGCCCTGGCCGACACGCCCCAGACGCGGCAGGATCTCGCCTCCTACTACAACGAGGTGACCCGCTTCGATTATTTCGTCGGCCAGGTGGTGGCCGAACTTGAGCGGCAGAAGGTGCTGGAGAACACGCTCGTGCTGGTGCTGGCGGACAACGGCAGGCCTTTCCCGCGCGCCAAGACGCGGCTGCACGACTGCGGCATGAAGACCCCGCTCGTCGCCCACTGGCCGGCCGGGCTGGCGCGGCCGGGCGTGCCCGCGCGCAGCCTCGTGAGCGCCATCGACATCGCGCCGACGCTCCTGTCGCTGGCGGGCGCGGCCCTGCCGGAGACCCTGCAGGGCGTCAGTTTCGCGCCGCTGCTGGCCGACCCGGAGGCCACGGTGCGGCGCTGCGCCTTCTCCGAGCATAACTGGCATGACTACGAGGCGCACGGCCGCGCGGTGCGCGCGGAAGGGTACCTCTATATCCGTAACCGCAGGCCGGGCCTGGCCTGGCAGGGCCCGGCGGACTCGGTGGCCTCGCCCTCGCATCAGAGCCTGCGCGCGCAACGGGACCGCGGGACGCTGACGGCCGCACAGGCCGACGTGTTCCTGGCGCCCCGCCCGGTGGAGGAGCTGTATCTGACGGCGCAAGACCCGCAGCAACTGAGCAACCTCGCCGGGCGGCCGGAGCACGCCGCCGCGCAGGCGCGCCTGGCCGCGCTGCTCGACGCCTGGAGCGAGGCCACCGGCGACAGCGCGCCTGAGCGGCTCTCGGCGGACGGCTTCGACCGCGAGACCGGCAAACGCCTGCCGGGCATGGAACGGAACGCATTCCGCGGCCTGCCGGCCGGCAGCGACCGGGGCGCGTCCCGCATCAGCCGGCCAGGCCCGCGCTGAGAAGGGCGGGCGGCCCGCTCCCGCGCTGGCCACGGCGCGCCTTACGGAGCAACCTAGTGAACCATGATTAAGAGCCCGCGCGGCAACAGCCGCACCTCGCCGGTCACGCCGTTGTAGCTGACGTACCATCCGTCCGTGCCGATGTCGGTCGCGGCGAACGGGCCGGTCAATGCCCCGGGCGAGCACGCGGCGAGCAGGTACCGCTCCCCGGCCTGAAGCTGGTGCGGATTCCGGACACGCAGCGTCAGCGCCGTAAGGTCGAGCGCGCCGGACACCTGCAGCCGGTCGCCGCCGCCCTCCGCTGCCAGGTCGACCGCCAGCGTCCCGCCCCCAAGCGTGACGCCTACGAGGGTCAGGACGCCTACCGCGCCCGCACCGCCCGGGTCGATCTCGCCGGTGACCGTCAACGTGCCGTTGGAGACCACGCCGTCGCCGCTTAACGCAGACAGCGTCTGCGCGGTGCCGCCCAGATTAAGCGCCGCGCCTGCGGCGACTGACACCGGGCCGCCTGCCCACGCAAACGGACGGCCGCCCGAGAACCATTTCGCCAGCAGGTACGCCTCGACGCCCATGCGCTCAGAGGCCGTCAGCGCGCGGTTGAAGAGGATCACCTCGGCCAGACTGCCCTGGTTCGTTGAGGCGAAACGCGAGCCGAGATAGAGCGGCGTGTCGGTCGTGTTCGGCGCGACCGTCGCCGTCCCGCTCGACACGGAGCCGCCGCTGAGCAGATTGGCGGAACCGGTGCCCCCCGAGAGCATGAGGTCATAAATCTCGTAGGCGTTGTTGGGACGGACCGGGAACGTCACGTCGCGGAGCGGCCCCCATGTGTACGCATACAGGCGGTCGTTCTGGCTGATGATACCGAAGGCGAGGTTGTCGGCGCCATCGCCGGTGTGCGCGAAGCACATGTTGCCGCTGCTCTTACGGCAGCCGACCGCAAACAGGGTACGGTTCTGCGCGCCGGCCACACCGAGATTGGCGGACGTCCGCAGACCGGTGGTATTGTTCACCGCGAGCACGCTACGTCCGTTGAGCGCGCCCGCCTGTACGGTCGGCCCCGTTCCTTCAACCGTCTGGACCGCATCCAGCGTGGCGCCCGCCGCGCCCTTGTTGGCCCACAGCGTGACCTGTCCGGCCGCGTTGGTCGTGAGCGTCGCCGCGTCGGCGGCATCGAACCAGGCCACGCTCTGTGCCAGCAGCGCGGACAGGGTGTGCTGTGTGAGCGTCAGGACGCCCTCCTTGACCGCGACGCCGCCTGCGTTCACGTTCAGCCCTGAGAGCGTCAGCGAGCCCGAGCCCGCCTTGCTGAGCGCGAGTGGCCCGCACAGCGTGCCTGAAAAGGCGGCGTTGGTGCTGCCGCCGACCGTCAGCGTCGCGTCGGACAACGTGCCGTTCATGACGCGGCCACCGCCTCCCAGCGAGGCGACGGACTGGCTCGCGCCGTCCAGGTAGAGCGTCCCGTCCACCTCGACCGTCAGCGCCGTCGCCTCCGGCAGGAGGTTGGCGGGCTTGGCGCCTGCCATCAGGCTCCGGATCTCAGCCGCCTCAAGCGCGCGGTCGGCGACCAGCAGCTCGTCGATCCAGCCCTTGAGCGCCACATCGGCCGAAGTCTTGCCGACGACGAAATTGGCCGCTTGCGCGTTCAGTCCGGTGCGCGCCCGGGTTCCGACCGTCTGGCCATCCACGTACATCGTCGAAACCGCGCCGTCCCAGGTCACCGCCACATGGTGCCAGGCGCCGTCCTTCGGATTCGTGCTCAAGCCTGCAAGCGTCCAGTCGTTCGCCCCCCACCAGT
>JAKJGY010000182.1 GCA_022704145.1 Verrucomicrobiota bacterium
CCGTGGCCGCCGCCGTCCGCTCAATCTCAACCAACGCCACAGAAAGGGTCACTCAATGAAGAAGCGCCTCCGCCTCGCCGCCCTCTCGCTCGCTCTCCTCGCCGGCTGCTCCATGCCCCTCGGCTGCATCAACATCACCAACACCGTCACGGTCTCGTCACCCTCCGACCCGGCCAATCCCGCAGTCGCGGAGATGGAACGCGCCGCGCCCACCAACGCGCTGGCCTCGCGCGCCAACGGCACCGTCGCCTTGTCCTGCGCGATCTACTCGCACAAGACCATCACACCCGACACCACAGCCACACTCACCAAATGAGGGGAGTCATGAGACATTCGCGACTGATCATCCTCGCACTTGCCGCCGCCCTCGCGCTCTGCTCCTCCTGTATGAGCTGCTCCGACATCCGCGCCCTGTTCATTCACGAAGGCGAGGCGGGCTGGACGCCCGCCGCCCCGCACGGAGGTGACGCCCGGTGAGTCTGCCTTTCCCATACGAACGCGCCCCGGACGGCGCCGAAGACCGCTACCGTACCACACGCCCCGTCACGCTCCACTGGCGCGGCGCGCCCTCCCGCTACATTCGCCTGATCCGCAAGACGGTCGCCACGCAGGACGGCGAGCTGACCGTGGATTATGACGCCCCCGGGGCGCCCGTCATCAGGCTCCATATCGTCGAGCGTTTTCACTTCGACGTAACCCTCGCGCCCTCCGCTCCCGCCGCCATGCCCGGCGCGGCCATGCACGACTTCATCTACAAGCACTCCGCCCTAATCGCGCGGACGCTCGGCTGCTCCGTCCGCGCCGTCCTCGACTTCGCCGACCACTGGTTCCTCGCCCTCATGCGTCGGGAAAAATTCGCTTTCAGCCGCCTGTACTTTTCCGGCGTCTCCCTTTTCGGATACGCCTTCAACCGCCTCGCCGCGCGCCGCGTCTAGACCCGCTCTCGGGCGGCGGCGTTCGCCGTTCAAAGCACACCCACAACAGGAGGAGGCAGCAGCCGTGACGCCCGCCGACATCATATCCGGTAAGGCCCCGTTGCCCACAGCGCTGTCGAGCGCCGAGATCCGCGCGCGGATCGGTGCGGACATCCTGCGGCGGTCTGTTTTTTCGGCTCGCGCCACGGAGCGCGGATTCCTCGACCTGCTGCGCGACACGCTCCTGCGCCTCGCCTCCGGCGCCCTCTCCGACCGCGACGCCGAGCTGGAGCTGCGCGGCTGGCTCGACGAGGCGGGCTACGCGCCGCCCGACGGACAGGCCGGAGGCCTCGCCGACCGCACGTCGCACGGCCGCATGCGCCTCGTGCTCAACACGTCCTCCGAGACGGCCGCCGGCGCGGCCATGGCTCAGGCCCAGGACACGCTCACCCTCGACGCCTATCCTGCGTGGCGCCTGATCCGGCTGGGCTACACCCGCGACCCTCGCGACTGGGAGGCGCGCTGGCGCGAGGCGGGCCGCTCCGTTGGCTGGCGCGGCGCCGCCCGCGAGACGTTCGTCGCCCGCAAAGACAGTCCCATCTGGCAGGCCCTCGGCGACGGCACCGGCGGCTACTCCGACACTTTCGGGAACCCGTACCCCCCGTTCGCGTTCTCATCCCGTATGACCTGGGAGCCCGTGGCCCGCTCCGAGGCCGAGTCCCTCGGCGTGTCCGGCAGCCCGGCGCCCTCCGGCGCGACCCTCTCGCCCGGCGAGCGCGAGCTGGTTGAGGCCGCGCGCCGCCACGGCCCCGCCTTCGCGGCCGACGCCGCCGCCGAGCTGGAGGGCCTCTGACATGGCGCGCTGGCACATCGGCATCGGCTCCGACGAGTGCGCGCCGGCCATGCTGCTCGCCGGCCGCGCGCTCTCGCCCGCCGCGCGCGCGGCGCTCCACCGGGGCGCGGCCCAGCCCCTCCTCGGCCTGGTGCGCCGCCACCTCGCCGCCCTCGCCCAGTCGCGCCACGCCACGGCCGAGCGCCTTGGCGCCGCGCCCACCGGCGCCCTGGGCGACGCCGCCCGCCGCTCCCACGCCGACGGCGACGCCGATTCCGTCACCGTCACCGTCCCCGGCCCGATGTTCGCGCGCGCGTTTCGCGACGTGCGCATTTTGCCGCGCGCCCCCCGCAAAGCCCTCGCCATCCCCATTCACAGATGGGCGTACGGCGTTTCCCCGCGCGAATGGGAGGCCCGGCGAGGGTCGCGCGGCCCGCTGGTCCGCATAGGCCGCACCCTCGCGGCCAAGGTGGGCGGCCAGAAACGCGGCGCGTTTACCCCGATGTACGCCCTTGTCCCCTCCGTCATGCAGCGGCAGGACCGTTCGCTGCTCCCGTCCGACTCCGAACTCGCCGCGGCCGCCCGCGAGGGTATGGCTGCCGTCATCAGGGCCGCCATCGGGCGCGCCCGGAAGGGGGCCTGAAATGTCTGACGCCGATTTCCGCACCGTGCTGAAAATCTCCTCTGATGGCGACCCCTCGGGCGTCGACCGTATGACGGAGTCCCTCGAGCGCCTGCGGAGTTCCACGTCCGGAGCAGGCGAGTCCCTGGCCGGGGCGGCCCGCTCCTCCGACCGCGCCTCCTCCCGCCTCGAGGCCGCCGGCAAGGCCGCCGCCGAGTCAGGGCGCCGCTCGAGCGAGGCCGCCGACGCGCACGGCCGCGCCGCGCGCCGCGCCGCTGCCGACGTTGACGCGCTTTCCTCATCTTCCGTCGACTCCGTACGGAAGATCGGCTCGTTCGCGGCCGGGCTCGCCTCAGGATTCGGCATTTTCGCCGCGCTCACTAAGCTGTACTCGGCGTGGAGGATGCTTAAGGAGCACCAGGACGCCGCCCGCGACTCCGCCGTCAAGGCAGCCGTCGAGCTGGAACGTTCCGTCTCGGCCGCCGCGCTCCAGCGCGTGCGCGACATGGCCGCCGCTCAGCGCGAGGCCGCCGAGGCCGTCGAGCGCCAGGCCGAGGGTCTGCGCGAGGTCGCCCGCGCGCGCGCTGAGGCGGAGGATTCGGCGTTCGGGCAGCGCATCTCCGACATCGACCTCGCCGAGGCGGAGGAGATCTCTCAGATCCCGTCATCCGACGCCGTCGGACGCGCCCGCACCCGGTACCGGTACAGCGGCCTCCGCCGCCAGGCCGGCCGCGAGCGCGATATCGCCGCCGCCGAGCGCGAGGCGGACTCCGCCGCGCAGCTCGAGCGCGAGGCAGCCGGCAAGGTTACGCGCATGAGAGATGAGGCTGTTAGCGGCAAGGCTACCGAGCAGGCCATGTTAGTCGAGATCCGGAAACTGCGGGAGTTTCTCGCCGACCCTCAGGCCGTGAGTTTGGCAGGTCAGCGCGCATGGCGCGACTCCGGCGGTGCCGGAGGCCTGTCGGGCCTCGGCAACACCGTCGCTGCGGTAGAGGCCTCGGCGCGCGAGCGGCTGTCCGGAATGGTCACGCGGCGCAATGAGATCGTGCGAGGCGTCAACACGATTTTGCGAGGCCCGCTGCAGCAGGCCGAGGCGGAGGAGGAGGCCGCGCGCATCCGCTCCCAGACCGCCTCCGGCCGGCTGGCGGCCCTGCGCGCCTCGCGCCCCGCTCTCGACGTGGCCCAGGCGCGCACCGAGTACCAGGGCGTGACGGAGGCCGAGCAAAAGGAGGCCGAGCGGGCGGCCGAGGCCGAGCGCAAAGCCTCCGAGCGGGCAGCGCTCCTCGCGCAGGCGGACGCGCTGACCGCCACGGCCGGCTCTGCGCAGACCGTCGTCTCCGAGTCCGGCCGCCGAGCCGACCTCGCGCGCGTCGGCGTTCAACAGCGCGCCCGCGACCTGCACCTCGCCGAGAGCGGCCTGGCCTCGCTGCCGCAGTGGCAGAGGGGCATGCAGCCGGGCAAGGATCTGTCGGCGCAGGTCGAGTCGTACCGCGAGCAGCTCAGGCAGGCAAACGAGGAGCTGGCGCGCGCCCTGGCCGAGTACGGCGAGGTGTCGGCGCAGGCTCTCGAGACGGCGCGGCGCGCGGAGGCCGAGGCCGCAAAACTACGGACTCGCGCGGGCGTCGCGCGAATCGACGCGGGGAACATCGACTGACATGAGCGTACGCTGGACTATATCCCTCGACGGGGCCGAGCCCGTGCCGCTGTCCGACCTGCGCGTGCAGGGCGGCGTCCTCACCCTCGAGTCGCTGGGGCGCGACACGCTGCAGCTGACCGCTGCGCCCTCCGCGACATGGCCCGAGGGAACCATGGTCGGCCTACACCTCGACGGCGTACGGCGGTTCTACGGCCCCGTCCTGCTGAACCAGCGCGACCGCGCGGGCAACCCGGACGATCGCGCCATCACCGTCGTCGGCGTCTGGTATTACCTCGAGCGGTGTCCCTACCGGCAGGAGTGGGCCGTGTACGACGCCGACGAGCTGGGCCTGGTGCCCTCCTCCCGTGTCATCCTGAACTGCCAGCCCGGCTCCGCCACCGGCCATATCTCCGTCGAGGGTCAGCTCGCATCCATCATCCTGTACGCCAACTTGCGCGGCGCCCCCGTCGATTTTGGCTCCGCCGCGGTCGGGCTCACGCTCCCGTTCGACGAGCATCGCGACATCGTATGTGCCCAGGCCATCCAGCGGTCGCTGCGGCTTTCTCCCTCAGTCTGCTCCTGGTGGGATTACGATGCCGATCCGCCGCAGATCCATTTTGGCGAGGGTGACGCATTCTCCCCCTCGCGCGTCGAGCGCGACAGCCTTGGGTTTCGGGATGACCTCATCATTCCCGGTCTTTGCATCGAGATCGAACGCGTCAACTCCTATAACGGCACCCAGTACCGGACACTCGAAAAGCTCACGGCCGGAGACCAGGAGGCCTTCGACACGGCATACGTCAGCCTCGCGCTGGCGGGTTCCGAGTTCTCATCCTCCTACCGATCCGTGAAAGTGGAGACCGAGCCCGTCGGCGATTTCCAGTCCGCCGCCTGGTGGTCTGCCCGCCACCCCCTGCTGGCCGGGGTCGCCGTCCAGGACGTCACCTTTGTTTCGGCCGAGCGCGGCCTCCTGGCCGACGAGTTCCCGAGAATCTCGCGGACGCCATTGCCCGATCTTGCGCAGGCCGGTTGCAAGGCGCGTGTAGAGCTGTTTCAGGGAGTTGTCGACATTGTTCAGCGAGACGCTCAGGGCGCTGAGATCGGACGGCAGTACGACGTCCAGCTCGAGCTGCAGTACGTCACGACCGACGCCACCAGCAAGCGTTACCGGTGGCTCGAGAGTTTTTCCGGCTCCTCCGCTGAGCCCGCGCCTTCCGGCCTCGCCGCCAACCTTCTCGGGCATTGGTCTGTCCGTTACGCCCAGGGCTCGTTCTCGTGCCCGCTGGATGAGGGCGTTCCCCATCCAGGCGCACGGGTCGAGGCCACGCCCGTGCAGCGCGTATCCGTTGATTTGTCCGCCTTTGTGGTCAGCGGTTCGTTCTCCCCTCCGGCGCAGCTCGCCGCCGCCGATTTCGTCTCCCTTATGCAGGGGTTCCGCACCTCCCGCCGATGTGTCCGTTTCGAGGCCAAGGAAACCGGTGAGCCGCCTGCCACGGACAGCGTAGACCTCACCTTCGCGGCCACACCCGTCTCCTCATCCGCCTGGACGCCCGGGCGCGACGGCCGTCGCGACGTGATCGACGGCGGCAAGACCATCAGCCTGAACCCCTCTGCCGACCTCTCCTCGGGCGAGACCGTCAAGGCGCGCGCTCTCACGTACTCTGTCGACGACGATGAGAGCGAGGAGAAGCACACGCAGAAGGTTGTCCGCGCCCTGCTCTCCGAGCCCCTCGTTCTGCCCCGCATCCCGGCCGGCTACGAGGAGCGCGAGGTCCGCCTGTTCCTCTCCTCTGAAATCCTCGACTGCCACATTCTCGTCCGCAAGGCAGGGCTGGTGTCGACCCCGTACGAGTACACGGACCGGCGGCTGCTGCTGGCGGTGGAGCCCGACGGCGAGGGGCAGAAGCTCGCGCTCGGCAAGGGATACCTCAAAGCGTAGGGAGGGCGGTGCATGGCATGGACGGCGGTGGACGCGGACACATCCTGGCAGGATCTCGCCGTCGCGGCCGAGATCGCCGAGGCCTATAACCTACGCCGCGCCGCATGCGGCCTCACCCAGATCGACGCTCCCGGAGCGGACACCGCCGTTTTCGATTTCGTTTCGGCCCTGCAGTCCGGCATCGAGGAGCTCTGGTCTCATTTTGCGGACGCGTCCGCGCCTCTCTCCGGAGCTTCCGGGCTCCCCGAGCCCTACCCTTCGCTGTACGCAATGATGTTCTCCGCCGGATTGGGCCAGTCGGGATATTGGCGTCGCATCGCGGAGGGCGGCGTCCAGCCTGCGGTCTGGTCTGACTACGCCGCCGAAGGGTGGGCCTACGGGCGGATACAGTCCGCCGACCTCGCCGGCCCATGGTTGTTCCTGGACCTCCAGGCTGCCCTCTCAGCCCTCCGCCGCATGCTTGCGTCCCCGTCCGGCCTCCCCGGCGACATACGTTACGCCGCGACGATCAATAATTCAACAGATCCGTACCCCCCCAGCGTCCCCTCTTACGGCGACCTCAGCGGCAGCTACTCCAACTACTGGTCGCGCCGCGCATACAGGATCAGGTACGACGGAGTCACCCCCAACGTGTGGTCTAAATATTATGCCGAGTCGTTTGCCTCCGAGGTGACGGCCGAAAATGTCCCCGCCGGTCCCGCGACATACAGTCTGGTCGGTATGCTGCGGCTCCCTGTCCCGGTCGGCACATCCGAAATGGTGTTTTGCGCGTTCGAACTTGACGGTGTCGAAAATGAGTCATTCGTGCTGCAGTCAGGCCCGGCCGCATCCTGGACGGCGGAAGAACAGTCCGACTGGCCGTCGGCGTACGAGGGCGTCCCTGTCCAGGAGGAGTATCTCAGCGCCGACCCCGTTTACCACGGGTTCCGGATATCCGAGCTTATATGGGTTGTCGATTTTGCCTGGCTCCGTTGAGTTTCCCGGATCATTGATAAAGTTTCTTATGTTGTTTGCGCCGATACAGGTCTGGGCCAGAATCGAGGCCGCCTAACCTTCAACCGAATAAAAGCGCACCCCGATGTCTGAAATTTCTCAGGTTCGGCCTTGTGCTAAGCCGGCCGTTTGGGTTATTTTATTGAATTACGCATGGGAAGCCGGGTGGCCTCCCGTTGCGGAAGCGAAGGCCGCTGTCCCGGAAGGGGCGGTGCCCGAGCGGATTAAACCCGGATGCGGACGGGCCTTAAGGCCGCCGCGTCCACGTGTTTGAAGGATACAGAATGGAAATGCCTGTCTCGAGCCTGACCGGGCTCACCCTGAAGGACCTGCTGGACGCGGGCCTGCACTTCGGCCATCAGACCAAGCGTTGGAACCCGAAGATGAAGCGCTACATCTTTGACAAGCGCAACGGGATCCACATCATCGACCTGACGCAGACCATCACCCTCATCGACGCGGCCGCCGCTTTCCTGCGCGACACGGTCCTGAGCGGCAAGAAGATCCTTTTCGTGGCCACCAAGAAGCAGGCCCAGGAGGTCGTGAAAGAGGCCGCCGTCGCCTGCGGCCAGTTCCACATGACCGAGCGCTGGCTCGGCGGCACCCTCACGAACAATCAGACGATCCGCCGCAGCGTCCGCCGCATGCGCCAGATCGAGGCGATGGGCCGTAACAACAACGGCGTGCTGTCCGTCCATAAGAAGGAGGCCTCGAGCCTCCGCCGCGAGCTGGAGAAGCTCCAGAAGAACCTCGGCGGCGTCGCGGATATGGAGAACAAGCCCGGAGCCCTCTTCATTGTCGATATCTGCCGCGAGCAGAACGCCGTCAACGAGGCCGTGCGCCTCGGTATCCCGGTGGTGGCCATCGTGGACACCAACGCCGACCCCGACCCGATCGACCATGTGATCCCGGGCAACGACGACGC
>JAKJGY010000408.1 GCA_022704145.1 Verrucomicrobiota bacterium
GAGTCGGACTATAACCCGGCCGAGGTGCCGGTGCACTGGGTCTATGTGAGCGCCTTCTATATGGCCAAGACCGAGGTGACCTGGTCGCAGTGGAGCGCCGTGCGCACCTGGGCGGTGGCGAACGGCTACGCCTTTGACAACACGGGCGGCGGCAAGGCGGCGGCCCATCCGGTTCACACGGTCAACTGGTTCGACGCCGTCAAGTGGTGCAACGCGCGCAGCGAGATGGAGGGGCTGCCGGTCTGCTACTTCACGGACGCGGCCAAGACGCTGGTCTACCGCACGGGACAGGTCGCGCCGACGGTGGCGTGGAACGCGGGCGGCTACCGGCTGCCGACCGAGGCCGAGTGGGAGAAGGCCGCGCGCGGCGGTCCGGCCGGCCTGCGCTTCCCGCACGGCGACACCATCACGCACGCCGACGCGAATTTTTACAGCGACGCCAAATACGCCAACTACGATTTCAGCGATCCGCGCGGCTACCACCCGGATTATGACGAAGGCGCATATCCCTATACCAGCCCGGTAGGCTCGTTCGCCCCGAACGGTTACGGGCTCCATGACATGGTCGGCAATATCCTGGAGTGGTGCTGGGACTGGTGGTCGGGCGACTACTATTCGACCTCGCCCTATCTGGATCCCAGAGGCCCGGAGACGGCCTCGTCCCGGGCTTTGCGCGGGGGGGCGTGGCGGCTGGATGCGGGCTACCTGCGGGTGGTGGACCGTAACAACAACCGCACGCCCAACTATAACGGCGGCACCAGCAATTACCACTTCGGTTTCCGCGTGGCGCGCGGCGCGTGGCCGCAGGCGAATTAATGAGGCGGCGGGGGAGACATGAGCATGAGGGCAAGCGTGCATCGAAGCATCGCGGGGGCGTGCGCGGCGTTGGTCTTGACGGCGTGCCGGCTCGAGGCCGACGGACTCCAGCGCGTTGAGGAGCGGCTGTTCGGCCGGACGGCCGAGGGCCAGGCGGTGCGGCTTTTCACGCTGCGCAACGCGCACGGCATGACCGCGGGCGTTATGGAGCACGGCGCGACGATCACCGGGCTGCGCGTGCCGGACCGCGAGGGCCGCCTGGCCAGCGTGGTGCTGGGGGCCGACTCGCTCGACGCCTATCTGCGCGGTTATAGTGCCGCCGCCGCGGTCATGGGGCGCGTCGCCAACCGCATCGCGAACGCCCGGTTCACGCTGGACGGGCGCGAGATCCGGGTGACGGCCAATGCCGGGCCGCACCAGCTTCACGGCGGCCGCAACGGGTTCGGGCGCAAGCTCTGGCGCGGCGAGACGGTATCCGCCGGACCGGGCGCGGCCGCAGTGCGCTTCAGCCTGCGCAGTCCGGACGGCGAGGAGGGCTTTCCCGGCACGCTCGATGTCACCGTCACCTACACGCTCAGCGACGACAACACGCTGCGTCTCGATTACACGGCCGTCGCCGACAAGCCCACGCCGGTCAATCTCACCAGCCACGCGTACTTCAATCTCGCGGGCGAGGGCGACGTGTGGGGCCACCTGGTCTGGATCGCCGCCGACCGCATCACCGCGGCCGACGCGGAGCTGATCCCGACGGGCGCGTTCG
>JAKJGY010000409.1 GCA_022704145.1 Verrucomicrobiota bacterium
TACCGCACCGACTTCTGGCCGGGCGAGGACACCATCCTCTGCGCCGACATCGTGCTCGGACAGAAACGGCGCATCGTCTACGACCCCTGGGTGCAGGTCTTCCACCACCGCCGGCCGCTCTTCGGCCCGCATCTGCGCCAGATCGGCCGCTACGCCCTGCACCGCGGCCACTTCGCCAAACGCTTTCCCGCCACTTCGCTGCGCCTCAGCTACCTGATTCCCTCTCTCTTCGTGTTGGGCCTCGTCGCCGGTGCCGCGCTGGCCGGCATCCATCCCTGGCTGCGCATCGCTTACCTGGGCGCACTCGCGTGCTACGGGCTGACCACCTTCATCGCCTCGGCTTCGCTTTCGCCCTCTCTCTGGCTGCTGACCTGGCTCGGCGTCATGGCCACACATGTGGTCTACGGCGTGCGCTTCGCCCAGGGACTGCTCGCGCGCCGCATGCCTTGCGAGGTCGCCGCCTTCGACCATCCCTCGGAAAACCAGGCGGACGGTTAGCTGTGCGGGGTATTCGTTACAGGTTACACGTTACAGGTTACAGGTTACACGTTACACGTTACAGGTTACACGTTAAGCGCTGGACGTCTGGCGCCGACCACCCCAAAGGAGTCCATATGCGTTCCATCGGTCTCGTCCATGCCTTCTGCGTTCGGCGTTGTAATCGGTTGGTGGCCGGAATGCGCGAAGATCGCGCGTTGCTCCATTTCCGCGGCGCGGCCGGCGTGCATGCCCTTCTCCTCCTCGCCTGCGCCGCCGCTCCGCTGTTCGCGCAACGCGCGGCCGACCCGACGCCCGACGCCGTCGCCGCCGCACTGCGCCAGGCACCGCCCGCCCACCCGCGCCTGTTCGCCGACGCAGCCGGCTTCGCCGCGCTGAAAGAAAGCGCCGCCGCCGACACCTTCGCGCGCGCCGCGCTCGGCCGCCTGCTGCATGATGCCGACCAGATGCTCGCGCTGCCGCCCAACACGCGCAAGATGGAGGGGCGCCGCCTGCTCGGCGTCTCGCGCAGTGTCCTTCACCGCGTCTCCACCCTCGCCATGGCCTACCGCCTCGGCGGCAATCCCGCCCACCGCGACCGCTGCGCCGCCGAGATGCTGGCCGCCGCCGCCTTCACCGACTGGAATCCCTCGCACTTTCTCGACGTGGCCGAGATGTCTCTCGCGCTGGCCGTCGGCTACGATTGGCTGTATCACGATCTCGCCCCCGCCACCCGCGACACCCTGGCCGCCGCCCTCACGGAAAAGGGATTGCGCACCTCGCTCAAACATACCGGTTGGGTCAAGGCCAGCAACAACTGGGGCCAAGTCTGCCACGCTGGCATGCTGGCCGCGGCGTTGGCCCTGCAGGAGCGCGACGAGGCGCTCGCCATCCAGATCGCACACCGCGCCATCGTGAACCTGCCGCGTTCCATGCGCGCCTTCGCGCCCAAAGGCTGCTATCCCGAAGGCCCGGGATACTGGTCGTACGGCACCGACTTCAACGTGCTGGCCCTCGCGTTGCTCGAAGGCGTTCTCGGCTCCGATTTCGGCCTGACCGCCCTGCCCGGCTTTGCCGCTACCGCCGACT
>JAKJGY010000410.1 GCA_022704145.1 Verrucomicrobiota bacterium
GTGCCCGCATAGCCGGTGTTGCCGATGTAGTCGCGCACCAGCGAGCCGTCCTTCGGGCTCCACACCGAGACGCGACGCGGATAATCCCAGCTCTCCACCGCCCACACCTCGCCCGAAGCACCCACCGACACCGAGCTGACCGCGCGCAACGCCTGGGCGTCAAACGGCCCTCGCAGCGGACGTCCGCCCTTCCGGCCGCACGTGTACCGCAGCCCCCCGTCCGGCGCGAACGCCTTGACCTGCTGATCCGGCCCGGCGTCCCATACCACGGCGTTACCGTCGCCATCCACCGCCAGCGCCTCAGGCTGGACGAGCCCCGGCGCGTCCAGCGGCGTCTGCCCGCCGCTCGCCAGCTCGACACGGCAGAGACGCTTGCCGTCGGTTCCGTAAGCCGTACCGTCAGGCCCGGCCGCCAGCGCCGTGAGCCGAGGCGTCATGACCAGCGGCCCTTTCAGCAGCGCGGTCTCTTTGTCGACGAGCGCGAGGAAACTCACGGCGGGGGTTTCCCGGTCCGCGCCAGTACGGCCGGACGTACCGGACGGCCGCTTTTTCAGATTCAGCAGGATGACCAGCGCCTTGTCCGTCACCGCGAGCGCCGCCGACGCGAGGTCGTCGCGCCCGACGAGGTCCGCCACCGGATACTCGAAAGGCAGCTCTTTGCCGTCGCGCACGAACGCGCGGTACGCACCGGTGCGCGCGTCGAGCCGGATCACCACGCCCTTCTCGATGTGCCAGCCGGCCGGCACACCGTAGACATGCTTCGCGTCCGCCGCCAGCAGCGTCGCGCCACGCTTCTCGCCCCAGCGCTTGCGGCCGTCCGCGCCCACACCGATGATACCGCTGCCACCCTCCGCGAAGGCCCACGCGACGATCATCCCGTCACCCGCGCGCGCCACGCGAAGCGGCGGGCTGTGGTCCGCACCCCACGCGCTGGCGCCGTCCGAGGTCGGCCACGGCGGCGTGCCGGGGTTGTAGAAGCACATCTCGTACTCCGCGCCCAGCCCGCCGTGCGTCAGGCCGCGCGCGCGGTAACGGCCGGGCTTGACCAGCGCGCCTGTATCGTCGAGGCCATCCCAGCCGACCTCGACCGTGCGCGTCGTTTCGCCCTCGGCCACCGTATACTCCTCCGGCAGCAGATCGCCCGCGAGATTACGCACGCGCCGCCCCTGCCCGTCCTCGATCGCCAGCGTCAGCCGCGCCGCGCTTTTCGGCACTTCGGCGCGGAACGTGAACGCGCCCTCCACGCGGCGCTCGTCCGAGACGTAGCGGCGCGGCGCCAGTCCGCCCTTCTCCAGCAGGCGCGCGTCGCCCCACGACTTTGTCGCGCTCCAGAAGAACTCGCGCGAGGTCTGCCCCTTCTGCAGGTTGTCGGCGTAGCGGTGTACCGGCCACGTGCCGCCGGTCGGGTCGCCCCACAGGAACTCGAAGCCGAGCCTAAAGGCCAGCCCGTGCCGGATTTCCGGAACGCTCTTGAAGAGCAGCCCCCACGGGATGCGCGCCTCCTGCGAGAACCCCTTGCCGTCCTCGTCCCTGCGGTAGGCCAGCTCCACACCGTCTCCCAATG
>JAKJGY010000183.1 GCA_022704145.1 Verrucomicrobiota bacterium
GCGCGGCGGGTGGCGCATGGCGGAGGGCGGCGAGTGGCGGAGGGTTTACGGGCGGGCCGGGCGGCGCGCCCGGACGGCGCGGAGGGCGGTGGTGCGGAGGGTCGGCGGGCTGTGGCGGTGGGAGGTCGAGCAGTTCGACCTGGCGACGCGGGCGGCGCGGAGGGTCTGCGCGCGCGGCTCAGCCGGGTACCTGTTCGCGGAGGACGCCTGGGCCTATGCGGACCTGGCGGCCAGGACGGCGGACTAGTGCGAAGAGGGAAAGGGAGGTGACACGGTGAAGACGCTGGCGGTGCAGAAGGACATGTTCAACGGAGGCCGGGGGCCTGGGTTCTCCGCGCTCGTGGAGCGGCGGCTCGGCAACGCCCGGGACAAGTGGTTCCGGGTCAGTGACGTGGCGGCCGTGCTCAACCTGGGCCGGACGAAGGTTTTGGAGATGATCGAATGCGGGCGGCTGGAGGCGGCGAACGTCAACCAGGGCATGATGGTCCCCGTCGACAGGCGGCGGCCGGAGCTGGGCCTGCGCCCGATGCTGCCGCTGTGGCGCATCACCTACGACGCGATCATGGATCTGGCGCGATCGATCGAGGGGGGGGTATGAACAGCAGGCGGGAGATGGCGGCCGAGGCCCTTGTCTCGGCGGCGTGTGGGATTCTGATCGGGGCGCTGGTGGCGGGCTATCTGCTCTGCCGCCTGATGGCCGGGACGGAGAATGGCGAGCCTGCGCCGTACTCGGTGTGCGAGTGCTGCGGGCAGGCGCTTGACGGGACAAACGACGTGTGCGTGCCGGAAGGCATCGCGGAAGGGAGCGGAAGGTAATGGTAGACATCATCATAGACATCGAGACGCTGGGGACGCGGCCGGGCGAGTGGGGCAGAGTCACGTCGGGAAAGGGAGGAGCCTAATCATGAGCGCGCAGCGGGATCTTTTCGAGACGTTGCAAGCCGAGCCGGACATCGCTATCGGCGGGGACACCTACCGGATCAGCGCGCTCGAGATGAGGATCAAATACAGGGCGTCGGTAAAGCACGGCTGGAAGCTGCTGGAGAAGTTCGAGTCGCTTGAGGCTATGGCCTTGTACTGGGCCGGGCTCAAAGACCCGCGCGGGCCGCGCCCCGGAAAGCCGCTCTGCGACGTGCTGGCGGCGGACCAGGCGGCGGCGCCCAACCCGTGGGACTGCGGCAACGGCAGGGGCGCGTACTGCGACGCGGAGTCGCGCGAGCATTTCGTGCGGGGCTGCGCCGACGCCGCCCGGCTGCAGGCCTGCCTGGCGTGGCCGGACACGCAGCAGAGCGTGCAGTCGCGGATCAGGGCGAAGCTCAGGAGGCTCGCGGCGAGCGGTGGGCCGGGCGTGATCGTGCGCGAGGTGGTGACGGCGGACCAGGTGCTGGCGCCGGAGCGCTGCCGGCACGCGGACGCCGAGGGCCGCTGCGCGAACCCCGATGATAACTGCCAGGGCACGTTCTGCCACCGCTGCATGGCGTTCGAGGCGGCGGCCCAGTCCGCGCCGGCCGAGGACGCCGCGAGGGCGGCAGGCGGGACGCCGGCCGTGGTGCTCAAATGCGACGGGGCGTGCGTGGCGCTGGACGAGCACGCCGACCCGCAGGCCATGCGCGTCATCCTGGGCGACGGCTGGCGGCGCGCCCAGGGCGGGCTGGCCGAGATCCTGCGCTTCGGGGCGATGCTGCTGGCGGTCGGGGAATGGCTGGACAAACTTGAAAATCTCCAGCAGAGATTATCAAGCTCAGGACACGGAGGCGACCGCAGGAGCGGCACGGGGCTGAAGGCCTGGCTGGAGACGAACTGCCCCGAGATCAACTACAAGACGGCCCACGGCTACCTGAGCGCGGCGGCGGGGCTGCGGCGCGAGGCGCGGCTGGCGGCGGACGTGCCGCTGCTGGCTCTGATGGGCGAGGATCCGGTGCCAGACGCGCGGGCGGAGCGGCTGCGGCGGCGTGTGCAGCGGGTGATCGAGGGCTCGACGCTGGGCCTGCTGAAGGAGGCCGCGCGGGGCCCGGAGCCCGGAGCAAAGGGCGGCGCGCGCGAGGGGGCCGGGCGGCCGAGGCTGGAGCCCTCGGCCGAGACGCGGGCGGGCGCGGCGTGGGGGCTGATCGGTCGCGAGATCGACCGGGCGGACGGCTGGGGCTTCGCGGCGTTCCTGCCCGAGGCCATGGCGCGCGAGGCGCTGCACACGGTGACGCGGCTTCGCGACGCGCTGAAGGCGCGCGTGGCGGAGTTCGGGGGGAAGGGGGCGGGAGATGTCGAGTGACGTTACGCTTTACCGGGAGGCCGCGCGCGTGACCGCGCCGGCGCTGAGGGAGCTGATCGCCGGCCGGCGCGAGGCCGTCGGCCGCATCCGCGCCGCCGGGCGCGGCCGGACGGTCGACGCGATCGCCGAGGAGGCGCGCGCGCTGGGCATGGCCTACGAGACCATGCGCACGCTGTACTACAGGTGGCGCGAGCGCGGCGACGCCGCGCTGATCGACGGCCGCAGGCTGCCGCGACAGGGCGGCGCCAACGCCTGGGCGGAGGTTTTCAAGCGCTACACGGAGAACGACCTGAACACCTCCATGAACGGCTGGCGCGTGATGATGGCGGACTTCCGGAGCGGGAAGGTTCAGGACAGCATGGGAACCTACGCCGACGTGTTCTCCGCGGTCGGCACGTGGCGCGAGGCGTGGTCGCGGGAGAACCCCGGACGGGCAGTGCCCGATTCGTACCCGTCGGGCTGGGTGCCGGACGGCGCGGCCTACTCGACCCTGATGCGGGCGGTCTCCCGCGACCCGGACAGGGCGTTCCAGCTCGCGGCCTGCAGGCAGGGCCGGCGCGCGGCGCACCGCTTCCTGCTGGACGTGCTCAAGACGCGGGTCGGCGTGCCGGTAGGCGGGATCAGGCAGTGGGACGACGTGTGGCACAACTTCGACGTGCGCATGCCCTGCTACGCGGACGTGGCCCAGCCGCTCGAGTTTGCGGGGTACGACGTGGCCAGCGCGTACAAGTGCGACAGCGTCATGAAGCCGCGTTTCACGCGGCTGGACGGAAAGCGCGACAACCTCAAGGAGCAGACCTTCCGTTTCGCTTTCGGCGCGGCGATGTGCCTGACCGGCCTGCACAAGGACGGTATCACCAACATTGTCGAGCACGGGACGGCGGCGATCCGCGAGCCGGTCCGCCGGCAGATCGCGCTGATCCCGCACTACGGCGGGCTGATCCATTTCGCGCAGTCGGGCATTCTGAGCGAGCAGGTCCACGCGGGCCTGTTCATGGGCGGGGCCGGAGGCAACTTCAGGATGAAGCCGCTGGTCGAGTCGAGCCACGGCAAGCTGGCCGACCGGACGGCGCACATGCTAGGAGGGCGCGGGCGCGACGCCGACACCATGCACGAGTCGCGCGGCGCGCTGGTGCGCTACGAGGAGCGGCTGATGCGGGCGTGCGAGCGCCTTCCGTCCGACGTGGCCGCGATGATCGAGTTCGGCCTGATGTCGTTCAATGACTACCAGGCCGCATACCGCATCGTCGAGCGCGAGTTCATGCGCGACTCGGTCCACAGTCTGGAGGGATGGGACGGCCGACAGATCCAGGAGTACTCCCTTTCCGAGACGCCCGGAGAGGGCGACTGGCACAACGCGCGCGCGCTGCTGGACATGGATCCGGAACGGGCGCGCGCGATCGCCGGGTTTCTGGCCGCGCATCCGGGGCATGTCCGCCAGCGCTACATGTCACGGTACGAGGTCTGGATGGGAGGGCAGGCCGACCTGGTGCGCGTCCCGCTGATGGAGATGCCGGCCTTCCTCGACGAGCGCGACATGATCGAGCTGAAAGTCCGCGACAACGGCACGCTCGATTTCAGCAACGGATACTTCTACGGCCGCGACAAGATGATCTACCGCGTCGACGCGCTCAAGACGCCGGCCGGATATTCGGCCCGCCTCTCCCCCGGAGAGCGCGTCATGGTCAAGTACAACCCGTTCGCCCCTGATCAAATATGGGTCATCGACAGGGATAACGGATCGACAATCGGTATGGCACCTTTGCACAGCCGCGCCCCCATGATGGACAAGGCCGAGATCGAACGGGCTATGGGCGCGCAGGCTCACGACCTCGCCCGTAAGGTGATGCCCGTGCGCGGACGCCACCAGGACGCGGCCGTCAAGCGGGCCGGTCAGATGGGGCGCAACCAGGCGGCGCTGTTAGGCCTGGCCAAAGAGCTGCCGCTCGACAACGTGACGGTGAGCGACGAGGTGTCGGACGAGCGCGGAGAGTTCTGGTCTGAAGAGGAAACGGATACGGTCGGGTTCTTACAGGAAATCACAACAGAAAAGGAGTAACGCATGAGCAACGCAAAGGACGAGATGATGAAGGACGAAGGGATCGACACGCAGGCGCGTATCTCGATTCCGGGGGACGTGGTCAAGACGGCGCTGGCACGGCTGGTCCAGACGGGCCAACTCGACGCGGACGGCGAGGGGCTGGTGTGGTGGTTCTACTGCTATTCCCGCGAGTCGAACTGGCGGCTGGCGGACGCGGCCGACGCCATCGGCAAGGACAAGACGACGGTGCACCGGCTGTTCAACGGCGCGTACGGCGCGTCGTACGACAACCTGCTGGAAGCGATCCTGCGCTACAAGAAGATCGCGCTTGAGCGCGGCAAGCGACGCAATATCGGGTTCATCGAGACCAGCACGTTCACGAAGGTGTCCGCCATCTGCAGGAGCGCCCTGTACGACTCGATGCCCGCGTTCATCTACGGCTCGAGCCAGATCGGCAAGACGGCCTGCCTCACCGAGTTCGCCAGGAGAAACAACCACGGCCAGACGAAATACATCCGCATGCCAGCCGCCCCGACGTTTCCGTTTTTCACGAAGATGGTCGCGGAGTCTTGTTTCATATCGACGCGCCTGAATGCCGACGCCACGCGGCGGCGCATCGTGGACGCCATTGACGACCGTAACCTGCTGATTGTCGATGAATTCCACCAGTGCCTGATCACGGCGTCGGATTTGACCGCCAGGAAGATCGTCGAATACCTGCGCGAGATTTACGACCGCACCGGCTGCGGCGTCTGCGTCTGCGGCACGAAGGTCATCCAAGACGAGTTTCAGCACGGGCGGCAGAAGCTGGTGTTTGACCAATTCCGCCGTCGCGGGATGCTTGAGCTGGTTCTTCCCGACGCGCCGCCGAAAAGCGACATCGTCAAGATCGCGGCAGCCTTCGACCTTCCCGCTCCCGACGCCGGAAACCTGGACCTCATCAAGACGATGTTGATGGAGTCGGGGCTCGGTAAGTACTTCAAATTCCTGCAGTACGCGCACGGGATCGCGACCGGCCGCAAAGAACGGCTCACGTGGGATCATTTCAGCGCGGCTTACGACGGCGTTAAGAAGCTCTCTTCTAAGGAGGTCGCGTGAACTCGGAAAAGATCATGGTCGATTCTATGGGGGCGGCCGTCCCGCTTCGCCACGTGTCAAAGTACGACCGCACGAGGGACGCCGCCGTGCGCCGCATCTATGCCCGGTTCGCCAAGGCCCGGCAGGCGCTCGAGAAGGTCATGGCCGAATCGCTGGCCGACCTCGACGCGGTCGCCAAGGCGCGGGGCGAGGCCGGTATCGACAGCGGCGCGAAGGGCAACATTCAGGTGAGCAGCTTCGACGGCCTGATCACGGTCGGGCTGAACGTCCGCTATGACATTCACCTCGACGAGCGGGCGGTCCGGGCGCGTGAGCTCATGTTCGCCTGCGCCCGCCGGATAGCCGACAAGCTGAACTCGGACGAAGCCAAGCTGCTCGAGGTGTTGATTGACGAGGCGTTCCAGCCCACGCGCTCGGGCGCTTTGCCGGTCGCCCGCGTCCTGTCTCTGATGCGCCGGGAGGTCAACGACGCCGACTGGAAGGAGGCCAAGCGGCTGCTGGCCGACAGCATGGAGACGAGCCGGGGCAAGTCGTACTTGCGCGTCGAGGCCCGCCCGGACCGCCAGCACGACCCCGTCCCGGTCCGGCTGGACATCGCCGATTGCTGGCCCGAGTCAAAGGAGGTGCAGCCGTGATGCTCTCCTCCAAGCAGCAAGCCATGTTTTGGGCCTTGTGGGCGCGTGCCGAGCGGGAGGAACTCCCCATAGGGGCCACCCCCAAGGAACGCGACACGGCCCGCCGTGGCGTCATGTTCAGGGCCTGCGGCCGGATCAGCCTGAAGGATGTTAACCCGACCGCCGACTTCGACCGGCTCATGTACACGGTAGCCTCGCTGGCCGGAGACTATCAGGCTATGGCCTATTGGGTGAACGCGGGAGAGCGCCGGACCGCGCACATGATCGGGGAGTGCGCCCGCCAGATCGGCGAGATAGTCGGCGAGCCGAAGGGGTGGGAGTACTGCCAGAAGGTGTTCGTTCAGGCCGGGCTTCCGGCCTCGTGGATGGACATACCGGACGGCCTCCTGTTCTCGACATTCGAGATGATGGACACCCACCGCCGCCGTCTGTTGAAGCGCGACTACGGTTGGCGCGGCGAGCGTGCGGGCCAGCCGCTCGGGTTCAACCCGGCGCGCATTTACATTCGGCGGGGGCTGAAGGTGGGCTATTACGACCCGCTCCCGGTCGCCGATCCGTCCGCCGCGCCTTCCGGTGAGGCCCCCCTCGTGGGGTGCGCCGTATGACGCTCACCCGCGAGGAGCTGCGCGAGGCGTACCGGCGCCTGACCGCGTTCCGCGACCTGGCCGCGAAGGCCGGGCGCGGCGCTGATGCGGCGGCGCTGGACGCCGGCGCCGAGGCGTGTGGGCTGGCGCTGGAGGCGTTCGGCCGCCCCGGATCGGCGTACCGAGCGCTCGAGGACGGCGCTGACGCGGCCGAGGCGCGCGCCGCCCTGGCGCGGATGATGACTGGCGCTGGCGGCGTTCCGGACGGCACGGAGGAGTGCTGCCCGTACTCGACCGGGTACCCATTTTGCCAGGATTGCCGGGTGTTCCGTGGGCCGTTCACGATCCAGGGCTCGCCGCGCAGGTACGTATGTCTGACGTTGTGGTCGACAAGGCGATGAACGCTGAGCAACACACGGTGCGAACACAGAGCATAAAACTAGAAACCCCTCTGCAACACTCTTGCAGGGGGGTTTTTAGTTTCTCAGTTTGTTGATAATACCAGCTTTTGGGCGGCTCTTTTTCTCGCCTGTCCGTTCCGCTTGCGTCCCCCCTTATGCCCGCGTCTTTCGGGCTCTTCCCGTGTTTTCTCGCTTTCTCGACTCCCCTGCGTGTGCTCTGACCGGCCAACCATGATTCTGTAATCATGATTCTGTCCGAACCGACCTCGAACGCTGTTGACCGTGACCGCTCTGCCGCGAGGCGCGGCCAGCCCGACCGCGTGCCGGCGCAGAGATTTCACAGAATCATGTTTACAGAATCATGCGGCGACGTGCCTCTGCCCGCCTGACCGTGCGGAGGTGTCGCCTGTCGATGACCCTATCAAGCCCCCTTGTGGACTACGGCCGGGAGGCCTTCCCTGTCGTGGGCAAGGACGTGACCGGCAGACGAAAGGTCTGTCATTTTTCGGCCGACATATCGTTACCTCATCAATAAGTAACGATAGAAAACTCATAACAACGCGCCAGCAAGGGCTAATCGCTCTTTTCGCTCAAAAACCGGCCATCCGACTTCAACAATCAAAAATCGCACCCTCAGACATCGGGGTGCGCTTTTATTCTGTTGAAGGTTAGGCGGCCTAGATTCTGGCCCAGACCGGCCAACCATGATTCTGTAATCATGATTCTGTCCGAACCGACCTCGAACGCTGTTGACCGTGACCGCTCTGCCG
>JAKJGY010000411.1 GCA_022704145.1 Verrucomicrobiota bacterium
GGTTCATGGTTGCCCCCCCCCGCGGCACTCACCCCAGATCGAGACAGGCGATCCACTCCTCGTCGCTCACCGGGTGAGCGCTGGGCACAACCAGCGAGAGCGTCATGCGCGACGGCTCGAAGACATCCTCCGCCACATGCCGGACATCTGCGGCGGTCACCGCCTGAATCGCCGCAATCGTCTCCTCCGGATGGATGAACCGCCCATAATTCTGCATACACTCGCCGAGGTAGGTCATCTGGCTGCCGGCCCCTTCGAGCCCCAGCCGGAACGCCCCCAGCAAATACTCTTTGGTGCGTTTCAACTCCGCCGCGCCGACGTTTGACGCCAGCACGCGGCGGATCTCCTTGGCCGTCAGCTTCAGGGCGGCGCGCGCGCGCTGCGTGTCGAAACCGCCGCTGACAGTGAAGAGCCCGGTCTCTTCGAACAACTGGAAGCTGGACTGGATGGAATAGCAGAGGCCGTGCCGTTCGCGCACGCTCTGGAAGAGGCGCGAGCTCATGTTCTCGCCGAGCAGGCCGTTTAAGACGCGCAGCGCGTAGCGGCGGTCGTCATGTCGGCCGAAGATGCGGAAGCCGACCACGGCGTGAACCTGCGCGATCTCTTTGCGCACACACACCAGGCGCTCCTGCGCCACCGTGCCGTCGACACGCTTGACAGGCAACACCTTAGCCGCGCGCCGCGCACCGACCGCCCGCTCGACACACGCCACGCAGGCGGCGTGGTCGAGCCGCCCGGCAAAGACAAAGATCGAGGCGGGCGGCGTATAGGCACGCGCCATGTAGCGCAGCAGCGTCTCGCGGGTCATGCGCCGCAGCGCGGCTTCGTCGCCGGAAAGCGGTGCCCCGAGCGGATGGTCCTTGAACATGACCTCCTGCAGCTTCTCCTGCACCACGTGCTGCGGCAGATCCTGGTACATCTTGATCTCTTCGAGAATGACGTCGCGCTCGCGGTTGAAATCCTCCTCGCCGATCACGGCGTGGAGATACATGTCGGCCAGCACGTCGAAGGCCTGCTCCAGATATTCGTGCGGAAGCCGCGCGTAGTAGCAGGTGCTCTCCTCCTGCGTGTAGGCATTCAGATAACCGCCGCGCCCCTCGATCGCCTGCGAAATCGCCAACGCCGAACGTGTCGGCGTGCCTTTAAAAAGCATGTGCTCGAGAAAGTGGCTGACACCTGCAAGGCGGGGCGTTTCGTGACGGCCGCCGGCCCCCACCCAAACGCCGACGGAGACGCTCTCCGCATCGGGCATCCGCGACGACACGACGGTCGCCCCGTTTTTCAACACCGTGACCGCAACATGATCAAGCATAGAGTATCTCCGCAATCGTCCGTGCATGGGCGTTCAGACCGCAGCGGCGCGCATCGCGGCCAGGGTCGTCTTGCCATCGTAGAGCGCTTTGCCGACGATCGCGCCGAACAGATTGGCGCATTCCAACGCTTTGAGGGCGACCACATGTTCCGGGGCGCTCACGCCGCCCGAAGCGATCACGCGGCAGGCAGGCACAGCCCGGCAGATCTCGCGCATGGCCGTCAGGTTAGGCCCGCCCAGCATGCCGTC
>JAKJGY010000412.1 GCA_022704145.1 Verrucomicrobiota bacterium
GGTGCAGGAGACGCTGGACATTGCCCAGGCGCTGTACGAGACGCACAAGGCGACAACGTATCCGCGCTCGGATTCGGGCTACCTGCCCGAGAGCATGCTGGCCGAGGTACCGACCGTACTCGACAGCATGGTCAAGACCGACCCCAGCCAGCGGCCGCTGATCGAGCGCCTGGATCGCCAACAGCGCTCGCGTGCATGGAACGACGGCAAGGTGTCGGCTCACCACGGCATCATCCCGACGCTGGAGCCCGCCAACCTGTCGGCCATGAACGAGAAGGAACTGGCCGTCTACCGGCTGATCCGCGCCCATTACCTCGCGCAGTTCCTCCCGCACCATGAGTTCGACCGGACGGTAGCGCAGTTCTCGTGCGGCAGTCAGTCGCTGGCGGCCGTGGGCAAGCAGATCGCCGTCACCGGCTGGCGTGAGGTGCTGGCGACGCCGGGGCCGGACGATGCCGATGGCGAGGATGCGCAGCGCAGCCAGGTGCTGCCCGCCCTGCATGCGGGCCTGTCCTGCCCGGTCGGAAAGGTGGATCTCAAGGCGCTGAAGACGCTGCCGCCCAAACCCTACACGCAGGGCGAGCTGATCAAGGCCATGAAGACCGTCGCCAAGTTCGTGACCGACCCGCGCCTGAAACAGAAGCTGCGAGATACCACCGGCATCGGCACCGAGGCGACACGCGCCAACATCATCAACGGTCTGATCGGTCGCGGCTACCTGGTCAAGAAAGGCCGCGCCGTCCGCGCTTCCGACGCGGCATTCACGCTCATCGACGCGGTGCCCTCGGCCATCGCCGACCCCGGCACCACGGCGGTGTGGGAGCAGGCGCTCGACATGATCGAGGCCGGCCAGATGGCGCTGGACACCTTCATCGAGAAGCAGTCCGTGTGGGTCGGCCAGCTCGTGCAGCAGTACCGCGGCGCAACGCTCTCGCTCAAGCTGCCGCCGGCGCCGGCCTGCCCGCAGTGCGGCGCACCGATGCAGCAGCGCACGGGCAAGAGCGGCGCGTTCTGGTCCTGCTCGCGCTACCCGGACTGCAAGGGCACGTTGCCGATCGAGTCCCCGACGGGCCGGCGCAGCGCACCGCGCAAGCGGCGCGCTGCCTCCAAGGCGTCCTGATCCTCGCTTTCCCCCTGCCGCGCCGGCCACTTCACTGGCGGCGAGGCAAACGTCCCGCACCGCGCGGGACTCCAAAGCGCGCGTCTCCTTCTGCAACGGTGTGCGCGCCCCGTCTGCCCGCCATCGGGCGACGGGGCGAGAAGGTCATTGCTCCACGAATCGCGCCCGCCGCCATTCCCTTGATCGGTGTGCCTTGCCTCGGTCATGAGGGGCTTCCTGACGCCTTGCCGCCGCGCGAGCCGTGAGGAGGCCCCTTGGGCCGAGGGTATTCCGTGCCGGTGCCCGCCGGCGGAACAACGGGCTCCCTTTGTGTGTGGATGCACGCCAGAGGTTTCCGGCCCCAGCCACGAAACGGGCCGGGTGCGATTGCTGACGCAGCGAACGGCTTTGACGACGGCCCGCGCTGACGCAGCCCACAGGTGGTTCTCCTTCCTCTCCA
>JAKJGY010000413.1 GCA_022704145.1 Verrucomicrobiota bacterium
CAACAACGGCGTGCTTGACCGCGCCGACTACCTGCCCTGCGTCCAGAAGGCGTGGAAAGCCATCTGCCGCAACATCAACTCCGAAGGCCGCCTCGGCTGGGTGCAGCCGATCGGCGACCGCCCGGTGGCCTCCTACACGGCGGACGACCACGAAGTGTATGCTGTCGGTGCCTACCTGTGCGCCGCCATGGAGCTGCGCAAGCTGATCGTAGCCGACGCGCATCCCGCCCGCAAAGCGGTCGAGATCGTTAACCCGCTCGCGCTCTATCGCAGCGCGGAGACGGTCACGCTCGACTGGGCCCGGCTCGGCATGCAGGCCGCCAAGGTGCGCGTCTTCGACGTGCGCAACAGCGCGGTGCTGCCCCACCAGCTCTTCGACAGCGACGGCGACGGCGCGCCGGACCAGTTGCTCTTCAAGACTTATGCCCTGGCTCGCCAGAGCCGTGCGTTCTGGGTGCTGGAGAGCGACACGTTGCCGGCGGCGCCCGTAGAGGCCACCTGCTTCAGCCGTCACGTGCCCGAGCGCATGGACGACGCCGCCTGGGAGAACGACCGCATGGCCTTCCGCCTGTACGGCCCCAAGGTCTCCGAACCCGCGCCCGCCGGCGAGGGGCTGGTCTCCAGCGGCATCGATGTCTGGTGCAAAAAAACACGCCGGCCCGTGATCAATGATTGGTATGCGTCGGGCAAGTATCACGACGACCGCGGCGAAGGGCTTGACTATTACAAGGTCGGCCCCGGCCGCGGCTGCGGCGGGCTGGGCATCTTCAACGGCGGCACCTGGCATGCCAGCGGGAACTGGGTCACGCACAAGACGCTCGCGACCGGCCCCGTGCGCACCGTGTTTGAACTCACCTACGCGCCGTGGGCCTGCGGCGAGGGCGTTTCGGTGCGGGAGACGCGCCGCGTGAGCCTCGATGCCGGATCGCACTTCACGCGCATTGAGAGCCGGCTGTCCGTCACCGGCAGCGCCGCGCTGCTGGCCGGCCCGGGGCTCGACATCTCGGCCGGTCGCCAGCACAACGGCGCGCTCGCCGCACAGCCGGATCAAGGCTGGCTGGCCAACTTTGAGCCGGCGCACCCCAAGCACGGTTCGCTCGCGACCGCCCTCGTGGTGCCGGAAAAAGCCACGCTGGCGACCGATCCCCTCGACAATCTCTATCTGTTGCGCACGCCTGCCGCAGACAAACCCCTCGTCTGGTACGCGGGCGCGGCCTGGAGCGGGGCCGGCGATTTCGTGAGCGCCGACTCTTGGACCGCGCACGTGTCCGCCTTCGCGGCGTCCCTCCGCGCGCCGCTCACCGTCACCGTCAAGTGATGACGTCCCAACTCCTAATTCCTAACTCCTAATTCCTAACTCCTAAATTCTAACTCCTAACTCCCCAAGGGGCCCATATGATTCTCGATCTCTTCAAGCTGGATGGAAAAGGCGCCGTGGTGACCGGCAGCGGCCGGGGTATCGGCCAAGCCTATGCCGTCGCGCTGGCCGAGGCCGGCGCGGACGTCGCGCTGGTCGACGTGATCCCGATGGATGAAACCGCGGCGAAAATCGCGGC
>JAKJGY010000184.1 GCA_022704145.1 Verrucomicrobiota bacterium
CGCGCCCTTCGCGGCTCTTTCACGGCGCAGTCTATGTAAGCAAAAAAGGGGGCTTGCGTCTAGCTCAAAGTCATCGCCTAGAAAATACAGCGCAAGAACCGTTCACTTAGAAACGCCCTGCGCGGGGCCGTCACAGGCCGATTACAACGCTTGCGCACGGCGCGTGAAAGGCGTATAGTAGGGTGCGTTTTCCGACGGTTGCCGGGCTAACGGGCTCGGGCGGCCGGCCGGACGCATGAGAAACTGAGGAGTAAACGGAATATGGCCAAGATCGATTTTGGCGGCGTCGTCGAGACCGTCGTCACCCGCAAAGAGTACCCCCTGAAGAAGGCGCAGAAGGTTCTCAAGAACGAGGTTATCGCCATCATCGGCTACGGCGTCCAGGGTCCGGCGCAGTCTCTGAACATGCGCGACAACGGCGTCAACGTCATCATCGGCCAGGATAAGCGTTTCGCCGCCGACTGGAAGCGTGCGGTCAAGGACGGCTTCAAGCCCGGCGTCTCGCTGTTCGATATCGAGGAGGCTTGCGAGAAGGCCACGATCGTGATGGTGCTGGTGAACGACGCGGCGATCAAGCATGTCTGGCCGCGCATCGCGCCGTTCATGACCCCGGGCAAGGCGCTCTACTTCTCGCACGGCTTCGGCTGGGTCTACCGCAAGCTGACGACCGTCAAGGTCAGCCCGGACGTCGACGTGATCCTGGTCGCGCCGAAGGGCTCGGGCACCTCGGTGCGCCGCAACTTCCTCGCGGGCGTGGGCATCAACTCGAGCTTCGCCGTCGCGCAGGACGCGACCGGCAAGGCGCTCGACCGCACGCTGTCGATCGGCATCGCGGTGGGCTCGGGCTACCTGTTCCCCACGAGCTTCGAGCATGAGGTCACCTCCGACCTGGTCGGCGAGCGCGGCGTGCTGATGGGCGCGCTGGCGGGCATCATGGAGGCCCAGTACGACGTGCTGCGCAAGAACGGGCACAGCCCCTCCGAGGCGTTCAACGAGACGGTCGAGGAGCTGACGCAGAGCCTGATCCGGCTGGTCGACGAGAACGGCATGGACTGGATGTACGCCAACTGTTCGGCGACGGCCCAGCGCGGCGCGCTGGACTGGAGGCCGAAGTTCAAGAAGGCGACCCTGCCGGTCTTTAAGGCGCTCTACAGCGCGGTGAAGAGCCAGAAGGAGGCGCGTCACGTCATCAAGGTCTGCGGCACCGAGGACTACAAGCAGAAGCTGGACGCGGAGCTGAAGGTGATGCGCGACTCGGAGATGTGGCAGGCGGGCGCCGCGGTGCGCGCGCTGCGGCCGCATGAGAAGGCCAAGGCCGGCGCGGACAAGGCCGCCGGCGTCAAGGGCCGCGGCTCGAACTGAGCGGGTCCGGCCTGAAGGGCGAACGAGGGGCGCCGCAGCAGCGGCGCCCCTTTTTTTGTGCCTTTTCTGCGTGGCGCCCTGCGAGGCCATGCGCTAAACTGGTCTCTCACGGGGGACGGTGGCCTCGGGAGGGAGCGGAGCGGATGCGGTCGATACTCGGTTTCGCGGGGGTTGGGTGTTTGGCTGCGGCTGCGGCGGCTGCGGAGCTGGCCGGTTTGCCGACGGACGGCACGGGGTGGTTCGGCGACCCGACGGTGTGGCGGTTCCGTGAGGACGGCATCCATGTCACGGCCTCGAACGGCTTCGGACTCGCCGTGTACGAGGCCGCGCCCTGCGCCTCGAATGTGACGGTCGAGGCCTGCTTCACGCCGCTCCGGGCTGCCGGGAACGGCTGGAACATCGCCTCCGTGGCACTCGTCGAGGACGCGCGCAACTACTGGCATCTGGCGCTGGTCCAGACCCCGCCGGAGCAAGGCTGCCGGCCGGCAGTCGAGCTGTGTGAGATGCGCGACGGCGAGTGGCTGGCACAAGGCAACCTGCGGCTGGAGATCGACGAGGCGCCCGCCGTGCCGTGGGTGTTCGGCCAGCCGCACCGCCTCACGCTGAGCCTGGACGCCGCGGGCGTCACCGGCACCCTCCTCGCGCCGGACGGGCGACTGCTGCTCCGGCGGCGCTTCGCATTCTCCGCGCCCGCGGTCAGGCGCGGCCGCCCGGCCGTGCGCGTCGGCGGCTTCGCCGGCACCTTCAGCGCGCTGCGCGCGGCCTGGTCGCAGCCGGCCGTCGAGCCGGCGGCCGCGCCGCCCGTGCCGCCCTACGCGCCTGCGTCCGGCGGGCGGGCAGATGTCACGGAGGCCGCGACCGGGTTCTTCCGGGTCGCGCAGAAGCCGGACGGGCGCTGGTGGGCGATCGACCCCCACGGCCGCGGCGTGGTGCTGCTGGGCGTGGATCACGTGACCTTCCACGGCCACTGGTGCGAGAAGCTCGGTTACGCGCCGCACGGCCGTAAGAACGAGGGCAAGTACGCCAGCCGCGCCGAGTGGGAGGAGGAGACGCTCGCGCGCCTGAAGAAGTGGGGTTTCAACATGCTGGGGGCCGGGTGTGACCCGCGCCTGAAGCACCGCGGGCTGGTCCATACCGAGTTCCTGAATATCGGCGACCACCTGGCCACGTTGGGCGACGAGTATGAGATCACGCCCAACGAGCGCCGCCCCTGCTCGTCGTTCCCGAATGTCTTCCATCCCGACTTCGAGGCCTACTGCCGCTACGTCGCGCGGGCGCGGTGTGTGCCCTGCCGCGACGACCCCTGGCTGTTCGGCTATTTCATCGACAACGAGCTGGCGTGGTGGGGACGGGGACCGCTGCCGACCGGACTCTTCGACGCGGTGATGAAGAAGGGCCCGGAGCACACGGCGAAGCGGGCGCTGCGCGATTTCCTGTCCGGCCGCGCCGGCCAGGACATTGCCGCCTTCAACGCGCGCTGGGGCGTGTCGCTCAACACCTTCGACGACCTGCTGCCGCTGCGCGCGCTGCCCTCCGCGACCGAGGCCCAGCGCGAGGCGAAGCGCGACTTCCTGCGCCTGGCGGCCGACCGCTATTTCGCGGCCGCGTCGCGGGCCATCCGCGAGGCGGACCCCAACCACCTGGTGCTGGGCGCGCGTTTCGCGGGCACGGGCGGCGCCGACCCGGCGGTCTGGGAGGTGGCGGGCCGGTACTGCGACGTGGTGACCTTCAACAGCTACCCGATGGCCGACCTGAACGAGGGCCGCGTCTACACGCATCTCGGCAAGGGGCGCGAGGCGGTGGCCGACCACTTCGCCACCTATTACGGGTATGTCAGGCGGCCGATGCTGATCACCGAGTGGTCCTTCCCGGCCCTCGACGCGGGCCTGCCCAGTGTGCACGGTGCGGGCCAGCGGTTCCGCACGCAGGCCGAGCGCACGCAGGCCACGAGCCTCTTCGCGCGCACCATGCTGAGCCTGCCGTTCCTGCTGGGGTATGACTATTTCATGTGGGTGGACGAGCCCGCGCTCGGCATCAGCACGCCCTTTCCGGAGGACTCGAACTACGGCCTGATCAACGAGGACGGCGTGCCGTATCCGCAGCTCACCGCGATGTTCGAGGAGCTGCACCGTGAGGCGGGCAAGTGGCGCCGCGCGCCCGCGCCCGAACCGCGCGCCCTGGCGCGGCAGCCGCCGACCCCGCCGCAGGCGGCGGCGCAGCGGCTGGCGCTGGCGGACGCGGCCGGGGCGGCGTTCTTCACGCGCGAGGGCGACGCCTACCGCGCGGGGAACAGCCGGCTCGCGCTCTCCGGCCGGCTGGGCGACGGGCCCCTGGTGCCGCAGGTGGCGCTGGACGGCCGCGCGCCGGGCCTTGGCGCGTACAACGCGCTCCTGCACACCGAGGGCGCGGACGGGCAGAGCCGCTGGAGCGACGTGCTGCGGGTGACGGCGGTCGAGGGGCGCGTGAAGCACGGCGTGGCGGTGGTCGAGCTGACCGGTGTCGGCGGGCAGGGCGGCGACCGCTTTGAGGTGACGCACCGCCTGCTGCTGCCGGAGGGGCGGCCGTGGTTCGTGTGCGAGTGGGTCGGCGTCCGGAATATCGGCTCCGTGCCGCTGCGACTGAAAGGGGCCTTCTTCCGGCTTTATAGCCCCTTCAAGGGCACGCCCGCTCTCCCGCCCAACCTCTGGGGTATGCCCGAGTCAGACTGCTGGCTCGACCGCGAGAGCGGGCGGTTCTTGGGTCTGGTCGCGCCCCGCACCTCGGGGGTGCGGATCGACTTCTGGCTGGACGAGCAGGGCGGGCCGCATCCGGACGCGCGGTTCGAGCTGGACGGTGTGGACGTGGCGCCGGGCGCGACGTACGTGCCCGGCGAGCCGGTACTGGTGATCGGCGTGGCGGGCGAGGGCGGCGACGAGGCCTGGCTTGAGGCCGCCCAGACAGCGGGACGGCTGGTGCATTGAAGGGTGGACGACAACAGGGAGGGTGGATATGAGGAGGGGAACGATCGGGAGCGCGTGTCTGCTGGTGGCTGCGGGAGGGGCTTTGCGGGCGGCCGAGCCGGCACGGCCGAACATCCTGTTTATCTTTTCTGACGATCACGCGCAGCATGCGATCTCGGCCTACGGCTCGAAGGTCAACCAGACGCCGCACATCGACCGGCTGGCGCGCGAGGGCACGCGCTTCGGGCACGCCTGCGTGGTGAACTCGATCTGCACGCCGAGCCGGGCGACCGTGCTCACCGGCCAGTACTCCCACCTGAACGGCGTGCCGGTCTTCAACCGGTTCGACGGGTCGCGCGACAATGTCGCCAAGCGGCTCCAGGCGGGCGGCTACCACACCGGCATGATCGGCAAATGGCACCTCGGGTCAGACCCCACAGGGTTCGACCGGTGGATCGTCCTGCCGGGTCAGGGGGCCTACTGGAACCCGCAGTTCCTGATCGCCGGGCGGCAGCTCACGATCCAGGGGCACTGCACCGACATCACCACCGAACTCGGGCTCGAGTGGCTCAAGACGCGGCCGAAAGAGAAGCCCTTCTTCCTGATGCTGCACCAGAAGGCGCCGCACCGGGCGTGGGAGCCGGACTTGCGCAATCAGGCGCTCTTCAAGGACAAGGTGATCCCCGAGCCCGCCACGCTCTGGGACGATTACGCCACGCGGCCCACCGCCCTGCCGAGAAACGAGCAGACGGTCGCGCGGGACCTCACGCGGCGCGACCTCAAGCTCGAGCCGCCCGCCAGCCTCACCGGGCCGGCCCGCAACCAGTGGCTCGGGCAGAAGCCGACGGAGGTGGAGGTCGACGGCAAGACCCTCACCGGGCGCGACCTCGTGCGCTGGAAGTACCAGCGCTACATGCGCGACTACCTCGCCTGCGTGCAGGGGGTTGACGACAGCGTGGGCCAGGTGCTCGACTATCTCGACCGGGAGGGCCTGGCGCAGAACACGGTCGTGATCTACGCTGCGGACAACGGCTGGTACCTCGGCGACCTCGGGCTTTACGACAAGCGCTTCATGTACGAGCCCGGCCTCCATATCCCGCTGCTCGTGCGCGGTCCCGGCGTCCGGGCGGGCAATGTGCCGCCGCAGCTCGTCTCCAACGTCGACTTCGCGCCCACGTTCCTCGCCCTCGCCGGCCTGCCGATTCCCGAGTCCATGCAGGGGCGGTCGCTGCTGCCGCTGCTGCGCGGCGAGACGCCGGCCGACTGGCGCACGAGCCTCTACTACCGGTATTACCATGATCCGGGGCACCACAACACGGTCGCCCACCTTGGCGTGCGCACGGCCACCCACAAGCTCGTGTACTACTGGAAGCAGGACAGCTACGAGCTGTTCGACCTCGTCCGCGACCCGACGGAGCAGCGTAACCTGCTCTATGATCCGGCCGAGGCGGCCCGGCCTGAGGTCGCGGCGCGCTTCGCCGAGCTGAAGTCCGAGATCGCGCGCCAGCAGAAGGAGCTGCGCGACGACGGGCAGTACGCCGATCCGGCCACCTGGCCGAAGGACAGCGCCGACGGGCCCTTCGGCGAGCGGCAGGCGCTCGGCGTCAAGAGCGTCGCCGAGGCCATCGCGGCCACGGCCGCGCCCTGAACCCGCCCCGCCCCGCCGGGGCCGCCCCTCAGACGGCCCCGGCGAAATAGAGGCCGAGGCTGGCTGCGTTGAAGAGCGCGTGCATGGCGATCGGCGTCAGGATCGAGCCGGTGGCGGCATAGCCGGCCGAGAAGGCGAGGCCGAGCGCGAGCAGCGGCGGGACGGACGGCACATGGAGGTGGGCGAAGGCGAAGAAGAGCGAGGTGACGAAGGCCGCGTAGGCGAAGGAGCGGCGGCGCGCCAGGGCCGGGAACAGGACGCCGCGGAAGAGGAGTTCCTCGGCGACCGGGGCGATGAGGATGGCGGCGGCGATCAGGAAGGCGCGCGTCGCCGGCGCCACGGCGCCGTCGTTGAGCCAGTCGAAGACCTCCTGCGGCCGGTGCTCGTGGCCGAGCGCCTGGAGCGCGGCGGAGGTGGCGTGGGAGAGGAGCAGGGTCGGCGGCAGCGCCGCGAGACCGTAGAGCAGGCCCAGGCCGAGCGCGCGCGGCGCGGGGCAGGCGCGGTCGAGGAAGGCCTCGCCGAAGGTGCGGCGGCCGAGCGTGAGGCAGAGGGCGATGCCGGTCAGGCTGGCGGCGGCGTAGAGCAGCGGGCCGAGGATCAGCGCGCGGTCCGGCGGCGGCGTCGCGGAGGCGGGCGCGAGCAGCGCGGCGACCGTGAACAGCAGCGTCACGGCGAGCGCGGGGGCGGCCGCGCGGGAGTCGAAGGCGCGCGCCCGCAGCCGGTCCGGTGCTGGGGGGAGGTGAGCCATGTGCGTATTGTGCCTGCCGCCGCGCCGCAGGGCAAACAGAAATGCACGTCCGTTTAGTGCCTTAGGAACGAACAACACTGATAAATAACAAGTTGTTCGGGAATGGTGGAATAAGGGAATGTTGGAAGAGCACTTCGGCTACTTCGGTCTCAACCCCCAGCATTCCCGTATTCCAGTTTGGGTTACGGGCCGCGCCCGCGTTGGTGGCCTATCTGAAAGTCACCTCCACGTCGTCGAAGTCGATCTGGCCGGGGCAGCGGCCGTTCACAAGTTGAAGTTCCACGGCCGCAACGTCTTTTGGAACATCACCCTCTTTATGAATACTCATCCATTTACCATTCCGCTGGCTCCATAATCCACTGACGTAGGCCAACGTCTTCCTGTCCTTATCCTTGAATTGTAACTGGACACCCGGCACGACCGGTGCCTCCTTGGCGACACTTATGCACGCCGTCGTTCTCAGACGGGCGCTGACAGTGACTTGCTTCGCATCGTTCGGAACAATGAGTTCTTGCACAAGCACTCCCAACCTCGTAGAACCATCCCGATTGACAGGCTTACTGTCAAAACGGACAAAGGAGTTTCCGTCTTCCTTTTGGATCTGTTCCGCAGAAACCCCTTTCCACCCCTCCGGCTTGCCGTCCTCGCCGACCTTCTCAAAATCCCCGTTGACCACGACGTTCTTACCGCGTGCGACCTTGCCCTTCTCAGCCCCGCCGCCCGCCTCCGCGCTCGCCGCGCCCGCGAGCAGCGCGGCCTTCTCGGCGGCGACCTGCTGGGCGAGTTCGGGGTTGGACGCGGCCTTAGCCTGGAGCGCGGCGAGCGCGCGCAGGTACTCGGCGTCCGCCTGCTTCCGGCGTCCGGCGGACTCCTTCGCGACGCGCTCCAGCGCGGCCTGCAGCGCCTTGCGCGCGCTCTGCAGCCGGGCCTTGGGCAGGGCGTCGGAGAGGGACTCCTCCAGAGCCCCGGCCCGCGCCGCCTCGCGCTCCTTCACGGCCGCCGCCACCACGGCG
>JAKJGY010000185.1 GCA_022704145.1 Verrucomicrobiota bacterium
CCTGCCCCTACGGTTTTCGCAGCGTAGAGGAAGCGTCCGGTGCCCTGTGCCGCGAGGCCGTCCGTCGCGGCCTCCCACGCGGCGCCCTCGAACACGGCCGCGCCGGGCACGGCACGTCCCTCGCGCACGACGGCCAGCTCGTCCGCCGCGGCGGCGAGGGCGAGCGAACACGCGATCGCGGCGGCAGCGCGGCTGGACAGGCGCGCGACGGCCGAGCTGCGGACGGCACGGAGGCCATACAGCGCGAACCCCTCCGTCCCGTCTCCCTTCGCGCTGGAGGGCGAGCGTCCTCGCGAGCCGCAGGCGACATGGAGGTCGCCCCTCCAGCGCGAGCCGCTCCGTTTCGATACGCCTCGCGCTGGAGGGCGAGCTTCTGTCGTGCCGCCATCAGCCAGACACGCACCCGATGCGGACGTGCGGCTCGCGGGGACGCTCGCCCCCCAGTGCGCATCTGGAGGGTCGACCTCCGTGGCGGCCACACCACGTCGCATTACACCGCACAGACTTATCATCACCTCTACCCCTCCCTCGTACGCCTCACTGCACCAAGATCCGCGTGCCCGGTTCGGGCCGCGTGTACGCGCCGGTCAGCCCGTACTTGGCCTGCAAGTACCAGCCGACCCGGTTGCGCTCGCCCTCGCTGAGCGCGCGATTGTAGATCAGAATGTCGCCGAACGCGCCCGCGAAGCGCCGGTCAGCGGCCGTGGACGAGCCGCCGATCTCGACCGACCCGTTGGCCGGATTCGCGGTCAGCCCGTTGTGCGTCCCCTTGCGCGCGCCGTCGTAATAACCGGTGAAAGTGCCGGCCCCGTTCGTTGAGGCGCCGGTCAGGCGCAGCTCGATCACGTGGCCCGCGCCGTCGCTGAAGTTCGGCGTCTCGTTGGTCTTGGTGTATTGGTCATAGGGGAAAGGATTATAGCTGCGGCCGAAGTATCCGAGGTGGCCTGAGCCGCCCGCGTTGGGTCGCATGGTGGAGATGCAGAACGCGCCCGCGCCGTAAGACGGATTGCCGGAGCCGACGAGCGGATGGATCGCCGAACCGTTCAGGGTCTGCTCAGCGGCGCGCGCGACCACGAAGACGGTCAGGTCGTCGGTGTCCGTCACCTGATACGCCGCCGTACGTAGGTAGTCGCCGCCGCTGGCGTCGGTCAGCGCGACGGCCGGCATCCCGTTCAGCGCCTCGAAAGCGTACGTCAGGTTACCCGCGTTGCCGACGCGCTCGGCGTCGCGGCCGTTATCGGAGCAATCCTTCCACTGCGCCACGACCGAGCCGTTGGTCGCCGCTGTTGTGCCCGCATCCGAATAGACGCCCGCGTCGGCGTTGAGCCAGAGCTGAAGCCCCGCCACGTCGGCGGGCTCGTCGTGCCAGGTCGTGAAGCTCCGGCTTTCGGCTGATCCGGTCAGCGGGGCCACGTCCGTCGTGCCGGGGTTGCCCGCGAAGAAGCGGCAAAGGTAGGACGTACCCGGCGCAAGCCCGGAGACGGACGTGCTGACGCGCCCCACCGCGCAGGTTCCGAGAGGCGTCACGTGCGCCCATTGACCGGTCGAGGCCCCGCCGTCCGCCGTCCCCCAGCAGGCCCACACTGAGGCTCGCGCATAACTGGCGGAGCCGAGCTGGCCGTTGAGCGTTGCGGCGGTCTTGCGGACGCCTGTGGCCCGGAGCGTCGTGACCGTGCCCAGCGAGGTTGGCGGGACGCGGCCCGCGTAGCCGCCCGCGCCGACGCCGGCCAACGCCGCGATCTGTTCCGGCGTCAGAGACGTCTCCCAGAGCGCCACGTCGTCCAGCACGCCGTTGAAGAAATTTGTCGGCGTGCCGGACGAGCTGCGCCGCGCGCCGAGCTGGAAGGTGTGCGCGTTGGCGGGCATGGCCGCCTGCGGCGTGTCGCTGTCGTCCTCCCAGACGCCGTTGACGTAGAGCCGGGCCGGCTGTCCGGCCTGGCACGTCACCAGCACGTGCTGCCAGACGCCCACAGCCGGCGCGGTGGTCGACACGGCCGCGCTGGACGCCCCATGGATGGTGAAGCGGTACCTCCCGTTCTCCTGCCAGAAGTAGAAGTTATCCTCATGCTCCACGATCCGCCGCATGGCTGTGCCGCTATCGCCGACCTTGACCCACGCGCAGAGCGTCAGGTTGCTCAAGGCGCGAAGCTCGGTCAGGTTGCTGCCGAACCGCAGGTAGTCGCCCGCGCCGTCCAGCGTCAGGACGCCGTTGGTGGCGGCCGCGTCCGCGACGAGCGTGCCGGCCGTGTTGGTGGCCGAGCCGCCGCTGGCGCTCACGTTCGTGCCTGCGACGTCGGCCGCATGGAACTCCCACGCGGCAAGCAGCCGCGACCACATGGGAGGGGGCGCCGGAGCCGGGTCGAAATCCGCGAGCGCGATGCGCGTGAAGGTGATCGTCTCATACGCCGAGCTGACGCCTTTCTCGAAGAGGAGCCCGACGCGCCCGTCGCGCAGTTTGACCAGATCGGAGTAGGCCGACGGCCCCGCGTGGAGCAGCAGGCCAGCGTCCCAGGTGGCCGTCTCGTCCCGACTGCGGCGCACGGTCATGCGGGTGCGGGTGGAGGTGGTCGCGGGATTGGAGAAGAGCACGAGGTTCGTCGCGTCCCCCTGCGCGACAGCCGAGTAGCGCAGCGCGGACGCCTGCACGACCGGTTCGATCAGCGCGTCGTCGAGGGCGGCCGCGCCGAAGCTCTCGCCGCCGTCGGCGCTGAGCGCGAACACGCGCCGCTTCTGCCCGCCATGGTTGCGGCTGTTCAGGTAGACCGCGCCGTCGGCCAGCTCGACCGCCACGCTTTCGTTGGGCTGGTAGCCGCTTTGCGCGTCGACCACGCCGCCCAGCCGCCAGGTCGCGCCATGGTCGTCGCTGAGGATCACGTGCGACCCCCAGACGCTGCCGGACGAGATGTGGTCGCAGGGCAGCACCAGCCGGCCGGCGTGCGCGCCGCGCTCGAGCTGGATGCCGTGCACGGGGCCGGTGGCGTACCACGACCAGTCGGCCAGCTTGACGTCCGCCGTGATCTCACGCCGCTCCGACCAGGTCAGGCCGTCGTCGTCGCTGAAGGTGACGAAGACCCGGCTGTTGTTGCGGCAGAAGGCCAGCCAGACGCGGCCGGTGAGGCGGTCGACGACCGGCGTCGGATTGCCGATGGTGATGGTCGCCGTGCCGCCCTCCTCCTGGACGAGCGTCAGAAGCCCCCACGAAGCGCCGCCGTCCGTCGAGCGCTTCAGCACGAGGTCGATGTCGCCCGCGTCGCTGGAGCTGGTCTTGCGGCCCTCGCAGATGGCCAGCAGCGTGCCGTTGGCGGTCTCGACGAGCGCGGGGATGCGGTAGGTGTGGTAGCCTTCGGTGCCGGAGCGGAACGGCACGGTCTCAACGATCTCGGCGCGTGCGAGCGCCGCGGCGGCGAGCGTGGCGAACGTGGTGAGTATGCGAATTTGTCCGGTCTGCATGTCCGCTCCTGTCCTCCCTTCGTGCTGGAGGGCGAGGCTGCGCGAATCACCTACCGCACCCTGATCAGCGTGCCGCGCTCGGGATAGGTGTACGCACCGCTCAGCCCGTACTTGTCCTGCAGGTACCAGCCGACCTTGTTGGCCTGGTACTCGTCCAACTCGGTATTGTAGACCAGGATCTCGGCCACGTAACCGTGCAGGGCGCCGCCGTTATTGGCATAGTTCCCGATTCTGACGGGGTCCGCGTTGGACGCGCCTTTGACCGCGTACGACACATCGTTTGTCACGGTCCCGCCGTCGATGAGCACACTCTTGACGCCTGCTGTTTCGTTGGTTTGCCGCAACTTTCCGACCAGGATGTGGAAGGTGTTGGTCGTCGGTTCCGCAACGCTCAGCCAGGCTCCGCCGTCAGTGGAAGCGCCTGTCCCCCAGTACGCGGTCGGGGCGCCGGTATTGAGCCAGAGTCGCCAGTCGGCACCGGCGGAGCCGGCGGCCGTCGTCTTGCTCACGATGTCCTGAACGCCGTCGGTGGCGGTCCGGCGGTAGACCGCGATCACTGTCCACGCTTTGTCCGCGCCGGCCCCGAGGTCGAGGGCGTCGTGATCCGGTACGGTGAGCAGGTCGTCCGTGCCGTCGAACAGCAGCGCGGCGTGTCCGTTCACTGCGGCGGGAGCCAGCAGCGGCCGTGACGCGCCGCTGCCCGAGGCGTCGTTGGCGCCGCCGAGCGTCACGGCCTGATCCTGCCAGGTGTCGACCAGCCCGCCGCTATGGGTGACTCCCGCGTCGGCGCGCAGCCAGAGCACGAGCCCGTCGGTCTGGATATTCGCCGGACGCGCGGTGGTGAAGGTCTGGCTGCCCTGCGTCCAGGTCGCGCCGAAGACGTTCTCGGCGTAGAAACGCACATGGTACACGGTTCCGGAGTCCAGGCCGGTGACGCTCGTACTCAGCGGGCCGACCTCCCGATAACCCAGGTCGAGGACTTGCTCCCACGCGTTCGAGGCGGTGCCGCCGTCGGCCGGCCCCCAGAAGGCCCACACGCGCGCCGGCGCGCCGCAGGTGGCGGTCAGCGTCGCCTGCAGCGTGGCCGTGGTGAAGCCCACCGTGTTGGGCCGTTCCGTCGTCAGGATCGGCGCGCCCTGAGTCTCGAAGCGTACCGTGTCCGGCGCCCAGGCGCCGCCCTGCACGTTTGTGCCGAAGAAACGGTAGTAGTACACCGTGCCGGGCGTCAGGCCCGAGAGGCTCGCGCTGACCGGCCCCAGCGCCGCGACCTCGCCCAGCAGGTTGGTGTGGGCCCAGACCGCCGCGTTCGTGCCGCCGTCGGAGGTGCCCCAGTAGAGTGTGACCGCTGCGGGCACGTCGCCGTCGAGCAGTTCCGCCTGGCAGGTGGCCGAAGTGCTCAGCACGTCGGTCGCGGGGGTGTTCGTGAGGAGCAGGTTGTAGGGGTTGGTGAAACTGCCCGTGAGGCCGTACTTCGTCTGCAGGTACCAGCCCACGCGGTTGCGTTCCTTATCGGTCAGGGCGCGATTGTAGATCAGGATATCGCCGAACGAACCCGCGTAACGCGCATTCGCGGCGTAGGCCGCGCCGCCGATCTCGACGACGCCGTTCTCGGGATTGCTGGTCATGCCGTTGTGGGATCCCTTCATCGTGCCGTCGTAGAAGCCGGTGAAGGTGCCGACCCCGCCCGTCGAGGCGCCGGTCAGCCGCAGCTCGATGACATGGCCCTTTCCGTCGCTGAAGTTAGGCACATCGTTGGTCTTGATGTACGCGCTGTAAGGGGCCGGCGCGTTGTAGTATCGCCCGAAGAAACCGAGGCTTTTCGCCCCTCCCAGGTTCGGCCGCGTGGTCGAGATGCCGAAACAGCCTTGGCCGTAATACGGCGTGCCGGAGCCGACCAGCGGATGGATGGCCGAGCCGTTGAGCGTCTGCGTGGCGGCGCGCGAGACCACGAAGACGGAAAGGTCGTCGTTGTCCTCCACCTGGTAGGCGGCCGTGCGCAGGTAATCGCCGTTGTTGAGATCGGTGAACGCGACCACCGGCATCTCGTTGAGCGCGCCGTACGCATAGGTCACGTTATTACTCGTGCCGAGACGGCTGACCGCGCGGCCGTTACCGGACCAGTCGTTCCACTGTGTGACGACTGAACCGTTGGTCACGGCGGTTGTTCCCGCGTCCAGGTAGACGCCGTCGTCCGCCTTGAGCCAGAGTTGGAGGTCGCCGATCTCATCGGGCTGGTAACGCCAGGTGGTGAAGCTGCGCGTCTCCGCGGACCAGATGCGGGCGTTCGGGTCGGCGGCGCCCGGAACGGCGCTGCCGAAGCGGTAGTAGTAGGTGGTGTCGGCGGTCAGGCCGGTCAGGCTCGCGCTGGCGACACCTGCCACACAGGTGCCGAAGGCGTTGGTGTGGGCCCAAGACGCCGCATCCGTGCCGCCGTCGGAGGTGCCCCAGTAGGCCCAGACTTCTACGGGCGCGAAGTTGGTGGGGCCGAGCCGCACGTTCAGCGTGGCCGCGTCTTTGCGGACGCCGGTGGCCTTCAGCGCCGTGACCGACTCGAGCGCCAGGGGCACCGCGCGGCTCGCGTAGCCGCCCACGCCCTTACCCGCCAGAGACTCGATCTGGTGCAGCGGGAGCACGGTGTTCCAGACCGCGACGTCGTCCAGCGCGCCATTGAAGAAGGCGGTCGTTGTGGGCGTCCCCGAACTCGGGCGATTGGCACCGAAGGAAAGCACATCGCTGTCATTCGGCATCATCGACTGGTTCGAGTTGCTGTCATCTTCCCAGAGGCCATTGACATAGATTTTCGCCGGCTTTCCCGATTCATAGACAGCCAACACATGCTGCCACGTGCCAGCCGAGAGCGAGTTTGTTGAAATCGCAGCCGAAGTCGCGCCGTGTATTGTAAACCGATACTTACTGCTCTCGTGCCAGAAGTAGAAATTGTCCTCATGCTCCACGATGCGCCGGGTGCCGGTTGTGATTCCGGGACGCACCCACGCGCTGATGGTCATCGCGGACAGCGCGCGCAACTGGGTCACCTGATTGCCGAACTGCAGGTAGTCGCCGGTGCCGTCCAGCGTCAGCACGCCGTTGGTGGCGGCCGCATCCGCGATGAGCGTCCCCGTCGTGTTCGTGGCGCTGCCGCCGCTGGCGCTGACGTTCGCGCCCGACACTTCCGCCGCGTTGAACTCCCACGCCGCGCGCAGCTCCGCGCGCGCAGCCGTCACAGCCGCCGCGCCCAGCAGCGCCGCGAAAAGACTCCGGTACTTCTGTTTCATGATCCGTCTCCTGTCGCGTTCCGTTTAGACTCATCGGCCCACAGCGATAGTCGATACTGTACTACGACCCTTGAAAGAAAGCGTTTAAGATTTTACGATTCTGTTTTTTTGACCATTGCGCCGGGATGACGCCGATACCGTCGGCCTTGCGGCGATAACAGGAGGTGCCGGTGGTTGGTCATCCAGCAGTATTCGTAGACGCGCACGACGAAATCTTCCGCGTTCTCGCCAACCCGTTCGGTCAGCCGTTTGACCCCCGATAGCGGGAGGGACCGATAGCGGGACTATTTGATGCCAACCCACGAAATGTGGTTAACTGTTCGCACCTGAGGAGGCCTTATGGGTATCGCCATCGACATCGAGGGATTGACATTCGAGGAGAGGCTGGAGCTGTACGACAAGCTCGTCGACAGCCTGACGCCGGACCGGCGGTTTGACCCCTCCCCCGCCTGGCACGGTGAGGTGCTGGCGGTGCGCGAGCGCCTTGAGCGGAACGGCCAAGTCAAATACGCACCGCTCGACGAGGTCATGGATCAATTCCGGCGAGAAGGACTATGCAAGTAGTCGTCTCCGAGCTGGCTGCGGCAGATATCCGCGAAGGGTATGCCTTCTACGCCCGTATGGGACGACACGGAGGTCGTCCCTCCAGTGCATGAAACGTCAGGCCGTCGATAGATTGGAGGGTCGGGCTCCGTCCCGACCGCATGCCGCAAGGGGTTTTGCAAGCGGCTCCCCTACTGATCGTTTCGCAGCGTCGATGTTGACCGGATCGCATGCGGCGGGACGCCGCGTGCGATCCGGACGCGTCAACCGTCCCGCTTCAGCGTGTGCACCGTCAGCCCCTCGGGGGCCTCGCGCGGGCCGGGCAGCAGCAGGCTCGCCAGCCAGCCCAGCGCGACGCACGACGTCACGCCGATCACCGGATAGAGCCAGAACACGGT
>JAKJGY010000414.1 GCA_022704145.1 Verrucomicrobiota bacterium
TGGAGAAGATGGTCGAGACCAGCGACGCCTGGATCAGGCAGCGCGTGGGCATCCGCGAGCGGCGCATCGCCGCGCCGGGCGAGTACACCTCCGACCTTGCCGCGCGGGCGGCCGCCGCGGCCTTGGCTCAGGCGGGCCTGACGGCGGACCAGATCGATCTGATCCTGGTCGCGACCTCCACGCCTGACACGATCTACCCGTCGGTGGCCTGTCTGGTGCAGAAGGCCCTGGGGGCCGTCCACGCGGGCGTGCTGGACATCAGCGCCGCCTGCACCGGCTTCGTCTACGGCGCGAGCCTCGCCTGGGGCATGATCCGGTCGGGCCTGATGAAGAATGTGCTGGTCATCGGCGCCGAGGTGAACAGTGCGATCGTCAACTGGAAGGACCGCGACACCTGCATCCTTTTCGGAGACGGCGCGGGCGCCGCCGTGTTCAGCGCGCACCAGGCCGACAAGGAAGGCGTGCTTTCCGCGAAGCTGGGCGGCGACGGCAACCTGACCGATCTGCTGGAGCTGGCCAACAGCGGCATCCGCCCCAATCCCGACGTGCCTGGCCGCTACATCACCATGCAGGGCAACGAAGTCTTCAAGCAGGCGGTGCGCAACATGTCGGAGTGCGCCGTTTGCGCGCTCGACCGTGCCGGGCTGACCCCGCACGATGTTTCGCTGCTGATTGCCCATCAGGCCAACACCCGCATCATCGAGGCCGTGGCCAAGCGCCTCGACCTGCCCTCCGAAAAGGTCTTCCTCAACATCGCCGACTACGGCAACACCTCGGCCGCCACGATTCCGATCGCGCTCTGCGAGGCGCTGGAACAGGGCCGCGTCAAGAAGGACGACGTGCTGGTGCTGGTCGCCTTCGGCGCGGGCCTGACGTGGGGCGCCCTGACGCTGCGCTGGGCCTAGCCGTCTGTAAAACCACATGAGAGCTGCCGTTCTCTGTCTGGCGCTCTGCGCCGCGGGCGCCGGACCGGCGCGAACCGACGGCACGCCGGACACGGCGCGTCTGGCGGTTGACCGCTGCCTGCGGCAGCTCCGCGCCTGCCAGCTCCCGGACGGCGCGTTCGCGCAGGTCAGCCCGCAGGGCCGTCCCGGCGCGCCGGTCTGGATCGTGCCCTACTTCTCCCATTTCGCCGCGCTGGCCCTGCTGGCGCACGTTGAGGCGGGCGGCCCGGCAGATGACCGCACGCATGCCGGACGCTGGCTCGACTGGTGCGCCGCGCATCAGAATGTCGCGGGCTATTGGAATGATTTCGAGGGCACGTTCAGCGACTATCGCGACACCGGCAGGGTCGACGCCTGGGACAGCTCGGCCGCCCTGTTCCTGCTGGCCGCCGACCGTTTCCGCCAAGCCGGGGGCGCGCTCGCCGCGGCGCACCTCGAGAGCGCCCGCCGCGCGGTCGCCTGTCTCGCGGGCCTGACCGACCCTGCGGACGGCCTGACCTGGGCCAAGCCCGACCATCGCGTGAAGTATCTGATGGACAACATCGAGGTCCGGGCCGGCCTGCTGGCCGCCGGGCGG
>JAKJGY010000186.1 GCA_022704145.1 Verrucomicrobiota bacterium
GGGCGGCCGGTCGGAGACGGTCACGCGGTGGGGGAACGAGCCGTAGTGGGTCTGGCGTTCGGCGAGGAGCTGGGCGAGCGGCTTGCCTTTGGGGGGCTGTGCGGGCGCGGCGGGGTCGGCGGGCGCGGCGGTGTTGAGCAGCGGGCGCGTGCCCGGCGCGCGTGCGACGCGGCGCTCGAGCGTGGCGAGGTCGGCCTCGAAGCAGAGGATTGTGCCGGTGGCTTCGGCGAGGGCGCGGTTCTCCGGGCGCAGCAGGGCGCCGCCGCCGAGGCCGATGACGCTGGGCCGGCCTGCGGCGGCCTCGCGCAGGGCGTCGGCCTCGCGCTGGCGGAAGGCGGGCTCGCCTGCGGTGGCGAAGATGTCGCGGATCGGCATGCCTGCGGCGGCCTCGATACGGGCGTCGAGGTCGAGGAAGGGGAGCTGGAGGCGTTCGGCGAGGAGGCGCCCGATGGTGGATTTGCCGCTGCCGGGAGGACCGTAGAGGAAGAGGTGCATGGTGGGAGTGTGGGTGTGTGGGAGTGTGGGTATCAGTAATCCGCAAGGCGGAGCTGGAAGAAGCGGCGTCCGCCGGGCGGGAAGGAGGTGTGCTGCAGGTCGATGGTCAGGAGGTCGGCGTTGCGTGACCAGGCGGCGGGCGGGCAGGGGTGCCAGGTGGCGAGGTCGGCGGACCACCAGATCTCGACGGTGCCTTCGAGGCCTTCGGCGGAGAGTGTGAGGGCGGTCTGGCCGGCGTGGGCGAGGGCGGTCAGGCGGGGCGTCTCCGAGCGTCCGGGGGTGCCGAAGAGCTGGGTGCTGGGGCGCCAGTTGTCGGCGGTGCTCCAGAGCGGCTCGGAGGCGGCGAGGTCGACGGCCACGAGGGAGAGGCCGGTGTTGTAGGTCGAGGGGTGCCAGGTGTGGGCGTAGGTGAAGGTGAGGATGTTGGTGCCGGCCGGGGTGACGAGCGTGAGGGTCTCGCCTTTGCGGGCGAGGTTGCCGCTGGCCCAGGCGGCGAGGGGCAGCGCGTTGGTGGCGTGGCGGGTGGCGAAGGCGGCGGGGTTTTTGGCGAGGATCAGGCGCGCGCCGGGCGCGAGCGGGTGGGGTGCGAAGGTGTGGGTGATGCCGGCGGCGAAGCGCAGGCCGGCGAGGTCGAGCGTGGCGGAGCCCGCGTTGCGCAGCTCCAGCCAGGCGAAGTCGTCGTTGACGAAGGGGCTGCCGGGCTCGGGCGAGGGCGGGGCGTACATGAGTTCGGAGACGCGCAGGGCCGAGTAGTCCACGGGGGGGAGGGCGAGGGTGACGGCGGCCTCGGCGAGCGGGCTCCAGTCGGAGCCGTTGGTGGAGCGGGCGAGGAGGGTGAGGTCGGCGGTGACGGGGATGTCGGCGCGGTAGGTGGCGGCGAGGGCGGGGGTGACGACGGTGGTGAGCGAGAGGTCGAAATAGAGGTCGGAGCTGCCTGAGTTGCACTGGTGGAGTTCGACGGCCAGGGTGTTGGTGCCGGGGACGAGGAGGCTGGCGGGCAGGGCGCGCGTGAAGTAGGTGTTCTGGTCGGGCGAGCCGACGACGGAGGCGGACCAGGAGTCGTAGATGACGGTGCCGGCGGCCATGTTCTCGCGGTGCAGCTCGGTGCCGTTGAGGTAGAGGACGGCGCCGTCGTCGCGCAGGATCTCAAGCGACAGGCCGGAGATGCCGTCGGTCGAACCGAGGGTGAAGGTATGGCGGAGGTAGGTGGTGGTGACCTGGGTGCCGGAGACGCCGTTGACATAGCGGCGGGTGACGGTGGCGACGGGGTTGACGGTGGCGCTGCCGGCGAAGCCGAGGAGGGCGGGGCCGTAGGGCCAGGCGGTGTGGCTGAAGCCGGGGCTGAGCCAGGTGAGGCCGCCTTGGGCGGCGGGCGTCGCGCCGGTGTCGGAGTAGCGCCAGACGGCGCCGCGCGGGATGAGGGTGAGCGGCTGGGCGGTCTGGCCGACGGTCTGGGTGACGGCGATGGCGGCGGGGCTGACGCCGCCGCCGGGGAGGCGCGGGTCGGAGCCGTCGGTGGTGTAGTAGAAGGCGTTGGTCGCGCTGAGGCGCAGGGTGTGGCCGGGCGGGAGGGCGGCGCGGTTGGTGGAGAAGGCGGGGGTGTCGAGGAGCGGGTACCAGCCGCGGTTACGGAAGTGGCTCACGAGGATGTCGCGGCGCGGGCCGAGGTAGGCGTTGAGGACGGTGTTGCAGGCGGGGAGCCAGGTGGCGTCGCGGGTTTTGCCGCGGCCCCAGCGTGCGGACTCGGCGATGATGGCGAGGTCGAGTTCGTTCATGCGGCTGCGGAAGAGGGCCTGGGCGTTGGTGGGCGCGAGGATGCCGGTGTCGTAGAGGTGGCGGCGGGCGAGGTCGGCGAAGCGCATGCGGTATTCGGGGTGCTGGCAGAGCCGGATGTGGAGTGTGGCGGGGTTGAAGCTCGCCTGCGAGGTGAAGGCGGCGCCGGCGTCGGTGGTGTCGCAGGTGACGGGGTAGGAGCCGTGCGCGCCGAGCGAGTGTTCGGCGTCGTGGCGGATCCATTTGAAGCCGGTGGGCTTGTCGCGGCGGAAGAGGCCGTACATGTTGTTGGGGAAGCCGCCCCAGATGGAGATGGGCGAGTCGGGGTCGCCGGTGTAGTAGGCGGTGAGCATGAAGGCGATCAGGTTATCCTGGTCGAGGTAGGCGGGGTAGTTGGTGTTGGCGGAGCCGTCGGGGTTGAGGCCGCGCGCGCGCCAGTAGTTGTTGGAGTAGGCGCCGGTGAAGCCCTGGTTGACGGCGAGGTTGTGGAGGGCGTAGAAGGCGTCGAAGGTGCCGTCCGAGGCGGTGGTGGTATAGCCGGGCGTGGTGGTCTTGATGCAGTCCCAGTCGGAGCCGCTGCCGCCGAGGTAGGTCTTGGCGAAGTCGGCGTCTGGCCGCTCTTCGGTCTGGTAGAGGCCCCAGTACTGGCCGTTGAGGTAGAGGTGGTAGTAGCGGCTGCGGGCGTAGGGCACGCCCATCTCGCGCTGGGCGTCGCGCGAGAAGGTCTCGCGGATGAAGGTCTCCGCGGTGCTGTTCTGGTAGGACCAGGAGTAGTTCTGGGAGCAGCGCAGGTCGACCTTGTCGAACGTGTCGGCGCCTTCGTCGTCGAACAGCTTGAACTTCAGCTTGCCTTCGCCGTACTCGGAGCGGAAGAAGAGGCGCAGGGCGTGCTTGGGGTTCTCGGTTGTGCGGCTGAAGGCGCCGCGGATACGCAGGCCGGCGTCGATTCGGAACTCGGCGTTGGAGCCGCGGACGGGGTCGAGCAGCTCGACGGAGACGGGGCGTTCCCAGGCGAGGCCGTCGTTGCCGGGGTTGACGTAGATGCCGCTGGAGGCGCTGAAGAGGTTGGTGAGGTCGGTCACGAGCGAGAGGGAGGGGATGGCGTTGGTGAAGGCGGCGCGGATGCGGGTGGGGTCGGCGTCGACGGTGGCCTGGCGCAGGCCGTACTCGAAGTTATGGCCGTTGATCTGGTCGTTTGCGGGCCAGCCGGGGGGCGGCGTGGCGCCCTGGCGCAGGATGTCCTCGAGGAAGAGCCAGGTGAAGGTGCGGACGGTCATCTGGAGCGAGGTGGGGTCGATGACGGCGGCGCGCAGGACGGTGGTGTTGGTGATGGTGAGGGGGCCGGTGTAGAGGGTGGCGCCGGACCAGGGGGTGGCGCCGTCGAGGGTGTAGCGGATGGCGGCGCCGGGGGCGTCCTCGCAGGTGAGCGAGACGGTGAAGGGCGCGCGCTTGTAGCCGCGCGGCTCGCTGGCCGAGACCTTGGGCGTGGGGGCGGTGTAGGGCTGGGCGTTGGCGGCGCGCGGCGTGGGGGCTTTAAAGAAGTAGGGGGTGCGGGCGGCGGTGCGCCAGACGAGGCGGGGCTGGATGAGGAAGTCGGGGTCGGCTGCGGTGTTGTTGAGCGCGGTGAGGGCGAGGGTGTTGGGGCCGGCCTGGAGGGCGGCTGCGGGGACGGTGTAGGAGAGCCACTGTAGGACGTTGGTGAGGGGGCGGGCGGCGGTGGCGGCGCTGTTCCAGAGGAGCGGGTCGGGGGTGTTGAGGGCGGCGAGGGGCGTGCCGTTGAGCGAGGCCGTGAAGCCGTCGGCGCAGCGCACGAGCAGCGTGACGGTGTCGTCGGACGCGGGCGGCGCGTCCAGCGTGAAGGGCCATTCGGCGTCGAGGCGGGCGTTGACGCCGCGCAGGGCGGAGGCGACGTCGGTCTCGATGGCGGCGCCGATCGCGCCGGCGTGCAGCAGGCCGCCTGCGGGATCGCCGACGAGGCGGAAGGTGTCGGTGGAGAAGGTGCTCTGGAAGCCTGGGGCGGCCGAGAATTCGACGGTGGCGCCGCCGGAGTTCTCGTAGTAGACGAGGTTCAGGCTGTAGACGCCTGCGGCGGGGAAGGTGAAGGTGGCGAGGGTGTTGCCGAAGCCGCGGCCGGTGGCGTATTCGGAGGAGAAGCTGGCGCCCTGCCCGCTGACGCGCAGGCGGAAGCCGTCGTCGCTGCCGACGCAGAACGTCCACTGTCCGGCGGACGGGACATAGAGCGCGGTGTCGGCCACGACGACGAAGGTGTTGCGGTCCTGGTTGACGGCGGTGTGGCCGGGGAAGAGCAGGTTGTTGGTGAAGGCGCCGGAGGCGCTGGTGCCGTGGAAGTCGATGAACGGGTACTGGCCGGTGAGCGGGTAGGCGCGGTCGGTTTTCCAGTAGGTGCTGTTGGCGACCATGGTCTCGGCGGCGTCGATGCTGGCGATGGCGGCGTTCATCTCGTAGTAGCGCACGGAGAAGGCGGCGTTGGTGCCGGAACAGCCGAGGGCGCCTGTGGCGCTGAGCCAGGGGGCGGTTCCGGCGGCGTTGGGCACCCGGTAGCGGGCGGCCGAGCCGGTGCCGACGAGGGGGGTCGTGCGCGGCTCGTGGCCGTAGGAGACGTCCGGGTATTGGGGCGGGAAGGCGGGGGCGAAGGCGTCGGCGACGGTGGAGCCGTCCGGGCGGACGAGGGCGAGGTACTCGCCGTCTTTCGAGAGGCTGAAGGAGGCGTGCAGTTCGGCGTTGGTGACGGAGACGGTCGCGCTGTCGGCGAACACGAGCAGGTAGGCGTTTGAGGCGAGCGTGGTGCCGTCCGGGAAGCGCCATTTGGTGAGGGCTGAGGCGGTGTCGGTCAGGAACCAGCCGCCGAGGTCGACGGTCTGAGGGCCGCTGTTGTAAAGCTCGATCCAGTCCGAGGCCTGGCCGGAGGCGGTGCGCAGGCCGTCGGCGTTATCGGCGAGGAACTCGCTGATCCAGACATCGGCGCGGCTGTCCGTCACCGCCGTGAGCGCCCAGGCGATGAGGAGCTTATAGGTGAAAGACCACATCCCGCTTCTCATAATAGGGGTAGTGTATCGGAAGGAGGGGGAGAAGGGAATAGGGAATCGCGAGGGGCGCAGGGCGCGGCTCAGGGCTCGGCGAGGGCCGAGGCGGGTATCCAGCCGCGGCGGCCGTCGGCGTCGACGCGCAGCCAGTCGCCGGCGCGCTCGAGCGGGGTGACGGCGTCGCCGGGGTTGAGGGCGAAGAGGGGCGGGGCGGCGCGCGACGGGGCGAAGAGCGGCTCGACGCGGCGGGCGACCTGGCGCGGGCGTGCGGCGGGGCGGGCGTGCAGGGCGCGTGCGGTGAGGGCGCCGAGGCCCAGGAGCAGGGCGGCGAGGGCGAGGCCGAGGCGCGTGTGGCGGCCGCGCAGGTGGAGGAAGAGGAAGGCCGCGGCGAGGGCGAAGAGGCTGGCGGCCAGGATCGGCGCGTGTTGGCGCGCGCGCTGGTTGACGCGGGCCACGGAGACGGAGACGGGTGCTGTGGCGGCGGCGGGCGCGGCGGCGGGCGCGTCGGGGGTGAGCACGCGGACTTCGGCAGGGGGCGGGGTGTCGGACTCCTGGGTGCGGAAGCTGAGCGGGAAGGGGCCTGCGGCGCACTCTTCGTAGGCGGCGGTTTCGGGGTTGAAGAAGGAGAAGCGGGCGGGTGGGATCGCGGCGGCGTTGGTGGCCAGGGGGATGAAGACCTGCTCGGTCCGGATGCGGAGGGGCTCGCGGAGGCGTTCTTTGGCGGGGTAGGTCTTGAAGAGGGACTCGTGCTCGGAAGGGAGGGCAGGTGCGGGGGCGGGGGCTTCGCCGAGCCAGCCCTGGCCGGAGAGGTCGAGCGAGAGGGTGATGATGTCGCCGGGGCGGACGGCGCTCTGGGAGAGGCTGCCGGTGAGGCTGAAGCGGCCGACGGCGCCGCTGAAGTGCGGGGGGCGGCCGGCCTCGGGGAGCGCGCGGAGGGAGAGGGTGAAGGGGGCGAGCTGGAGCTGTTTGGGCTGGGGTTGCCAGCGGGTGAAGAAGCCGAAGGAGCGGCGTTCGACGAGCGTGCACTGGAGGCGCGGGTGGAAGGTCTGCTCGAGCGGGAGCAGGCCGCGGGCGGAGGCGGTGAAGCGCAGCGTCTCGGTGGGCTGGCCGTCGCGGGTGCCGCGGGTGCGGGTGGTGTTCTCGAGCCGGCCGAGCGCCAGGAGCTTCTCGTCGTTGGGGAAGTCGCTGATCCGAAGGTCCTGGATCTCGTTGCCGGGCGAGACCTCCAGCTCGAAATGGATCTCGAAGGGCTGGTTGACGAAGACCCGTTCGGGGACGGTGTAGAGGCGGCCGCCGTAGAGTTCGCCGCAGCGGGCGGCGGCCGGGGCCAGCAGGCAGGCGGCGGCAACAAGGGCTGCGCACGGCGGCAGGCGGCTGGAGGGAGTTGCGCTCATGGGCTGTCCTCCAGGTCGAGCGGTGCGGCGGTCTGGAAGGTGCGGCTGGGCCAGGCGCTCCGGTCGTGGCGTTCCAGGAGGAGGGTTGCGGCGGTCGAGGCGGAGAAGGCGAGGGCGAGCAGCCCGCCTGCGAGCAGGCCGGTGTCGGAGAGGCTGCGGAGGGTGGCGTGCGTGGCGCGGGCGCGACGGTGGGTGCGGCAGAGCGCGCCGAGCCAGAAGAGCGTCCAGCCTGCGAGCGCGGCCCAGGCGCGGGTCTCGCAGGGGAGGCCGTAATGCCAGAAGAGGGCCGTGCGCGACCAGGGCAGGTCGGCGTGCGGGCGGCCGGCTTGGAGGGCGAGCGCGGCGGAGAGGCCCTGGCGGGTCTCGGGCGTGGCGCCGAGGTGGCGTTCGGCGCGCTCGAAGGCGGCGGCGGCGTTGGCGCCGTCGCCGGCGAGCACGAGCGCGGCGCCGAGGTTGGAGAAGAGCGTGCCGTTACTCACGCCGTCGTTGACCAGGCGGTTATAGGTCTGGGCGGCCTTGAGGTAGGCCTCCGGTCGGTCGGCGGCGGCGGCCTGCGTGTTGGCCTGTTCCCAGAGGAAGGCGCGGGTGGCGTCGTCAGGGACGGCGGCGGCCTGGGCGGCGGCGCACAGGAGGGCGGCGGCGCAGGCGCGGGCGGTGCGGCTGGGTGTGCGGCGCGGGGTCATAGCGGCTCCTCCTGTGGGGCGGGCGGGGGGGCGTCCAGGGCCGTATCGAGGCGGGGCAGCAGGTCCTGGAGGGTGCGTGCGGTCTCGGCGAGGGGGGCGCTGGCGTCGGGCCGGTACATCTGCTCGTCGAGCGCCTCGAGGATCTGGCGTGCGGCGTCGGCGAGGTCGGCGGGCACGCGTTCGCGCAGGAGCAGGGCGTGGGCCTCGGCGGGCGTGA
>JAKJGY010000187.1 GCA_022704145.1 Verrucomicrobiota bacterium
CGTCCCGCCGTACTGGCGGGTCCACTTTGTCGCGAGCCTTGTCGGTCTGGCGAGCGTGCGCCGGGCTCATGCGTGGCAATCAGCGGCAGAACAAGCCTCCGGAATAATTCATAGGCACTGAAAAAGACTTTCCAGAAGACCGTTTGTTCTTGAAACCGTCCCTGTAATGGGGATATATTGATGACATGCGAACGGTGATCGAGCGGTTGGTGGGCGAGGCGCTGACGCGGCGGATACCGGAGACCGTCCCGCGCGACGTGCGTGTGAGGAAGATGCCCGGCAAGGTGTCGGTGTTGACCGGCATGCGGCGGACCGGCAAGACCTCGCTCTGTTTCCATACCATGCAGACGTTGCTCGAAACAGGGGTTCCGCGCGAACGGCTCCTCTACATGAATTTCGAGGACGACCGCCTTGCGCAGGCGCGTGTAGGCGATCTGCAGTGGATCATCGAGGCCTTTTACGGCGCGAACCCGGCCCTGAAGGAGCAGACCTGCTGGTTCTTTTTCGATGAGATCCAGCGGGTCGCCCAGTGGGAGCTGTTCATCCGCCGGGTCCTCGACACGGAACGGGCGGAGATCATGCTTACCGGCTCATCGGCCAAGCTCCTGAGCCGGGAGATCGGAACGGCGATGCGCGGGAGGTCGCTGACCACCGAGGTGTTCCCTCTGTCTTTCCGCGAGTACTGCCGGTTTCAGGGCGTGCGCGTGCCGGAGCGCCCGGTTTATGGCGACCGTGACCGCTACACGCTGGCGAAGGCGGCGGAGGGCTATTTGCGGACGGGGGGCTTTCCTGAAGTCCAGAGGTGCGAGGAGGGCCTCTGGCGGACGGTGCTTCAGGGATATGCGGACGTGGTGATCCTGCGGGACGTGATCGAGCGGCACGGGCTGAGCAACTATGCGGCCGCGAAAGCCTTGGCGCGCCACGTCCTCCAGAACCCGGGTCAGCTCTTGAGCGTGTCGCGTCTGGCCGCGTCGTTCTCGCAGGCCGGCATCGCCTGCGGCAAGAGTCTGCTGTTCGACGTGCTCGAGCATTTGCACGACGCCTATTTCTGCTTTCCTGTGGAGGTTCACGACCGGTCGCTCAAGAGGAGGCAGGTGAATCCCAAGAAGGTGTTTGCGGCGGATACGGGGCTGTGTCGGGCCTTCGCTTCCGGCATCACAGCCGACAGGGGCGGGGCGCTTGAGGGGCTGGTCTTCGCGGCGTTAAGGGCCAGGGATGTGCGGCCGGACTACGTGGTGACGCCGCAGAAGACGGGCGTCGACTTTGTGTATGAAGAGGGAGGAGCCTGGCACTTTGTGCAGGCGTGCTGGTCCTTGGCCGAGTCAGGCACGGCGGCGAGAGAGTTCCGGGGTTTTGCGGACGCACGGCCGCAGCACCCCAAGGCCAGCCGCACCCTTGTCACCTGGAATGAGGAGGGCGAACGCGAGGGCGTCCGCATCGTGCCGGCTTGGCGCTGGCTGCTTGAACATCCAATAGCCAACAAGGAGTAGCCAAGGAAGAAGGGGGGCTCCGAGGCACTTTGTCGCGAGCTTTGTCGCGAGTTCGATCGGCGGTTCGGGACGTCCCGCCGTACTGACATAGACCGGCACAGTACGGGCGGACGTCTCGGACGCCCGAACGCGGACGGCGGTCGTCAGGCACGTTGTCGGCGGTCCGGGACGTCCCGCCGTACCGGGCATGGGCCGGCAGGGAACGGCCAAGTACGGGCGGACGTCCCCGGACGCCCGAAAGCGGACGGTACGGTGCCGGCGATTCTGTGTTCACGGACGTTGCGCTCGGCGCTTCTACTCCGTATAATCTTGACATTCGCAAACATGTGTCGCGGAGGATGTCCTTGCAGGCGTGCCAGACAGATGCCGAAGTTGACGCTCTCGCCTGCCCGTATTGCGGGATCTTGCCGGGAAAGGGCGGCGGCATGATTGAGCGGGTACAGACTCTGTCGTTCACGCGCGGGCGGCTGCCGCACTGGCTGGTCGCCGGGCACGCCTATTTCGTCACGCTGTGCCGCAAGGGGTGCCTGCCCGCGCGGGTTGTCGAGGAACTGCGGGAAGAGCGGGCGGAACGCGCGGCGGCGTTGGAGGCTCGGGCGTCCGGGACGTCCGCCCGTACGGACATGGACCGGGGGTCGGGCGTCCGGGACGTCCGCCCGTACTCGCCGGACCGTGCCCGGTCCCTGCCGGTAGCGCGGGACGACCCCGCCCCGAGTATAACGGAGGGGCCGGACTGCGCAAACGGAGTCATGCCGGTACCTGTTGCGGATCCGCTCGTCGCGCAGCGCCGCCGTTTCTTACAGCTCGAAGCGATCCTCGACGCCGCCGGGCGCGGTGAACACGACCTGTGCGAGTCCGATGTCTCGCGCATCATCCGCGCTAATCTCGACTGGCTGCGCGGCTGCGGCTGGCGCGTGTGGGCTGCGACCCTGATGCCGAGCCACGCCCATCTCGTCCTTTCGAACACCGAGGGACGGAGCGCCGAGCTGATCAGCGACCTCGCCCGCTTCAGGGCGTACACCGCACGGCTGATCAACAGGGCCAGAGGCGGCTCTGGCGCCTTCTGGCAGCGCGAGCCTTTCGACCACTGGTGCCGCGACGGCGACGCCTGGTTCCACAGCGTCAGCTACACGCTCAATAATCCGGTCAAGGCCGGGCTGTGCCGCGCGTGGCGCGACTGGCCCCACACGGTGGCCGATCCCGAGGTGGAAGGAATGATGCCATGACGACTGCCGACAAACATGCGCGCAGCAGTCTCGTCGGCGGTCCGGGACGTCCCGCCGCCCGTTTCCATCCCACGCCCGGAAACCGGCGTTGTGATTCAATACTGCGCCTGTCTAGCCCTCTTTTACGTCGCACGCAAGGAAACGAATTTTAGGACGCGGAAGGAAACCGCCGAAAGGCGCACAGAAGGAGACACAAAGCCATGAACACCAACAACATCCTTGAACGGAATGAGTTCTCTATGTCACGCCTGTGGACAGGGGTTCCAATCATGGCAAATGGATTACTAAAAAAGATTGCTTTAGCAGGAATGGTTGGAGCGAGCGCTATGTTCGGAGCTAAAGAGGCAAAAGGTATGCCTGCATGACCCGCCTTCACGAATTTACAGACAAATCCCTTGCACTGCCTACCGGCGGGGATCGGGTGTTCGGCGGTCCGGGACGTCCGAAAGCGAACGGCGGTCGTCAGGCACGTTGTCGGCAGTCCGGGACGTCCTGCCGTACTGGGCTGAGACCGGGTGTTCGGCGGTCCGGGACGTCCTGCCATACCGGCGGGGACCGGCGGCTTGCGAGGACACTGCCCTCTAGTCCTGCGGATGAGACGGGCACCGGGATGTTGCGAAAAGGACAAGCGCTGTTGCTATAAGTGCAATAGACGGGCAGAGGGCGGACGAGTAGGATGGCCGACACTATGAGTAATACACTGCGATTCTTGGCGCTGGCCGCGTGCATGTGTGGCAGCCTGCGTGCTGCCGATAGCTCGATTACGGTTAGCGTCGACAAGCCGGGCGTGAAGGTCAGCCCGATGCTGTGGGGCATTTTCTTCGAGGACATCAACCTTTCGGCTGACGGCGGGCTCTACGCCGAGCTGGTGCGCAACCGGTCGTTCGAGGACTCGGACAAGCCTGAGCACTGGTCGGCCGTCAGCAGCGGCAACGCCAAGATCGCGCTGACGGTCGATACGGCGCAGCCGCTCAGCGCCAGGAACCCGCGTTCGCTGAAGGTCTCGATCACGGATCCGGGCGTGGCGCGCGCGGGCGTGGCCAACGGCGGCTATTTCGGCATGGCGGTCCGGAAAGGCGCGAAGTACGACCTCGCGCTGCGCGCCCGCTCGGACGGCGCGTTCAAGGGTCCGCTCACCGTGACGCTGGAGAGTGCGGACAGCGTGGCCTACGCCAAGGAGCGCATCAAGGGTCTGACGGCGGACTGGCAGGCGTTCAGGCTGACGCTCAAGGCCGACACGACCGACCCCAAGGCGCGGCTGGTGATCAGCGCTGACCAGGCGGGCACGTTCTGGCTGGACGGCGTCTCGCTCTTCCCGCAGGAGACCTTCAAGGGCCACGGCTTCCGTCCGGACATCGCGCAGATGCTGGCGGACCTGAAACCCGCGTTCATGCGTTTCCCCGGCGGCTGCTGGGTGGAGGGCAACACGATGAAGGAGGCCTACCGCTGGAAGGAGACGGTCGGCGACATCTTCGAGCGGCGCTCGCAGTACAACCTCTGGGGCTACACCGCCACGCACGGCATCGGCTATCACGAGTACCTGCAACTGTCGGAAGACCTTGGCGCGGAGCCGATGTTCTGCATCAACGTCGGCATGTCGCATCGCGAGAACGTGCCGCTGGACCAGATGGGCGAGTACGTGCAGGACGCGCTCGACGCGCTCGAGTACGCCAACGGCCCGGCGGACAGCACCTGGGGCGCGCTGCGCGCCAAGGCCGGCCACCCCGCGCCGTTCAACATGAAATACCTGGAGATCGGCAACGAGAACGGCGGCCCGGCCTACAACGAACGCTACGCGCTCTTCCACGACGCGGTCAAGGCCAAGTACCCGGACGTGCGCCTGATCGCGAACCACTGGCTGGGCGGCGTGCCCAAGAGCCGTCCGCTCGACATCGTGGACGAGCACTACTACAGCAACCCCGAGTTCTTCATGGCTCAGGCGAACCGCTACGACAGTTACGACCGTAATGGCTACCAGGTCTTCGTGGGCGAGTACGCGGTGACGCAGGGCACGGGCGAAGGTAGCCTGCGCGGCGCGGTGGGCGAGGCGGCCTTCATGACCGGTCTGGAGCGCAATTCGGACGTGGTCTTCATGGCGGCGTACGCGCCGCTGCTGGTGAACGCCAATCACCGGCGCTGGAACCCGGACCTGATCGTGTACGACAGCTCGCGCGTCTACGGCATCCCCTCGTACTATGTGCAGCAGCTCTTCTCGGCGCATCGCGGCGGCACGGTGCTGCCGTGCGTGGTCGAGTCGGCGCCTGCCGAGCCACCCGTGCAGAGCGGCATGATCGGTGTCGGCACCTGGCTCACGCAGGCGGAGTTCAAGGACATCAAGGTGACGCGCGGCGACGAGGTGCTCTACACGTGCGACTTCGCGGGAGGCGCCAAAGGCTGGAAGACCAAAGGCGGCGCGTGGAAGGCCGAAGGCGGAGCGTACAGGCAGTCCGCGCTCGACGAGAACGTCACGGCCGTGGCCGGGGATAAGAAATGGCGCGACTACACCTACACGCTCAAGGCGCGCAAGACCGGCGGCGCGGAGGGCTTCCTGATCCTGATCGGCGTGGACAAGGAGGGGCAGAAGTCGTGGTGGAACCTCGGCGGCTGGGGCAACAGGCGGCATGGTCTCGAGATGCCGGGCGTCGAGGGCGCGGAGGCCGACGGCACGATCGAGACCGGCCGCTGGTACGACATCAAGGTGGAACTGAAGGGCGGGAACGTCAAATGCTTCCTCGACGGCAAGTTGGTCCATGATGTTCATGCCAAGCCGCTGAAGGCGCTCTACGCCTCGCCGACGCTCTCGCCCGACGGCAGGGAGGTCATCCTGAAGGTCGTCAATGCCGCGGCCGCGCCGCGCACGGCCGACATCCGGCTTGACGGTGTGGCGGGTGTGGCCAAGGGCGCGAAGGGCTGGGTGCTGACGTCGGGCGACGCGATGGACGAGAACTCGCTCGACGAGCCGACGAAGGTCGCGCCTGCGGAGTTTGTGCCGGCTGCGGCCGTGCCCGCCTTCTCGCAGGTCTTCCCCGGCAATTCGGTGACGGTGATGCGTCTGCCGCTCGGGCGCTGAGGGCGGGGGGGGGCCACAAGGCCCGCGTGTGACGGGCGCTGAGAAAGGGTAGGTTGGCGGGGGCCGTCTGTGGTAGACTGTCGGGCATGAAGTCTGATTATGACGAGCTGACGCCCGACCGTGTGCTGGAGGCGGTGGAGGAGGCGTGCGGGAGGCGGTGCGCGGGGCTGGTGCGACCGTTGCCGAGCTACATCAACCGGGTGTATGCGGTCGCGATGGAGGCGGGTGACGAGCTGATCGCGAAGTTTTACCGGCCGGGGCGCTGGACGCGCGCGGCGCTGGAGGACGAGCACGCCTTCGTGTCGGCGTGTGCGGCGGAGGAGATCCCGGTGGTGGCGCCGCTGCCGTTTGTGGCGGGGGGCACGCTGGGCATGTGCGCGGGGATCGCCTATGCGCTCTTCCCGAAGCGGGGCGGGCGGCCGGTCGAGCCTGCTGACCCCGGGGGCGAGCGGTGGTTCCGGCTGGGCGCGCTGCTGGCGCGGATCCATGCGGTGGGGGCGCGGGTGCCTGCGGGGGCGCGCCTTACGCTGGGGCCCTACACGTCGACGGCCGCGGATCTGGACGCGCTTCTGGACGGGGGGGTGATGGGGGTGCGGGAGGCGGAGCGGCTTGAGGCGTTCGGGCATGCGCTGCTGGACGAGGTGGCCCCGTTGTTCGAGGGTGTGGAGTGTGTGCGGCTGCATGGCGACTGCCAGCACACCAACGTGCTGGAGCGGCCGGACACGGGCCTGTTCCTGATCGATTTCGACGATATGATGAACGGCCCGCCGGTGCAGGACGTGTGGATGCTGCTGCCGGGCCGCCTGTCGGAGGTGCGGGAGGAGGCCGAGCGGCTGGTCGAGGGGTATGAGACGTTCCGTCCGTTCGACCGTCTGACGTTGCGGCTGATCGAGCCGCTGCGGGCGATGCGGATGGTCTACTACCTGGCCTGGTGCGCGCGGCAGTCGCGGGACTGCGCCTTTCTGCAGAACCATCCGGGCTGGGGCGGCCCGGCGTTCTGGGCGCGCGAGCTGGCCGATCTGGAGGGGCAGCTTGAGGTCATACGGGGCGGGTTGGGCGCGGGTTGACGTGCGGTCCGGGGTGCGTTATGCTGTTAAACATAAGTTTAACGAAAAGGGGCAGGCATGGCGAACGTACGGGCGGTCGGGGAGTCTGGCGGTGCGGCGGGCGGTACGCGTGAGCGCATTCTGACGGCCGCGGCCGAGGTGTTTGCCGAGCGCGGTTTCCGCGAGGCCACCACGCGGCTGATCTGTCAGGCGGCGGGCGTGAACGTCGCGCTGGTGAACTACTATTTCCGGTCCAAGGCGGAGCTGTACAAGGCGGTGATCGGCGAGCTGTTCCGCGAGGTGGCGGAGCCGTTGCTGTCGCTGCCGGGCTCGGTGAGGGACGCGGCGTCGTGGCAGGCGGCCATGCGGGCGTGGGTGCGGCGCTCGCTGGAGATCTGTGCGGCGGTCCGTCCGCCGGAGTCGCATATCGCGCGGCTGATGGGGCTAGAGGAGCAGGTGCCGGCCGAGGTGATGGAGGAGCTGATGCGCGAGTTCGCCGAGCCGATCCGGCTGGCGTTCGGGAGTCTGGTGCGCATGGGCATGGAGGGGGATGACCCGGTGGAGGTGAGCCTGTGGCACAGTTCGGTGAGCGCGCAGTACGTGGTCTACGCGCTGGCGAAGCCCTCTTGGGTGGTGCGGTTCTGTCCTGCGGGGGTCAGCCGCGAGGCGTGGCTCGAGCGGGCGTCGGAGCACATCTGCGGCGACCTGTTCGCGCGCCTGTCGTACCGTCCGGGGCGTGCGTGAGCGCTGGGACGGGGGGAAGGCCGCGCC
>JAKJGY010000415.1 GCA_022704145.1 Verrucomicrobiota bacterium
GCCGAGGGTCAGGTTCACGCCGGTGTCGAAGGCCGCGAGCTTGAAGGGGATGAGGCCCTGGTCGTGGTAGAGGGCCACGTAGGCGTCGAAGGGCGCGCGGCGCGGGGCGGCGCCGAGCCAGGTGAAGGCGGTGTCGGGGACCAGGGGGCCGTGGGCGTCGAGCCCCTCGGCGCGGGCGGCGGCGAGGGCCGGGGCGAGAAGGCGGGCCTCCTCGTCGCCGAAGAGGCCGTGCTCGCCGGCGTGGGGGTTGAGGGCGAGGAGGCCGAGGCGCGGGGCGGGCGTGCCGAGACGGACGCAGGCGGCGTGGGTGAGGCGCAGCGTGCGCAGCAGGAGCGGGACGTTGAGCAGGCGCGGCACGGCGGCGAGCGGCTCGTGGATGGTGGCGAGGCTGACGAACAGGTCGGGCGAGTGGAAGGCCATGCAGGGGTCGGCGGCGCCGGAGAGGTGGGCGAGCAGCTCGGTATGGCCGGGGAAGGGCACGCCCGCGAGGCGCAGGGCCTCCTTGCAGACCGGGCCGGTGACGAGCGCGTCGACGCGGCCGTGGAGCGCGTCGCGGGTGGCGGCGGTGATCCAGAGGTGGGCCTGGCGGCCGCAGGCGGCCTGCACGGCGCCGGGCCGCAGGGTGTCGGCCTCGGCGAAGGGGAAGTCGAGGAGGCGGTGGCGGCCGTCGGGCGCGGGCGGGCTGTCGGCGGCGCCGGGCGCGAGGGTCTCGAAGGTGTCCGGGAGGGGCAGGCCGGCGGCGGCGGCGGCGCGCTCGAGCAGGCGCAGGCTGCCGTAGAGCGCGAGCTGGCAGCGGCGCGCCACGTCGGGATCGGCCAGTGCCCGCAGGGCGAGTTCGGGGCCGATCCCGGCGGGGTCGCCGAGGGTGAGGGCCAGGAGGGGCCTTCGCATCACGGGCGTGCTCCGGGCGGCTGGACGGCGCGGGGCCGTTCAGGCCACGTGGACCACGCTGTTGAGCGTGCCGTGGTCATTCTGGACCCAGTCCGGGTTCTCGGGGTCGGCGCACCAGGTGCCGTCGATGACGAACTTATACTGGTGGTCGCCCGGGAGCAGGCTGAGGGTGGCGGTGAAGACGCCCTCGCCCTTCTTGTCGGTCATCTCCTTGGCGGTCGGGTCCCAACTGTTGAAGGAGCCGGCCAGGAAGACGCGGCTGGTGGCGTCGGCCCGGACGGTGAAGGTCACGCGCTGCGATTTCGGCCGGGCTTTCTTGACGGCCGGTTTGGCGGCTTTGGCCTTGAGGGGCGCGGCGACGGGCTTGGCTTTCTGAGCAGGCTGAGTCGCTTTGATTTTCATAGCGAACGCCTCCTTTCTTTTGATGCCGCCTGATTCTATCCTTTCGGCCGGGGCGAGTCAAGCGTAGCCGCGAGCCGCTCCAACGGATGGGCGCGATTTTATTCTGTTGAAGGTTAGGCGGCCTAGATTCTGGCCCAGACCGGCCAACCATGATTCTGTAATCATGATTCTGTCAGAACCGACCTCGAGCGCTGTTGACCGTGACCGC
>JAKJGY010000188.1 GCA_022704145.1 Verrucomicrobiota bacterium
GATCCCGCCGGTGCAGGTCTTCGGCGTCTTCATCGCGATCGGAGTGATGGTGGCGTGGCTCTGGACCGTGACCTTCGTGCCGGCCTCGGTGATGTTCATCCGCGAGTCCGCGCTGGCGAACTTCGGCCTGACCGAGCACAACGCCGAGGAGGAGTCGCACTCGCTGATGACCCGTGTCTTGCGCGCGCTGGGGCAGGGGACGTTCCGGTACGCCAAGCCGCTTCTTGCGGGGGCCTTGGTGTTGACGGTCGTGGCGGTCTGGGGCATCAGCCGCATCGTCATCAACGACAACCCGGTGAAGTGGTTCGAGCCCAAGCATCCGATCCGCGTGGCCGACCGGGTGCTCAACGCCCATTTCGGCGGCACCTACATGGGGTATCTGGCGCTGCAGGCGGCCGACGAGCTGCCGCAGCCGCCGCGTATGGCCGCCGCGCTTGAGCGCCCGCTCGCCGCGCGCGCCGCGGAGCTGAAGAAGGGGGAGGTCGCGGGCTCGGCCGAGGTGTTCGGCAAGCTGCTGGCGCAGGCCGGCGCGCTCGATCCGGTGGCGCAGGGACGGGACGCGTTTTTTGAGCGGTTGCAGGCGTATGTCACGGAGCAGGCCGACGCCGCGCCGCAGGAGCGGCTCGACGCCTGGGACGCGGCCGCGCTCTTCGTGAGCGAGCAGGCGCAGGCCGGACAGGTCTTTAAGGAACCGGCCGTGCTGACCTGGCTCGCCGGCCTGCAGGAGCATCTGCTGACCGTCCGCAGCGCCGACGGCAGGCCGCTGGTGGGCAAGAGCAACTCGGTCGCCGACCTCGTGCGCACCGTCTATCGCGAGCTGATGGAGGGCAAGCCCGAGTACTACCGTATCCCCAACACGCGCGAGGGCGTGGCGCAGACGGTGATGCAGGTCGAGAGTTCGCACCGGCCGCAGGATCTCGCGCATTTTGTGCGGACTGACACCTGGCGGAGCACGAGCCTGTGGATCCAGCAGAAGAGCGGCGACAACCGCGACATGAAGGTCATCGTCGAGGCGGTGGGCGCCTACATTGCCGCGAACCCCGCCCCCGTCGCATTGCGCGCGGAGTGGTTCGGGCTCACCTATATCAATGTGATCTGGCAGGAGCGGATGGTCAACGGCATGCTGCTGTCATTCCTCGGCAGCTTTGCGGCCGTGTGGCTGATGATGATCATCCTGTTCCGCTCGGCGTTGTGGGGTTTCCTCTCCATGCTGCCGCTGACCGTCACGATCGGCCTGATCTACGGCATGATCGGGCTCGTCGGCAAGGACTACGATATGCCGGTGGCCGTGCTGTCGGCGCTGAGCCTCGGCATGGCGGTCGATTATGCGATCCACTTCATCTCGCGGGCCCGCGAGCTGTATCCGAAGTACGGCTCGTGGCGGGCGGCGTCCGGGCCGATGTTCGGCGAGCCGGCGCGGGCGATCACGCGCAACGTGATCGTGATCGGGGTGGGCTTCCTGCCGCTGCTGGCGGCGCCGCTGGTGCCGTATCAGACGGTCGGCATCTTCATCGCGGCGATCCTGCTGGCGGCGGGTGTGGCCACGCTCTTCCTGCTGCCGGCGCTGATCACGCTGCTGGAGCGCTGGCTCTTCCCCCGCTCGGGCGGCGGAAGGCTGTGCCGTTGCGGCACCTGCTTCTTCGCGGCGCTCGCAGGCGTGCTGACCGTAGCGCTCAACGTCCAGATGTTCTGGGAGCTGTCCTGGAGTACGGTGTCGTACGCCAGCCTCGCCTGCATCGCGGCCGCCGCGCTGGCGTGTTTCTTGAATGGAAGGCGCAAGGCGTGCCGCGCGGATCAGGATGGGCCGCGATGAACAAGAGGAGGAGAGGACATATGAAACAGATCATGCTCGGAATGCTGGCGTTAGCGGCTGTGGCGCAGGCGCAGGAGGCGGCGCCGACGGTCGAGGAGATCGTGGCCAAGGCCAACCGCGCGGCGTACTATCAGGGCAAGAGCGGGCGCGCCAGGGTGTCGATGTCGATCCAGGACGCGCAAGGCCGGACGCGCACGCGCGAGTTCACGATCCTGCGGCTCGACCTCGAGCCGGAGGGGGCCCCCGGCGACACGTTCTCCGGTGACCAGAAGTTCTACGTCTACTTTGAGCGGCCGGCGGATGTGAACAAGACGGCCTACCTCGTACACAAGCATGTGGGCAAGGACGACGACCGCTGGCTCTTCCTGCCGGGGCTCAACCTGGTCAAGCGGATCGCGGCCTCCGACACCCGCACCAGCTTCGTGGGCTCGGACTTCTATTACGAGGACGTGTCGGGGCGCAACCCGGCGGACGACACGCACGAGCGGGTCGAGACCACCGATACCTACTACGTGCTGAAGAGCACGCCGAAAGACCCCAAGGCCGTCGAGTTCGCCTCCTATAAGGTCTGGATTCACAAGGCCAGCTTCATACCGGTCAAGGCCGAGTATGTCGATGCGGCCGGACAGAAGATCCGCGAGGCCCAGGCGCTCGCCGTGGAGACGGTCCAGGGGTATCCGACGGTGATGAAGTCGTCGATGCGCGACCTGCGTACCGGGAGCGTGACGACCGTCACCTACTCCAAGGTCGAGTACGACCTCGGGCTGTCCGAGGAGATCTTCACCGAGCGCTACCTGCGCAATCCTCCCCGGGCGCAGTTGCGCTGACGCAGCGCGGCTGTCCTGCCCGTACGCCGTTCCGGTATCGCGTGGCACGGGCCTCCCGCCCGTGCCCCCAGTCCCCGCCAGTACAGCAGGCCGTCCACGGACTGCCGAAAATGCGCTAGACGATGTATGTGCGGGTGCTTCGTAATCGTAATCTTGCCCGTAACCATAATCCCCGACAACCGGCGGTTAGTGGATTGGGACTGCCCGCCAGCCAGTAGCCAGTGCAACACTGGCTATTGGCTGGCGGGGATCATAGTGCGGAACAGGATGCTAAAAACACGTGACGCGACGACCGTCCAACACGTCGACTCACCCAACACCCATTCGCCTTCGGCTCAGGGTGTTGGTGGTCGCTGACGTTGGGCAATACAATACAAAGCCGAGACTCGCGCTTGACCATCCGCCATCTTATGGCGTATATTCAATGTATATCCAACAGGAGCGTAGCATGATCACCAAAGTCACAAAATGGGGAAACAGCCTAGCGGTGCGTATCCCACTTGCTGTCGCAAAAGAAACGCAGTTGCGTTTCGGAGAAACCGTCAATCTGGCCTCATGTGATGGACAGATTGTCATTGTTCCCATCCGGCAGCAACGGTATCAACTCGCGGAACTCTTGAAGGGCATCACTCCGCGTAATCTGCACGGCGAGGTTTCAAGCGGGGCCGTCGTCGGAAAGGAGAGTTGGTGATGCCGGCACCCTATTGTCCGAGACGCGGAGATGTGGTCTGGATCGCATTCAGCCCTCAAGCCGGTCATGAACAGGCGGGACACCGTCCAGCCGTGGTCTTATCGCCAGAGCCCTACAACCGCAAAGTGGGATTGGCTCTGTTGTGCCCCATCACAAGCCAAATCAAAGGTTATCCCTTCGAGGTTCCTCTCCCGCACGGACTACAGGTGTCCGGTGTGATTCTAGCGGATCAGGTGAAGAGCCTGGACTGGAAGGTGCGTCAGGCTTCATTTTGTTGCGCACTCACCAAAGATGTCATGCACGATGTTCTGAACAAGCTCGGAACATTGATCGATGATTGACTATAGCCGAACCCGTCGGTGCAGACAACGCGGCGCCCGCCGCGTGCCTGGCCTCTGGCGTTCGGGCGGACGAAAGCTGTGTCCGCGTGTCGTCAGTATGCCAGAGCAACGTAAACACGGCCGCGTTCCGCACGGCCTCGGCTGCGAACAGGGGAGCCTGACAGATGAGCGCTGATTCCATAAGGGGCCTTTGCGTGGGGGCGGTATGCTGGGGCCTTGCCGCCGCCGCCCTCGCGCAAGAGCCGTCGTTGCCCGCCGGGTTAGGCGCGCCGCCGCAGGCCGCCGCCGAGCCCGCGCTGCCGGCCGGGCTGGACGCGGCGCCGCAGGCCGCGCCGGTGCGGGCGGACGCGGACGCGCGCGCGCTGCCCGAGGGCCTCAGCGGGTTCTGGGAGGCGCGCGGCGGCCTCCGGCTGCAGAACGACCCGTACGAGAAAGCGGCCTCGCTGGCCGAGACGCGCGTGCAGCTCCAGTTCGAGCGGGGCGCTGAGCGCGTCGCGCTCAAAGTCGTCGCGGACGTGCTGTACGACCCGGTGCTCAACGCGCACCGCGTCGATCTGGAGGACGGCGACGGCTGGCTCGACCTGCGGCAGGCCAACCTGCTGCTGCGGCCCGCGCCGTTCCTCGACCTGAAGCTCGGCCGCCAGATCAACACGTGGGGCACGGGCGACATGCTGTTCATCAACGACCTCTTCCCCAAGGACTGGAACGCCTTCTTCATCGGCCGCGACGAGGAGTATCTGAAGGCGCCGTCGGACGCCGCCAAGGCCTCGCTCTTCAGCGGCCTGGCCAACCTGGATCTGGTCTACGTGCCGCGTTTCGACAGCGACCGCTCGATCGACGGGCGGCGGCTCTCCTATTGGAACCCGTGGCTCGGCAGGCTGGCCGGCCGCGACGCGCCGGTGCGCGCGGACCGGCCGGACGGCGTGTTTCGCGACGACGAGTGGGCGGCGCGGCTGTATCGCGCGGTCGGCGCGTATGAGGCGGCCGCCTACGCCTACGACGGCTTCTGGAAGAGCCCGGCCGGGTCTGACCCGCTCACCGGCGAGGCGCGCTTCCCGCGCCTGCAGGTGTTCGGCGCGAGCGTGCGCGGGCCGCTCGGCCGGGGCATCCTCAGCCTGGAGGGCGGCTGGTACCGTTCCGCCGAGGACACCGACGGCGACGACCCGTTCGTGCGGAACAGCGAGGCGCGCTACCTCGTGGGGTATGAGCAGGAGCTGGCGCGCGACCTGACGGGCGGGCTCCAGTATTACGTGGAGCACATGCAGGACTACGGCGCCTACCGGCGTACGCTGCCTGCGGGCCTGGAGCCTGCGGACGAGTACCGCCAGGTGGTGACCGTGCGGCTGACCCGGCTGCTGTTCGGGCAGAACATGCGGGCGGGCCTCTTCCTCTACTTCTCGCCCACCGACCGTGACGCCTACCTGCGCCCGAACGTGAGCTACAAGCTCGACGACCATTGGATTGTGGAGTGCGGCGCCAACCTCTTCTTCGGCGCTGAGGAGCACACGTTCTTCGGCCAGTTCGAGCGGAACAACAATGCCTATGCCAGCGTGAGGTATGGGTTCTGAGCGTAGGCGGCAAGGCGGCTGCGGCTGCGGGGGGGAGGGTTGCGATGGGCAGCGAGAAGGGATGGGGTTGGCGGGCAGGCGTATGCGTGTGGGCGGTCGCGTTCGCGGTGTGCGGACGCGCGGCGGAGCCCGCGCGGCGGCCGGACGTGCTGTTTATCGCGATCGACGACCAGAATGACTGGATCGGCGCGTTCGGCGGGCACCCGCTGGCCAAGACGCCGCACCTCGACGCGCTGGCCGCGCGCGGTACGGTCTTCCTCAACGCGCACTGCCAGGCGCCGCTCTGCAATCCGTCGCGCACGAGCCTGATGCTCGGGCTGCGGCCCACGACCACCGGCGTGTACGGGCTCGCGCCCTGGTTCCGCACGCTGCCCGAGTGGCGCGACCGCGTCACCCTGCCGCAGCACTTCAAGGCCAACGGCTACCGGACCTACTCCACCGGCAAGATCTACCACGGCATCCCCGGCGGCCCCGCACAGCGGGCGGCCGAATTCGACGTCTGGGGGCCGAACGGCGGCATCGGCGCGCGGCCGCCCCAGAAGCTGATCCCGCCGACCCCGATGGGGAATCACCCGCTGATGGACTGGGGCGTCTTTCCGCATCGTGACGAGGACAAGGGCGACTATCAGATCACGAGCTGGGCGACGAACCAGCTCGCGGCCGCGCCGCAGGACGTGCCGCTCTTCCTCGCGGTCGGCTACTTCCTGCCGCACGTGCCCTGCTATGTGACACAGAAGTGGTACGACCTGTATCCCGACGACGACACCGTGCTGCCCGCGATCCTGCGCTCCGACCGTGACGACACGCCGCCCTTCTCCTGGTATCTGCACTGGGAGCTTCCCGAGCCGCGCCTCAAATGGGTCGAGGAGAACGGCCAGTGGCGCAACCTCTGCCGCTCCTACTTGGCGAGCACCAGTTTTGTGGACGCCCAGATCGGTCGGCTGGTGGAGGCGCTGAAGGCGGCGGGGCGCTGGGAGAACACGATTGTGGTCGTGTGGGGCGACAACGGCTGGCATCTCGGCGAGAAGGGCGTCACCGGTAAGAACACGCTGTGGAACGGCGGCACGCGCGTGCCGCTGCTCTTCGCCGGCCCGGGCGTCGCGGCGGCGCAGCGCTGCGCGCAGCCGGCCGAGCTGCTGGACCTCTACCCGACGCTGCTTGAGCTGTGCGGCCTGCCCGGGCGTGACGACCTGGAGGGCGTGAGCCTCGTGCCGCAGCTCCGCGACATGCGGACGGCGCGCGCGCGGCCGGCCCTCACGACGCACAACCCCGGCAACCACGCGGTGCGGAGCGAGCGTTACCGTTACATCCGTTACGCGGACGGCGCGGAAGAGTTCTACGATCTGGCGGACGACCCGCGCGAATGGCATAACCGGGCGGCCGACCCGCGCTGCGCGGCGGCGCTCGCGGAGCACCGCCGCTGGCTGCCCGCGCGCGACGCGCCCTTCGCGGCCGGCAGCGCCGACCGGATCCTGTCCTATGACCCGGCGAAGGACGAGGCGGTCTGGGAGCGGCGGCTGACCATCCGCCGCGGCGACCCGGTGCCCTGAAGGCCCGCTAGCGGAGCAGCAGGTTCATCAGGTCCGCGCCCCTGAGGCGGCCGAGCGCGCCTTTCGGCGCGGCGAACTCGTCGAACGTCTTCACGGCGTCCGGCTCGACGCCCGGCTGGCGCACCGCGACCGGCACCGGCGTGCGGGTATGCTTGCCCAGGGCGAGCGGCACGGGGTGGTCCGGCAGCACGCAGTAGGCGACGCCCGGCCCGGCGGCCCGCATCACACGGCCGACGACCCGCGCGTCGAAGTCCTCAAGCGCGCGCAGCTTCAGCTCCAGGTCCTGCGCGTGCGAGACCTCGTCGATCGCCTCGACATGCACGTAGACGAAGTCGTAGCCGTCGCGCAGCGCCTGCACGGCCGCATCGGCCTTGCCCTCGTAGTTGGTGTCGATGTAGCCGGTGGCGCCCGGGACGCGGATCACGTCCATGCCGAGGCAGGCGCCGAGGCCGTTGATCACGTCCACGGCGGAGATGACGGCGGCGCGCACGCCGAAGCGCTGGCAGAGGTTGTGGATCGCGCCGGCCTTGCCGCCGCTCCAGGGCCAGATGCCGTTGGCCGGGCGGCCTTGCAGCACGTCGGCCGCGCGCGCGATGAGGTCGCGCAGGATTTGTGCGGTCAGGATGCCCTCGGAGGACCGGGTGCGCGGCAGGTGCTTGGCGACGGGCTGGCCGTGGTTGTCGTCCGGCTTGTCGTACGAGATGGAG
>JAKJGY010000189.1 GCA_022704145.1 Verrucomicrobiota bacterium
CCTCCTCCTCCAGCCGCTCAACCAGCCTGCTGTCGCTCGCCAGCCGCGCGGCCAGCGAGTCGATGTGCTCGCGCGAGTCCGTGGCGCGCTCCGAAAGCATCCCCTCCAGCCGACGGGCCAGCGCGACGAGGTCCTCCTGGCTGCCCTCGGCCGGCCGCGGCCCGCGCCACACCCCCAGCGCCTGCGCCACCCGCTGCAGCACCGCCGCCACAGACGCGTCCACACGCAGCCCGTACCCCCACTCCCCGTCCACTCCGGCACGCGGTGGCGGCTGCGCCCTCCGTTCCGCCGCCAGGCTGCCAAGCGTGTCCGTCAGGTCCAGCACACGTAACCCGGCCGACCGGTCGGGCGCGCGCGCCGCAGGCGCGAAAGCCGCCGGGGCCGCCTGCGCGCCGCCCTGCGTGAGGACAGGCTCGCCCGGCACGCCCGCCGCGACGCGGCCGCGCTCTTCGATCTCCGTCCCCGGCGCGCCCTTCACCCGGCGGTACGCGACATCCTCACAGCGGATGCCCTTCAGCGAAGCCCGCTTCAGCACGGCCTCAAAGCCGCCCTCGTCGGCGATCTTCTGCGGCGGCAGTCCGAACAGCCCGACGAACTTCAGAAACTCGGCCTGCTCCAGCGGCGGCAGGATCACGACCCCGCCGACCTTGTACAGCGTCAGCCGGTCAAACAGGTTGCGCCCCGCTTCCGCCACCGCCCGCTCGCCCACGCCATTCACCAGGAGCTGGCTCTCGCCGGTCGCAAGCTCGAGCGGCCCGTACGCCTTCAGCACGCGGGCCAGCTCGGCCGCAGCCTGGCCGAACGTCCCCAGCGTCACCTTGTGCTGCGGCCCGTATAGGCCGACCTGCCGCAGCAACAGCCCCAATAGGCTCACCAGCGAAGCCGCCTCACGCTCTGGAATCGCCGTGTCACTCATCGTCCGTAGCACCCCATCAATGCCAGGCCGTGACCACCAGCTTATCGGTGGTCTCGAGTTGCGGAGGCAGGCTGAAGCCCTGCCCGCCGCCCGCATATAGGTCGGCCGTGCCGTTACCCGTCATCGTCTGCCCCACCAGGATCGGCCCGTAGATCGCCGCATGGCCGTTGAACTTGAGGCTGGAGGTCGGCAGCAGCACCGCGCCCTGGATCACGGCGCCCGCGTTGAACTGCACCGCGCTCGGGCTCAGCACCACCAGGGCCGGGTAGTTGTTCACCGACGTCAGGTTCACGTGCTTGGTGCTGAACGTGCCCTGGAAGATGAAGCAGCCCGTGCCCTCACCGCTCCAGCCCGCGCTCGACCCGGTGATGTAGGCCACGCCGCCCGGCGGCTCGGCCGGCACGGACGCGCCGCTGGGATAGACCGCGCCGTTGGCTTCGGCATAGGCCTTCAGACGGTCGAACGCGGCGTTGAGGTCGGCCGTGCTGATGGGCTGCGCAGCCGTCCCGGACTGCAACGTCACGGTGGCAGGCGCCTTCTTCCAGGAGGCTGTGCCGGCGCTCGAGATCGTGACCGCCGCACCCCCGAGGTTGAAGCTGCCGCCCATGTCCGATGACCCGTTCGAGTGCAGCGCGGTCACGTCCGCATAGAGGTTGCCGCTGAGCTTCATCGTGCCCCCCACCAGCAGGTCGTAGGGCAGCGGGAAGAACAGCTCGTCCTCACCCTCCACCGCACCTGTCTGCACACGCCGCTCGAGGTCGATCTTCACGACCGCCCGGCCCAGCCCGCACACCCCCACCGCCTGCAGTTGCGCGCGGTTCGCGTCGACACCCTCCAGCGGCACCGCCTCGACCGTGTAACGGCCGCCGCCGAACGACTCCTCCAGCCGGTACGTGCGCGCCAGCGAGTAATCCGCCTTCACCGCGCGGTAGGCCTTATTCAGACCCGACTCGGCGATCAGGCGGGCCTTGAGCAGCTCGCGCGTCACCTGGGCCTCGCGCACACGGTTCGTGGCCGTCACCCCCAGCGCCGCGCACACCATCGTCATGATCGCGACGATCCCGACGACCGTCAGCAGCGCCGATCCCGCCCGCTCTTCCGCTTGACGTTTCATTCGCGCCTCCCTCCCTCTCACCGTTTCAGGCTGTTGCGCGGCTCCACCTCGGCCGTCATGGCCGAGCGCAGCCGCTCGCGCTTGACCCCGCCCAGCGCGACCACATCCTTGAAGATCTCGATCTCCATCGTGACGCCGCGGATCATCGGCTGCCCGTCCACCTCCACGCCGAAGAGCCCGCCGTCCGGGCCCTTGAGCAGCGTCGCCACGACGTCCACCATCTTCTCCTGTCCCGACCAGGAGACCAGCACGCGCCAGAGGCGGGGCGTCTTGCGTACGAACGGGCCCGTGCCGCTCGAACCGCCCGAGAGGCTGGGAAACTGGCTGAACCGCTCCGGCACGAACACGGCGCGGAACTGCACGTACCGGCCCGCGCCGCCCGCGATCACGCCCCCGCTCGAAGCCGTCCCCACGCTGCTCCACTCCGGCGCGTCGGTGATCGTGAAGCCGTCCGCCGACAGCACGTCGCCGGAGCGCGCGAACAGCCTCAGCGCGGTTCCTGCGGGCACGTCCGCGTCCCAGGAGAGCGTCTTCTCGGCGCGGACCTGCAACCCCGTGTCATACGGGTGCGAGACGTAATCGCCCCCGTCCGCGTACCCCACCGCCATCGCCACCAGCGCAGGCAGGCGGTCGATCGTCTTGAGCCGCGGGTCGGTGCTCCAGGTCGGCTCGCGCACCAGCGACTCCTCGCCGCCGGGAATAAACCAGCAGCCGGGCACACCGGGCGTGCCGACCTCGTAAGCCGCGAACCGGTCCGCGCCAAAGCTGCTCACTCTGACCCTGAACGAGAGCATCGCCGTGCACCCCGGCCCGAGACGCACGCCCTCGGCCGGCCGCAGGTCGACATACTGGAAGTTCGAACACTCCGCCCAGCTCGCCCGCAGCACGCCGTTCTGATAGCACAGCAGCGGCAGAGGCTCACCCGCTGGCACATCCGGCGAGGGCGCGGCCGCCGCAGACGGCGTCGCATAGACCCAGCAAACCGGATTCTCCAGACGCAGCCCGCCGTTCAGCATGCCCTTGTACAGGCGGAACACCGGGCCGAAACCGTCCTGCCGGATATAGGCCGGCAGCAGCGGGATGCGGAGGACGCCGTTGGTCGGGATAAACGCGTCGCCGAGACTCCCCGAACCCGACTGCTCGCTGGCCAGCCAGGCTGTGGCGTACTGCCCCTCCAGCGCCGTCACGCACACGCCCTGCCCGAACCCTGTGGGCCGGCAGGTCGCGTCAAAGCGGGTCACGGTGTTGGAGATCGTCACGTTGCGCCCCTCACCGACAAACTGGCACTCCTCGATCGCGTCGTTCGCGACCTCCAGGTCGAGCTGCTCGCCGACCGCGCCGATCTCCGCCGTCAGCCCGTACCCCGCGCCCGCCTGGCCGAAACCGACATACACCGGCGCCGCGCTGCCCGCGCTCACCTCCCGCAGCTCCGCCTCCAGCGGCCAGCCCGAGACCGAGGCGCTCAACTGGTCGAGCACGAGGCGGTTGCCCGACGATTCGGGGTTGCGGCCCTTCAGCACGAACGAGACGGTGTGCGAGCCCGGGTCGAGCGGCAGGCTGCCGAACGTGACGCGCTCCGCCGTGTTGGCGACCGGCGCGTAGGCGTCGAACGTCGACTCCGCATGCCACAGCTTGCCCGTGAACAGGTTCTCGAACATCACGTCCGTGCTCGCACTCTCGCCCGGCAGGCAGGCGCCGCCGCCGCTGCCCGACTCCACCACCGAGCGGATCTGGCTGTAGTAATCCGCAGCCGTGGCGCCGTTGTTGCGATCCGTAAAGATCGTCCGCCGCATCTGCGTCGGCGAGCGCTCGTACACATGGTAGACCACCGTCTGCCGCCACAGGATGTTCGAGCCGCCCGCGTCCAGGTCCACCAGGCCGTCGCCGTCGTCGTCCGCCGCCAGCGCGAAGCCGACCGCGCGGTAGGGCATCGCGCCCTCCGGGAAAAAGACGATCGTCTCGCGCGCCGCGTTGCGCATGTCCGCGCGGAACCGCTCCACCACCCGGCGCGCCTGCATGTCGAGTTCCGCCTGCGCGTTGGCGCGGTTCGACTTGCCCATAAAGAGCAGCCAGGAGCCCATCGCGCCCGCCAGCACCAGCGCCAGCACGGACGTGGCCAGCAGCGTCTCCATCATGGTGAAACCGTTACGCACCTCGCACCTCACTGGTCATACACGGTGAAGATCACCGACATCTCCTCGCCTTCCTGCGAGAAGCGGCAGAGGCGCTCGCCCTCGCGGATCGGATGGAAGCGCACGCGCCAGCCGCCCCGCGTGCAGGAGCAGATCTGAACGCGCACCCTCATCGTCGCCAGGCCGGCGGCCGGCGTGTCCAGCGCGACCTCCGTGGTGCGCCTGAAGCGCCCGCCCGGATTCGCGAGGTTGCCGTAGTCATCCACCAGCATGCCGTCCTCCGCCATCAGCATGCGCTCGCCGTACGCCAGGCCGCGCGCGCGCTCGATGCGCGCCTGGCAGAGCGAGGCCGCCACCGTGTGGTCGCGCGCCATCTGGAACCGGCTCATCAGCCCGTCCACCAACGGGAAGGCCGCGGCCATGATCACCGCCAGCATCGTCAGCGAGATCATCAGCTCCATCATCGTCAGACCGTTCCGCCCGCTGCGCTTCATCGCCTCCGCCTTTCCCGCCCTTTTCCCTACCGGCCCTCCGGCGCGGCAGGCCCGCGTGCCGCTCCCGCCGCCTCGCCCGAACCGTCGAGGCTGACCATCGTCTTGGCCTCCGCCAGCGACGGCAGGTAGGGCTCGGACTCATACAGCCGCTTGGCGTTCATCTTCTGCAGCAGCTCACGCAACTGGATGATCGCGTCATAGCACAGATCCACGATCTGCGTGAACCGCTGCGGGTCTTTCACGCCCTCCAGCTTGAGCAGCTCGATGCTGCTCAGAAGCACCGTCGCCGGCTGGCCCAGGGCGTGGCAGACCCCCGCGAGGCTCTCCATCATGATCCGGTTGCGCTCGGCCTGATACTCCGCGATCTCCGCGCGCCGCCGTTCGGCGGTGTCGCGCACCGAGATCACCACGCCGCTCAGCGCCTGCTCCTCGTTCATATCCGGCACCACCGAGATCGAGAGCCAGGCCGACTTGCCCGCGGTGATCAGCCGCTGCTCGCCCGACCAGGGCACGCCCCGCACAGCGTTCGAAAGCAACGGCTCGACCACCCCCTTGCGCTCGAACCACGTGTCCAGGTTCTTGCCCACCACCGCCGTCTCATCGCCGCCCGAGAGCAGGCTCACCATCGTGCGGTTGGCGTAGGTCACCGTGCCGTCGAGATCCACGATCCCGATGCCGGAGTCGGTGTTGTCCATCGCGTGATACGCCGAGAGCAGCTTCTGCTCGGCACGCCAGCGGCTCTCGATATCGCGGATCAGGTAGCAGTAGATGTCCGGCGCGCGCACCCGGTTGCCCAGCACCACGATCTCCACCGGCAGGAACGTCTCGTCACGGTGGACCGCGAACGCCTGGATGCGCATGTACAGCCCGTCCGCGATCACCTTCTGCAGGTCCGCCAGCAGTCGCTCCGTCACCCCGGCCACCAGCATGCGCACGCTCAGCCCGACGACCCCTTCCTCCTCATACCCGAAAAAGCGCTTAGCCCGCGAGTTCGACGCCAACACCCGCCCGCCCTCGTCCGCCAGCAGGATCGCGTCATACGCGTGCTCGAACAGGAACCGGTAGTCCAGCGCGTTGAAATAATCGGCCGTGACCGCCTCACCGCGCTCATCCGAAGAGGGTTTCTGACCGTATCCCTGTGTCCGGATATCGATCTTGATGGTTCTGGATTTGGCCTTCGTGCTCATGCGCCGTCACTATATGCATATTCCGTGCCTGAATCACTCTTGCGGCCCTATCCCCCTAAACCTCATGAAACCGGCCGCCCGCGCCTGAGCCGCTCGCCGATTCTCTCTTTTGAAAAAACGCTTTTGCATAAACGAGAACCCCGGGCGCGCCGCACGGCCCGTAACGGAACACGTCCGGCCCGGCATACGCCCCGCAGCCGCTGGCATCATTCATGCTCTTTTAATGTCCCGCATGAGTCAGGAATCCCATAAGAGCGGCCCCGCCGCACCCGGCCGCCCGCCCACCGACGTAGTCGGCCTCGAGATCGGCGCCGGCCACCCCGAGGGCGTGCCCGCCGTGCGGCTCCGCCTGCGCGCCAACCGCAAGACAGAGCTGGTCGCGGCAGGTTTCCTGCCGTTGACCGACAGGCTGCCGGAGACGGCCGCGGCCGCCGAGCCGGTCATCTGGACGCTCCCCAAGCCGTTCCAGGCGCCCTACGCCGCCTTGGCCGTCAGCTCGTCGCTCGCCTCCCTCCGCCACGCCGGCGGGGCTGGCGACGAGCGCGCCGACTGCCGCACCGCCTCGCTCACGTTCGGCGCCGACATCCCCCCGTTGACCGCCAGCCTGCCCGAGTTCCAGGCCGCGTGGGCCGCCCGCCTCCTGCCCGAGGGCCGCGCCCCGACCGCCTGCTCCCTCCAGGTCGCCTCGGCCGCAGCCGTGAACGGCTTCTCGCTCTCGCCCCACTTCGCCACCCTGACGGAGACCACCGTGGTCCTCTTCGTCTTCGCCAACCACACCGCCCTGGCGGCCTTCAGCGGCGGCAAGCTCGCCCTCTACCGCGAGCATCCGCTCGGCTTCCGCCTGGTCCGCGCCGCGATCAGCCGGGCCATGCACATCGAGGACAACCTGGTCGACGCCGTCATCCAGGAGGCGCTGGTCGACGCCACCCCGATCATCGAGCCGGTGCTCAAGCCGCTCTTCCGGCAGGTCGAGATGCTCGCCGACTACCTGCTGCGCCGCCGCAACTGCACCACCCTGCGCTTCTCGCTCTGCGGCCTGCCCGCAGGCATGCGCCTGTGGGGCGACCTGTTCACGCGCGCCCTCAACTATCCGCTGACCCCCTTCCACCCCTTCGACGGACTGCTCAAGGCGCAGCGCCCCGGCCCGCTGCCAGCCGATATCGCCGCGGCCGAACCTTTCCTGATGACCGCCCTCGGCGCCGCACGCGCCGTACTGGAGGCCCCATGAGCGCCGCCCTCCACCTCAACCTCCTGAAAGACGAGGAGCGCGTCAGCCCGCTCCCGGTGCGGCTGCGCCTGCTCGGCCCCCTGCTGGGCGTGACCGTCCTGCTCGGCTGCCTGCTCGGCTGGGCCCTGCTCGGTTACCGCGCCCACATGCTCGCCGAAAACCTCCAAAGCCTCGAGCAGAGCGCCCTGTCGCTCAAGCCGAGCCACACCACGATCCTCGATATCCGCGCCAAGCTCAAGGAGACCCACGCCGCCCTCGGCCAGCTCGGCCTCTACGAACGCTCATGCCTCCGCTTCGGCGACGCCCTCACCCGGCTCCCCGCCGCCGTGCCTCCCGAAATCCAGTTCACCGAAATCCGGCTCGCCCTGCCCCAGCCCCCCCTCACCGACCCCAAGAAGCCCGCCCTCGGGCCCACCAACA
>JAKJGY010000030.1 GCA_022704145.1 Verrucomicrobiota bacterium
GCGGGGGTGGCGGGGGCGCAGGAAGGCTGGCCGGAGGTGGCGCCGCAGGCGGGTTGGGACAACCTGCCGCCCGCGCGGATCGAGGCCGCCGACTGGCCTCGGTGGCGCGGGCCGACGCTGGACAATATCGCGCCGGCCGGGGCGCGTCCGCCGACGGTCTGGGCTGAGGGCACAAACGTCAGGTGGCAGGTGCGCCTGCCCGGCGTGGGACATGCCACGCCATGTGTGGTCGGCGGGCGGCTTTACGTCACGGCGGGCGAGCGTGCGGCGGGCGTGGTGTGGCTGATGGCGCTGGCGCGTGAGACCGGGCAGGAGCTGTGGCGTGCCGAGGTCTACAGGGGCGCCGCACCCAAGCAGCACGCTGACAACTCGCTCGCCTCCGCGACGCCGGCCTGCGATGGCGAGCGGATCTTTGTGCCGTATCAGACGGAGAGGGAGGTGGGCCTTGCGGCGGTGGGGCTGGACGGGCGCGTGCTCTGGCGCAGGCTGGTGGCGCCCTACACGTCGATCCAGGGGTACTCGGCCTCGCCGGCCTTCTACAAGTCGGCGGTGATTCTGCCGGTCGAGGGGGGCGAGGGTTGCCGTCTGGTGGCCGTCCATCGCGCCACGGGCGAGATTGTCTGGCGCGTGGGGATACGCACGGTCAAGGAGAGCTACGCATCCGCGCTGGTGGCGCGCGTCGCGGGGCGTGAGCAGGTGTTGCTGATCGGAGGCGACACCACGCGCGGGTACGACCCGGAGAATGGCGCGCTGCTGTGGGAGTGCGAGGGCCCGTCGACCTTTTGCGGCGCGACGCCGGCGGTCGGACGGGAGGTGGTCTATGCGACAGCGGGCTGGCCGAAGCGGGCGCTGCTGGCGATCCGGGCCGACGGATCAGGTGACGTGACCCGCAGCCACGTGCTGTGGTCGAGTGACGCCAAGGCTGGGTACGTGCCCTCGCCCGTGCTGCATGACGGCGTTCTTTACGCGGTCAACGACCAGGGGCTGTTGCGCGGGTACGAGGCGGCTGACGGGCGGGTGTTGTGGGAGCATCCCTTCCGAGCGCCGTTTTACTCGTCGCCGGTGTTGGCGGCGGGGCGGCTCTATCTGTTCGACCGTCAGGGCAAGGGGTATGTGCTTGATGCGGGGCGGACGTTAGGCACGGTGAGGGAAAACACCTTACGGTCTGGCGTGTTCGCGACGCCGGTCATCCTGGACGGTCGCATTTACCTGCGTACCTTGGGCGACCTGTATTGCCTTGGGGAATGAGGATGAGGCTATGAGCGGGAACAGGCGGGTCGGGATACGAGTCCGGCGGGCGGTCCTGCTGGTCGCGATGTTGGCTGTGCGGGAACTGGCCGCGTCAGATCCCGGGACGGCGTTGGAGGCGGCGGCGTTGGCCAAGGGGAGTCTGCCGGGGCTGATCCGGGCCGGGCAGGGCGTTGTCGAGGTGCCGCGGCAGGTGGGCCAGTGCCTGCGGCTGCCTCTCGGGGTGGTTGAGCTGTTGTTCTCGCCGTTGCCGGGGGTTACCGTCTCTGAGGGGCTCAAGGATACCGGCAAGGGGGTTGTCGCGCCCTTCAAGCTGGTGATCGCGGTTCTGGAAATGCCCTTTGAGGTGCTCGGTGGGCTGGGCGACGCGGCGACGGGCCTGGTCGAATGACCGTCGTCGCCTGGGGGTCGGGTTACCGGTTCCCGTCCCAGTGATACCCGCAGGCGACGTCTGGGGCCACCAAGTTGCGGTCTGCCAGGTCGCGCGGGTCGATCGGGAACGTCCGGCAGTTCGGCAGCCGGTAGACCGTGTAGAGCGCGCAGCTCGACCCACCGTGCGCGTCAAGGCGTAAGGCGCTGCACTTGTTGGCCACGAGGTGGCAGCAGACCCCGCAACGGGCGCACGAGCCGAGACGGCGTGCAAGGCTGTCGCGCACATAACGGCGCGCGAAGAGGTTGAGCAGCATACGTCGCAACACGCCTTTGAGCAGGATCAGGCGTATTCGGAACGTGGCCGGGGCGTACGAGGCGGAAGGTGTCGGTGACGGCATACAGATCCCTCAAGCGGCGGTCCAGCCGCAGTCCGGCTACAGGGTACGTCCGGGTGGGTTCGGAAAGCAAGCCGAATCCGTCCGGTGTTCCGCCTTTGGCCTTGTATTAACCGACGGATAGGAGCAAAATAAACGCCTGTTTTTCGTTGGGCGGCCCCTCGGCCGACGCCCTGTGTTCCCTCAGCCAGAAAACGGTAAGGATGAAGGTTATGCCTCTGAAGAAATACGATAAGATCTTGGTCATCAACTCCGGCAGCTCCTCGCTCAAGTTTATGTTGTTCAGCATGTCCACCGAGACGATGCTGGCGAAGGGGCTGGTGGAGCGGATCGGAACGCCCAACGCGAACCTGGTTTACCAGCGTGATGGCCAGGCCAAGCAGCAGCAGGGGATCGCCGCCGAGAACCACGGCAAGGCATTGGCGATGGCCTGTGCGATGTTGGTTGATCCCGAGAACGGTGTCCTGAAATCGCTGCGCGAGGTCAACGCGATCGGCCACCGTGTCGTCCATGGTGCGGAGTTCTTCTCGGATGCGGTCGTCGTGACGGAGGACGTGAAGGCCAGCATCAAGAAGTGTGCGGATCTGGCGCCGCTGCACAATCCGGCGAACCTCGACGGTATCGTGGCGTGCGAGACGGTCTTTCCCAACGTGCCGAACGTGGCGATTTTCGATACGGCGTTTCATCAGAGCATGCCGAAGCATGCGTTCACTTATGCTTTGCCGCAACGCTATTACGACGAGTACCGGATCCGCAAGTATGGCTTCCACGGAACCTCGCATAAGTTCGTCGCGCAGGCGGCGGCGGATTACCTCAAGCGGCCGCTCGAGGAGCTGAGCCTGATCACCTGCCATCTGGGCAACGGGTCGTCGATCGCGGCGATCAAGGGCGGAAAGGTGCTGGACACGACCATGGGACTGACCCCGCTGCCCGGGCTGATCATGGGGACGCGCTGTGGCGACATCGATCCGGCGATCATCTTCTTCCTGTCGCGCAAGGGGATGAGTATCGACGAGATCGATAACGTGCTGAACAAGCAGAGCGGGCTGTTGGGCGTCAACGGGCTCGACAGCGGCGACATGCGCGACACGGTCACGGCGGCCGCGCAGGGCAAGGCGGCGGCGCAGAACGCACTCGACATGTTCGGCCATCGGGCGGCGCTCTACATCGGCGGTTATTTTACGCTCCTGGGCGGGGCTGACGCGGTTATCTTTACGGGCGGCATCGGCGAGAACAGCATTCCGGGGCGCAAGGCGATCGTGTCGCGGCTTGACGCCCTCGGCTGCAAGCTGGACGAGGCGCGCAACAAGGCGGTCTTCGGGACGCTGGGGCCGATCAGTACGGAGACGTCGAAGCTGCCTGCGGTGGTGATCCCGACCAACGAGGAGCTGATGATCGCTCGTGAGACGTTCCGTGTCCTGGCCCGGGCCATGAAGAAATAAGGAGGCGCCTGCCATGTCTATTCTCGATGTGATGATCCCGCGTGCGGCGGCGTTGAAGAAGGCCCTTGTGTTGCCTGAGGGGCAGGACCCGCGAGTGGTCACGGCGGCGGTCAAGGCCCGTGCGCTCGGCCTCTGCGAGGTGGCCGTCCTTGGCTCGCCGCAGGAGATTGCGGCGGCAGAGGCCCGGGCTGGCGCGACACTCGCCCAGGCCGGTGTGCGCGTGATCGACCCGGCCTCGTCGGAGCTGGCGCCGCAACTGGCGGACCTCCTCTATGCGCGGCGTAAGAGCAAGGGGCTCACGGAGGCGGAGGCGCTGGAGACGGTGCGCACCAACCGCCTCTACTTCGGCAACCTGATGGTTGCGGCCGATCTCGTGCAAGGTCTGGTCGCGGGGTCGATCGCCTCGACAGGCGACATGTTGCGCAGCGCGTTCCACTGTGTGGGCACGGCCGCAGGCATCCGGCTGGCCTCCTCCACGTTCATCATGGATCTGCGCGCGCCGACGGCGTCGGGCGACACCACGCTGCTGTTCGCGGACTGCGCGGTGAATCCGTGTCCGACGGCGGAAGAGCTGGTGGATATCGCCCATGCGACCGCCCTCTCGTACCGCAAACTGGTCGGCAAGACGCCGCGGCTGGCCTTCCTCAGTTTCTCGACACGGGGCAGCGCCTCGCACGCGCTGGTCGACAAGGTGCGTGTCGCGGCGGAGCTGACCCGTAAGCGTTTCGCCGAGCTGGGCCTGGACGCGGTCGTGGACGGCGAGATGCAGGCTGACGCGGCCCTAGTGCCTTCGGTCGGGGCCTCGAAGAACAAAGGCGGCGCGATCATGGGCGACGCCAACGTCCTGATCTTCCCTGACCTTCAGGCCGGCAATATCTGCTACAAGCTGATCGAGCGTCTGGCAGGCGCCACGGCCATCGGCCCGGTGATCCAAGGGCTCGCGAAACCGGTCAACGACCTGTCGCGGGGCTGTAGTTCGGACGACATCTTCGGCACGATGTGCATTACCCTCCTGCAGGGCTGACGGTGAACTGGGGCCGCAGGCGCGTCTGTGGCCCGGAGAAAGGGCGGCGATGTTCAGCGGGTATCCGGACGAGCTGGTCAAAGACCTCTCAGAGCGCTGGGGGCGCGTCCAGGCGTGTGTGCGGGAGGCTGGCGCGGACGCGCTGATCATCTCGTCCAACGTCAACCTCCTTTATCTCTCAGGCCGGATCTTCATGGGGCAGCTCTACCTGCCAGCCGAGGGCGCGCCCTGGTTCTTCGTGCGCCGTCCGTGCGGTCTGGCCGGGCCGAACGTGGTCGAGATCCGTAAGCCCGAACAGCTCGCCGAGCGGCTCGCGGAGGCGGGCTTGCCGCAGCCGCGGCGGGTGCTGCTGGAGGGCGACGAGCTTGGCCACAGCGACTTCCTGCGCCTGGCGGCGGTGTTCGCGGGCGCGGAGGCGTCGAACGGCTCCTCGCTGCTGCGGCGGTGCCGCGCCGTCAAGACCCCCTATGAGGTCCGTGTGATGCGCATGACCGGCGCGCGTCACGCCGACGTGGTGTCGCGTTTTGCGACGGTGTATGAGCCTGGCATGACGGATCAGGCGTGGGCCGTCGAACTGTTCGGCCTCATGCTGCGGGCGGGCAACCTCGGGCTGTTCCGCGTGGCGGGCGGCAGCATGGAGGCCTTTATGGGAACCGTGCTGGCGGGCGACAACGGCGGGGCGGTCTCGCCCTATGATTTCGCGCTCGGTGGCGCCGGCCTGCACCCGTCGCTGCCGGTCGGCCAATGCGGCGTGCGGCTGGCGCCCGGCATGGCGGTGATGGCCGATATCGCCGGTAACTTTTACGGGTATCTCACCGACTGCACGCGCACGTACGGCATCGGGCCGTTGCCGCCCGAGGCGGTCCGCGCGCACCAGGTCTCGATCGAGATCCAGCGCGCCGTGGCGCAGGCGGGCGTGCCCGGGGCGGGCGGTGAGGCGCTGTACAGCCTGGCGCTCGGGATGGCCGAACGTGCGGGTCTGGCCGGCTGCTTCATGGGCGGCGCGCAGAAGGCCCGGTTCGTCGGACACGGCACGGGGCTGGTGATCAACGAGCTGCCGGTGCTGGGCGCGCGTTCGAAAGATGTGCTTGAAGAGGGGATGTGCATCGCGGTCGAGCCGAAATTCGTCATCCCCGGGGTCGGCGCGGTGGGTGTGGAGGACACGTATGTGGTGACCTCCTCCGGCATGGTCAGCCTGACGCCGTGCGACGGCGCGCTCGTCACGCTCTAGGGGGCTTGCGCGTCAGGGGGCGTACGGCTCGACCTCCTCGGCGGCCTGGCCGTAGAGCGCATGCTGCGTCTCGAGTTCGTAGTTGGCCGGGCGCGGCGGCGCGCGCAGGAAGCCTAGAAGCAAGGTGCGGAGCCGGGCCGGGTCACGGGTCTCGCACTCCCAGACGACCAGCACCTGCCAGCCCGCCTGCCACAGTTCGCGTAGTGCCCGCTGGTCACGCGCGACGTTGCGGTCGAACTTCGCCCGCCAGAAGGCTGGGCGCGTCGCGGGCGGACGGCCGCCCAGGCGGCAGCCGTGGCCGTGCCAGAAACAGCCGTGTACGAAGATGACCTTGCGGTGGCGCCGCAGCACGAGGTCCGGGCTTCCGGGCAGGCTGCGTACATTGAGGCGGTAGCGGAAGCCCAGCGCATGCACCAGTCGACGTACGGCCCACTCGGGCGAGGTGTCGCGGCTGCGCACGCGCGACATGCAGCGGCTGCGCTGCTCTGGCGTGAGCCGATCCATACGGTTTGGCGGCCTCCAGAGAGACGCCGCAAGCCGATCCGGGCGCTTCAGCGTGCGGCGGAGTGGCGGAGGGGGAGGGATTCGAACCCCCGGAACCTTGCGGCTCGCCGGTTTTCAAGACCGGTTCTTTAAACCACTCAGACACCCCTCCAAAAGAAGCATCAGTATAGGGGGGAATCGCCGTGGCTTCAAGCCTATGTCGCGCTTCGCCGTTGAGGTCGCTCAATATAGGACTTGTCACGTACTGTCCGGTTTTGATAGTATTTTCCCAAAATAAGATGTGGTTTGTCTGTAGCCCAGAATGACAGGAGAACTCAGATGAGAACAAACCGTTTACGCCGGTTCGGAATCGTGGTCGCCCTAGCGGCGGGCCTCGTGGGCCTGTCGGCCCGTGCCGCCAGCGGCACCTGGAATGGCACACAGAACGCCTTCTGGACGAACAGCCACAACTGGTCGGCCTCGCCTTACGCCGGATTCAACACCAGCGAGAGCGCGACGTTCAACTCGGCGGGCAACAACAACACCAATCTCAACATCGTGGGGTTGTACAGCCTCGGCAACATCACGTTCGACACCGCGAACGTGGCGCCTTACACCATCGGTGCCGGCGCCCCGAACAGCCAGTATATCGTGATCGGGAACACCGGTAATTACAAGATCACCAGCACCGCCGCCCACAGCCAGACCTTCAATGCCGCCGTGATGCTGGGCGGTGGTGCGACCGTCGGCACGTACACGTTTCAGAATGACCATACTGGCCGGCTCCTGACCTTCAACAACATCATCGTCACCAATACAGGCACGGCGGGAACGAAGGGACTGACCGTCACCGGCGCCGGCGACACGACGATCCTCGGCCACATGACCAAGGGCACCTCCAGCGGAATCGATCTCACCAAGTCGGGTACAGGTACGCTCTCCCTATGCGGCACGAACGTCATCCGGGCGCTGACCGTGAGCGGCGGCACGCTGAGGCTGACCGGCGACTACGGTGCGCTGGCCGTGTCCGGCACGGTCTCCGTCGCCTCCGGCGCGACCCTGCGCCTCGACAACACCGCAGCCGCCAACAATCCCAACCGTCTCTTCAACACCGCGCCGCTCACCCTCGCGGGCGGCACGCTGGACTTCGCGCACGCGGGCGGCGCCGCAAACTATAGCGAAAGCGTCGGCCCCGTCACCCTCAGTGCCAGCGGCTGCACGCTCAGCGCCGCGCAGGCTGACGCGGGCCAGACCTCGACGCTGACCCTGGCCCGCCTCACCGTGAACGGCGGCGCGTCGGTCAACTTCGTCGGCGAGGGCTTGGGCGCGAGCGACCGTAACCGGATCTTTATCACGGGGCAGGCGGAAGGCCCCCTCGGATCGTGGGCCACGCTGAACGGCGCCGCGCCCGTGCTCTACAGCGCTGCGGAGGGTGTTTACATGCAGGCTAGCACGGATATCGCGGCCTATGGCGGCATCATCGTGAGCAACGACGCGGCCAACGTCAGGATTAACACAGAGGGCACGACTGGCCCGATCACACTCAGCGAGGACATCACCGTCGTCAGCGGGCTTTCGCAGAACACCGCCTTCGGCACGTCGGTGAACACGGCCGGAAAAACCTTGCGGCTCGCGGCTGTCTCGATCAGCCCCGCGATGGCGGATCTCGCCATCGGCGTCAGCCCCAGCGACGGCACGCTCTCGTCCAAAAGCGCGGGCGGCACGCTCTCGCTCATCAACGACAGCGCCAGCACGCTGACCGTCAACGCCGTCGTTGCGAATAACGAGACGGCCTCTTCGCTCGTGAAGTCCGGCACCGGCACGGTTGCGCTCGCGGGCGCGAACACCTTCACCGGCCCTGTGACGGTCAGCGGCGGCACCCTGCTGCTCGCGCATAGCCAGGCCTTGCAGAATGTGCTGCTGGGCAGCATCACAGGGATCGCCTTTGACAGCTCCGTCGCCAGCCACGCCTTCACGGTGGGCAACCTGACCAACGCGTTCGCCCTCTCCCTGCAGGACAACGCGGCCAACCCCATCACGCTCGCGGTGGGCAACAACGGCGGCAGCAGCTCCTTCGGCGGCGTGATCAGCGGCGGCGGCGCGCTGAACAAGATCGGCGCGGGCAAGCTCGCCCTGACGGTGGCGAACTCGTTCGCGGGCGGCACGACCGTCAGCGAGGGCACCCTGCGGGCGGCCCATTCGGGATCGCTCGGCAGCGGCGGCGTCGTCAATCACGCCACGCTCGAGCTGCCCCAGGGCGCCGTGACCTACGCCGGCCTGAGCGTCTCCCTGAGCGGCTCGGGCACCAACCACCTGACCCTCGGCACAGGTACGGAGACCACTTACCTCGATGGCGACTACAGCGGCTTCTCCGGCGTCTGGAACATCGGCGTCAACGCGGCGGCGGGCGCAGGCAAGGCACGCATGAACGGCGCTGACCACCCCGGCGCGACGCTGCACGTCCTTTCCAACGCGACGCTCATCGCGGCCGCGCCGGTCGTCCATCGCGCGACCGCCATCCTCTACGGCGGCAACCCGGGCCAGTCCTACGGCCAGCTCCGTCTGGACAACGGCGCGGAGTGGGCCGGCCCCGTCGTGCTCGCCGGCGATATCACGGACGCCAACGACGGCATGTTCGGCTGCTACGAGGGCAGCGGTACGATCAGCGGCTTCATCAGCGACCTCGGCGGCGCGCACCCCGTGCGTAAGATCAACGGCACGCCGATCTACCTGACCTGTACCACCAACACCTACGCGGGCCAGACCTGGATCAGCAACGGCCGCCTCGGCGCGGCCTCCATCCGGAATGTCGGCGAAGCCAGCAGTCTCGGCAAGCCGGCAAATGTCTCAGACGGCACCATCCGCCTCGGCAGCGGTGGTAACATCGTTGCCCTGATGTACCTCGGCACGGGCGACACATCAGACCGTGTCATCGACCTGGCCGGGACCACCGGCGGCGTGACCCTCGACCAGGCCGGGTCTGGGCCGCTGACGCTCACCGGCGGGTTCACCTACTCCGGCTCCGGCTCGCGCACGCTGACGCTCGACGGCTCGACCGCCGGCACCGGCGAACTCACAGGCGCGCTTACCAACAGCGCGAGCGGAACCATCGGACTGCGGAAACAGGGCACGGGGCGCTGGACGCTGACCGGCGCCAACACCTACGGCGGCTCGACTGTGGTGAGCGACGGCGAACTCGTGCTCTCCGGTACGGACGGCGCAATCCTCAACACCAGCGCTTTCACCGTCTACACCAACGGCGTCCTGCGCCTCGTCAACACCGCCGCCGCAAATAACGCCAACCGCCTCGCAGACGCGAAGGCGCTGACCCTTAACGGCGGCGGCACGCTCGACCTTGTGACCACGGGCGAGGGCGTGAGCGTCAGCGAGAGTGTCGGCGCGCTCACCGTCACCGGTGTGGGTAACGTCATCCGAACCTCGCAGGTGGCCGACGGCCAGACCGCCGCACTGAACGTCAACTCGCTGACGCGTAGCGCCAACGCGACCCTCGACTTCCAGGGTGCCGGTATCGGCGCCGATGACCGCAACCGTATCTTCATCACGGGCCAGACCCCGGGATTGTTCGGCCTGTGGGGCACCTACAACGGCACTGGCCTGGCGGCCTATGATCCGGCGCGCGGCGTCTTCGCGGGCACCGCGTTCACCACCAACATCGCAGCCAGGGGGCCGAGCGTCATCCCGGACATCGAGGACGCGGATGTGCGCATCACCGTCGCAGGCGAGACCGGCCCGATCACGCTCGCCGGCGTCACCGAGACGCGCGTCGGCCGGCTCCAGCAAGCCACCGCCACAGCCGCCGAAGTGGACACCGCGGCGAAGACGCTGCGCGCCCATGCGATCCAGATTAACGAAGGTCAGGCCGCCCTCACCCTCGGCCAGAACGCGGGCGACGGCACCCTCACTCCGCTTATGGCCGGAGGCCGCCTGGATCTCATCAACGATGACACCGCAGCCACACTGACCGTCAACGCGACCCTGTCCGACAACGGTGCGGCCTCGTCGCTCGCCAAGAGCGGCGCGGGTAACGTCGTGCTGCGCGGCGCGACCGCGCTCACCGGACCGATCGCGATCGCTAACGGCACCCTGACTTTCGGCGGGCACGGCGTGCCGCAAACGGTCAACGGCGTCATCAGCGGCACCGGCGCGCTGGCCAAAACGGGCTCCAGTCTGCTCCACCTGCTCGCCGCCAACACCTACACCGGCCCCACCTACATCAATCAGGGCGTCGTGCGCGTGAACCAGGGTAACGCCTTCGGTACGACGGCGGGCGGTGTCTTCATCGCCGACGGCGCCACGCTCGACGTCGGCTGCTCGGCCGACGTCGGCGGCACGCGCACCAAAGACCAGCTCAACATGCAGGGCGAGCCGATCACCGTTCAGGGGGCGGGCGTCGGCGGGCTCGGCGCGATCCTCAACAGTTCCGCAGAAAGCCAGTACAATGCGGTCGGCAAGGTCACGCTGGCAGGCGACACCGTCTTCGGCGGCCAGTCCCGCTGGGACATCCGCGACAGTTGGCTCGTGATGAACGACCACAAGCTGACCAAGGTCGGTCCTAGCATCCTCAGCATCAGTTCGACGACCAACGCGCCCGGTGAGGCGGGCACCGCCAGCATCGACGTACAGGAGGGCCAGTTCCGCCTCCAGCGCATCGCCACGCTGAACGGCGGCCCCGCCAATGTCCTCACGGTACGTGGTGGCGCGGAGTTCGAGATGTACCAACTGGTCAACGACGTGGCCTGGAGTCTGGCCCTCGAGGAGGGTTCAGCTCTTGACTCCTTGACGGACAGCATCCTCGCCACGCACAACCGGATCACCGGCCCGGCGACGCTGAACGGCACCGTGTCCCTCGTCGGCGCGGACAATTGTTACGCGACGCTGGCCGGCGACCTCTCCGGCGCCGGCTCGCTGCTCAAGACCAACGGCTCGATATTCATCGTCACCGGCACGAACAACACCTACGCCGGCCCGACGCTCATCCGCGGCGGCGCGTTACACGTCGCCAGCTTGCGCAATGTGGGCGAGCCCTCCTCGCTCGGACAGCCCGCCGACGCGGCCGCCGGAACGATCCCGATCGGCATCGGCAGCACCTACGCCCGCCTGACCTACATCGGGACCGGCGACACCACCGACCGCGTGATCGACATGGCCGGCACCACCGGCAACGCATACCTCAACCACTCCGGCGAAGGTCTGCTCGATCTGCGCAACATCGCGGTGTCGGGGGCCGGCTCCAAGACCTTATACCTGGAGGGCAGCACGTCAGGCGTCGGTCGGATCAGCGGCAATATCCCGAACGGGCCGTCCGGGACGGTCGCCGTGAACAAATCCGGTACGGGTGCGTGGACCCTCGCGGGTGACAACACCTACTCCGGCGCCACCACCGTGAACGGCGGTCTTCTCGCCTACTCCGGCACGAACACGCTCGGCGGCCTAGCGATCAACGCCGGCACCGTGGCCATCGCCGGCTCGAACGCGTACAACGCCGCCGCCGCCGTTACCGTCGGCAACTCCTCGGGCAAGAACGGCGCGCTCGTCCTGAACCCCGGCTCCAGCCTCTCGTGCAGCAGCAACTTCCGCATCGGTAACACGGGCGGGTTCGGCTCGCTCCTGATCGACGGCGGCTCGTTCCTCAACACGGCCAGCGACGGCGACCAGAACTTCGCCTTCGCCCGCGAGAACAACTCCTACGGTTACCTGCGGATGACCGGCGGCAAAGTGGTGGCCAACCGTCTTCAGATGAGCGGCGTGACCGGTTCCTCCAACATCGGGCGCAGCCTCGCGCGCATCAGCGGCGGCACGCTCGAGTTCACCACCTACGTCCTAATCGGACGTAATGTCGGTTGCGAGACAGTCCTAACCCTGGACGGCGGCACGTTAGACCATTCCAACGCCACCAAGAACACCGGCTTGCCGTGGGCCGGTGGCCGAGCGGAACTCAATGTGACGGGCGGCTTGTTCGACAATAGTGGCCGCAGCGTGACCCTTCTGGAGGGCGGCGGCACCTACGGCACGGGTATCGTCAACCTCTGCTCTGGGACGCTGACCACCGATTCGGTGACAAACTACGCCAGCGGCGTCCTGCTGGTCAATTTCGCCGGCGGCACGCTGAAGGCTAGCTCGAACCGCCTCGATTTCCTCCCGTCGCGTCTGAGCGGAGTCTACAGTTACGGGCCGTTCGGCACCTACGCGGGCGGCGCGGTGATCGACACCGCAGGCCGGAACGTCACCGTCAGCGCACCCGTGCAGGCGCCTGCCGGACAAGGCGTGACCGCGATCGCGGTCGCGGAGCAAGGTTCGGGATATCTGGGCGAGCCGTACGTCTGCATCGAGGGTGACGGACTCGGCGCGACCGCCGTCGCGAACCTGGCCGACGACGGCAGCGGCAACGGCACGTACAAGGTCGCCAGCGTCACGGTCACCTGTCCCGGCGTGAACTACACCTCCGCCACCGTCCTCTTTAAGGGCGGCGGCGCCACGAACACGCTGGTCGCGGCGGTCCCCGGCACCGTCTCCCTCGCGGCCAACACCAGCGGCGGCCTGACCAAACAAGGCAACGGCATCCTGACGCTCGGCGCGGCCAACACCTACGGCGGCACGACCACCGTGGCCGGCGGCACGCTCAAGCTCGGCGCGGCGGGCGCCCTGCCGACAGCCACGCAGGTCACCCTTGCGGGAGGCACGCTGGACCTCAACGGACAGACCGTCACCAATGCCGTCAGCGGCATCGGCACACTCGCCAACGGCGCGGTCCGCACCGTCCTCTCACCCGCAGGTGAGGGCGCGGTCGGCACGGACACGGTCACCCTCTCGGGCGCGACCCTCGCGGGCGGCACCTACCTGGCCGACGTCTCAACCTCGGGGGCGAGCGACCTCGTGGCGGTTATAGGGAACATCAGCCTGACAGGCTTCGACCTGCAGCTCGTCAATCCGGAGCTGCTGAACCGGCATAAGATCTACACCCTGCTGACCTGTACCGGCACGCGCTCCGGCTCGTTCTCCGCTCACAACCTGCCGGACAGCCGCTGGCATCTCTCCTACCAGGCCGACGGCTCGGTCAAGCTGAGCTTCGCGGGCGGCACCCTGCTGCGGGTGCTGTAGCGCGAGCGCACGTGGCGAGGGGTGCGGGCGGCGCCCGCAACCCCACTAAGCCAGCATCACCTGGCCGCCGGTGACCGGCACGGCCTGGCCGGTCTCATAGGCCTGTTCGACCAGATAATACAGCGCCTTCATCACATCGGGCGTGGTGCAGCCCCGGCGCATCGGGACCTTCGACTCGTAGAAGCGCTTGACGTCCTCAAAGGTCTTGGCGCCAGGAACCTTGCCGCTGTCGAGATATTGCCGGAACAGCCCCTTCTCGGGGTCGGACCAGAGGGGCCCGTCATAAAAGTTACCGGGGCAGATGGCGTTCACCTTCACGCCGTCCTCCACCAGCTCCAAGGCGAAGCTCTGCGTGAGGCCGATGCCGCCGAACTTGGAGCCGGCATAGGCCCCGTTCTTGTTGGAGCCGGTCAGGCCGGATTTGCTGTTGATCTGGATGATGTCAAACCAGAGGCCCGGCGCGGCCTGGTGCTGGAGCGCCAGAATCGGGGCGACCGCCTGGACCGAGAGGAAATATCCCTTGTAGTTGACGCTGGTGACGAAATCGAGGTCACGTACCGTAAGCTCCTTGACGCTGCCCGCCCGCAGCACCCCGGCGTTGGCCACGAGCAGGTCGAGGCCGCCGAAGGTCGCGACAACCTGCGCCACAGCCGCCTGGAGCGACTCGACCTCGGCGACATTCACCGCCACGCCGATCGCGGCCTCGCGCCCGCAGTCGGCGTTCACGCGCGCGGCGGCACGGCTCACGCCTTCGGCGTTGATGTCCGCCAGCGCGACCCACGCGCCCTGTGCGGCGAGGTCGGCTGCGATCTCATAGCCGAAGCCTTGCGCCGCCCCGGTGACGAGCGCGACTTTACCTGCGGCGCGCCCGGCGGCGCTGCCGAATACGGCGGCATATGTGCCCAGCCCGTCAACGGTCACGCGCGAAGCACCCGCCGGAAGCTGCCGTCGCAGCTCGCACACCACGTCGCCGCAGCCGGGAGGCAGGGAGAGGATCGGCTCTGTGCCGTCAGGCTCGACGCGCACCAGTCGAGGGAGCACACGGTCTTTCGTCAGCAGCCCGCGCAGGGCGGGCAGGATCTTGATCTGCATAACGTCTCTGTTCTCCGTAACGCTGGCGGTCAGGGAACGGCCGCGTCCCCGTCCGCCGCAAAAGTGCCACTATACGAAATCCGACAGCCGGACGGAAACGGAAAACATGCGCCGGCGGCCGGCGGGTCTCCCTTGCACGGCTGGCCTTGGCGACACTCCGGCGACGCGGCTGCCAGGGCTAGCGCTTCGGGAGGGCCAGGGTGACCGTTGCGCCTGCGCGCGTCAGCTTGGCGGGCGCCTCCTGCTGCGCGCCCGCGTACGAGGCCGACAGCGTGTAGTCGCCCAGGAAGCCCCGGGCGCGCGCGACGCCGTCGGGGCCGGTCTCCAGCCGGACGTCCGTCCACCAGTCCCGGCGCACGAGGTCGAGCCAGGCCTGGCCTGCGGGCTTGAGCGACCAGTCCCGGCGGTAGTAGGCGCCGTTGGGGCGCCAGTGCGAACCTTCCCAGAAGCCCCAGGTCAGGATCGCGATCACGGACGGATGGCTGAAGACGGTCGTGAGGAAGTCCCGCGTGAAGTCGGCCTGGAGCTGTTCGTCGTCGGTGTCGATGTCGTGCTCGGTGATGGAGATGTCCAGCCCCAGCGCCGCGAAGCGGTCGAGGATCGCGAGCATCCGTTCCGGCGGGGTGGGCGTGCTGCCGAAGTGCGCCTGCATGCCGAGCCCGGTGATCGGCGCGCCGCTGTCCTTAAGAAAGCGCAGGGTCTTCTCGAAGTGCGCCTGATGGCTGAAGTCGGTGCCGCCTGCGGAGAGGATCGCGTAGTCGTTGAGTGTGAGCCGCACGTCCGGATCGTGGCGGCGCGCGAGGCGGAACCAGGCGACCAGTTCGTCATGGCCCAGGACGTCCATCACGTCGTGGTTGCTGTAGGGCTCGTTCACGACATCCCAGTCGACCAGCCGCCCCCGCATCGCGGTGACCTCCTCGGCGATATGGTCGTTAATCCGCTGCCGCAGGGCATCGGGGCGGTCTTTCAGCGACTGCAGGTCGCGCGGGGTGTTTTTCCACGAGGGCCAGATGAGGCAGTGGCCGCGGATCTCGATCTCGCGCGCCTGCAGCCAGTCGCAGGCCTGCAGCAGCGGCGCGCGCCCCGCCGGTTTCTCCCAACTGTACCACTTGAGGTCGTTCTCGAACACGACACGGGTGTAGTTCTGCGCGATCACGTCGCGATACCGCTCGCCGTCGGCGTCCTGGCGCAGGAGGTTCCGGACCGTCACGGCCGAGCCCCAGCCGAAAGCGTGGCGGCGCATGCGCACGTGGACCAGGGCGCCCGGCACGGGGCGGCCGTCGGCGTCGGTGACGCGCACCGACAGCTCGGCCTTACGGTGGCGCTCGATCCGCGCGGCCGCGGCCGCGCGCCAGGGCGCGTCAGGCGCCTGGCCGAGGTAAGTGGCGCGCGTGCGCGGCAGGCGGTTGAGGTCGTAGTCTTTGCCGAAGGCGTACAGCTCGAGTCCCCCGATCTCAACCGTCTGGAGCTGTGTGCCGAGGTGGAAGCCCGCGCTGGCCTCGCCCGCCTCATAGGTCTCCAGGGCTTTGAACGGCAGGTAGTAGGCCGCCCACTCCCGGCCGAGGTCGAGATCGCGGCTCAGCGACTTGCCGTGGGGCGGCCCGGCCTTCTCGAAGAGGGCGCAGACGCGCCCCTCGCCGGTCTCGCCTTGGGCCTTGAGGGTACGGGCGAAGAACCGCAGCCAAAGGACCTCGCCCCTTTCGATCCGGCGTGTCGTCCGGAACTGGAACTGGAGGTCCCAGGAACGTTCGGGGCGCGTGGTGACCTCGCAGCGCAGCGCCTCCGTGAAGGGCTGCCCTTCGGCCGGGACGCGCGTCAGCGTGCCGTAGCGGGAGGTCGAGACCGGCCTCAGCGTGGCGATGGCCTGCGGCGCGATGGCGAGCACGCCCCCCTCGGGCGGCGGCGTTGCCGCCAGGAGTCGCACGGGGAACAGGAGGGACAGGATGACTAGCGCGCGCATAGGGACGTTCATTCCGAAAGTGTAGCATGTACGGCCGACGCAGGGAAGGCCTTGAGACCTAGGAACGCGGCTTCGAATAAGGACAGGAGGCGGCGCTGCCTCGCCGGAAGGGCTGCGGGCGGGGCTGAAACCGCTGGACGTGCGGCGGCGCGACGGGTTACGCTGATGGTGTACAACAAGGAGGTGGGCGATGGCGAGCAGGGTCTGTCGGATTGTGGCGGCATGCCTGATGGCAGGGTGCGCGGCCGAGGGCGGAGAGGCGGTCTCGATGCTGTCGCTGCTGCGCGAGATGACGGCGCGCGACACGCTGGCGCGCTATCCTGAGCCGGCCTACACGGTACGCCAGTTCAGCAGTCACGACCGTGCCTCGGTCGCGCCGGGCCAGCCCGGCTGGTATGCGAACGACGACCGCAGCCATTTCATACGCGTCGAGACCAACGGCCTACGGCGCGAGTGCGTGCTGCTCGACGCGACGGGGCCGGGCGCGGTCGTGCGCTTCTGGGTGACGGTCGCGAAGACGGACGGGTCGGGCCTGTTGCGCGTCTACCTCGACGGTCGCGACACACCCGAGATCGAGGGGCGCGTGCTCGATGTGCTGAGCGGCGGGCTGCTTTGCGGCGAGCCGCTCGCCGCGTCGGTCTCCGTCAAGACGGACTACCTGAAGCGCGGCCATAACCTCTATCTGCCGATCCCGTACGCGGCGCGCTGCGTGATCACGTATGAGAGCGACACGCTGTCGCGGGGCGAGAACTTCTACTACAACGTCGAGTGCCGGACCTATGTGGCGCACACGGCGGTAGAAAGCTTCTCGCGTGCGGCGCTGCGGCGCGACGCCGTGGCGGTCTCGGAGCTGCGGCGCACGCTCGCGGGCTGCGGGCTGGGGCTGGCGGGGCTGGCGGCCGAGACCGAGGCGTTCGAGGGGACGATCCTCCCCGGACAGGCGCTCACGCGGCGCGTCAACGGGGCGCGCGCCGTGCGGCTGCTCGCCTTCTCGCTGAACGGCGGGCGCGACGCGCAGGCGCTCCGCTCGACGGTGCTGGAGATGCGGTTTGACGGCGAGCGGACGGTCTGGGTTCCGGCGGGCGACTTCTTCGGCGCCAGCCCTACGGCCGCGCCCTATCGCGGGTGGTACACGCAGGTCTCGGGCGGCGGCCTGATGGAGTCGGCGTGGGTGATGCCGTTCTCGCGGAGCTGCGAGCTGGCGCTGCACAATCTGGGAGCCCAGCCGGTGACGGTCACGCAGGGCGCGCTGGTCACCGCGCCCTGGACGTGGGACGCGCGCAGCATGCTTTTCGGGGCGGGCTGGACCGAGCTGAACCGCGCCCCCACACGCAAGGGGGCAGAGGGCCATTACGACGTCAACTACGTGACGCTGGAAGGCGAGGGCGTGCTGGTCGGCACCGGCGTCACGCTCTTCAACACGGCGCGGGCGTGGTGGGGCGAGGGCGACGAGAAGATCTGGGTCGACGGAGCGCCCTCCCCGACCCATATCGGCACGGGCTCAGAGGATTACTACGGGTACGCCTGGAGCAACGGCAACGCGTTCGAGCATCCCTTCCTGGTGCAGCCGGAAGGGGCGGGCGCATGCGCCCCCGGCCCGGTCGTGAATATCCGGCATCGCGCCTTGGACGCGCTCCCGTTCCGCAAACGGCTCCAGTTCGACATGGAGATGTGGCACTGGGCGGAAACGGCCGTGAACTACGCGCCGGTGACCTGCTGGTACATGAAGCCCGGGGGCCGTGCGAACCGCGGCCCGGAGCCTGCGCTCGCCGCGCGGCCGGTCGCGCGGTCGCGGCGCGACGTGATGCCGCTCAAGGTGTATGGCGCGGGCGTCATCGAGGGCGAGGAGCTGGAGGCGGAGGTGAGCCGCGGCCAGACCACGGCGCAGTCCGGGCACGCCGAGGCGGGCTGGAGCGGCGGCAAGCAGCTTTGGTGGACGGGGGCGAAGCCGGGTGATACGCTGCGCCTCACGTTCGGAGTGGCCGAGGCGGGACGCTACGCGCTGACGCTGGCGCTGACACACGCCAACGACTATGGTGTCGCCGAGATCGGGCTGAACGGCAGTACGCTGATCAGCGGCTACGACGCCTATGCCGAGAAGGTCGAGACGCATGTGTCAGAAGTGGGCGCCGTCGAGCTGAAAGCGGGCGAGAACGTGCTGACCCTCAAGCTGACCGGCGCGAACCCCAAGGCCAAGCCCGACAGCTATATGCAGGGGGTGGACAGGATCGAGATCCGCGCGGTCGGGCCGGCTGTGCCGTGACTCGGGACAGCCTGCCGTCCGAATTCGGGCGACAGGCTGCCGCGCTCACTTCAGCTCCTGAATGCGGACGTTGCGGAAATAGATCGCGGCGTTGCCGTGCTTGCCTTGCAGGCCGATGCGCCCTTGCGTCGGAAGCTCGGCCCACGGGCGGCTGAGCCAGGGCGGGATGTCGCTCCCGTCGGGGTTTTTCTTGGCCGACGTCCATTGCGAGAGATCCGTGTCGACGGTGAGCTCGCCGTTGACGGCGACCGTCACGCGCTGGCCCCGCGCGGTGACGGTCATGCGGTTCCACTCGCCGGCCGGCTTGCCGTTGTTCACCTTGGGCGGCAGGTGGCCGTACAGGCCGCCGTTACGGGCGTGGGGCGACTCCTTGGCCCAGCGCGGGTTGTTATCATCGAGGATCTGGACCTCGACCGCGTTGGGGATCCAGTTCGCCAGGTCGTTGCAGTAGATGAGCACGCCGCTGTTGGCGCCGGGGTCGCACTGGTACTCGAGGTCCAGCACGAAGTTGGAATAGTCGCGGTCGCTCCAGATCGCCTCGTCCTTGTTGGCGGTGAGGTTGGCCTGGCCGTCGATAAACCAGACGCCCTTGCTATAGACCGCGTTGGAGAGGTCCAGGTTGAACAGCGAGCGCCAGTTGCGCGAGTCCGGATGGACGGAAGCGGCGCACCGTGCGGCGGCGCAGGGCTGCACGCCGCAGGCGGCGTCCGTGCGGTCGCAGGCCGAGCGGGGGCAGCCGGTGCTCGGGGAGGAGAGGTGCGAGCAGCCTGCGCTTGCGAACAACAGTCCCGCGAGAGAGAGGGGGGCGAGGGTTTTCATAAGGGGCCAGTACCTTTCATTGTTAAAGCGGAAAACAGATTACGGGGCGAACGCGGAAAATTCAACTCCAAACGGCTTGCGCGCGGTAACGCGGCAGGACGAATGCGCCCTGCCCTGTGGGTCAGCGCGCCGGTACGAGCCAGTTGGCGCCCTCAAGCAGCGCAAGGACGGAGAGGGCGTAGCGGTGCAGGTAGACCCGGGAGGGGTCGAAGGCGAGCGCTTCCGTCGCGACACGGCCGCGCCAGACGCGCGCCTCTTCCGCGCCGAACCGCGTGGCGGCGCAGGCCCACCACGCGGTGCCGCAGGCGGCAGAAGGCCCGGTTTCAGGCTGGAACGCGCGGCAGGTGGCGGTCCAGACGTCGGCACGCGGCGCGACAAAAGACAGGGCGTAGAGCTGCGCGAGGCCATGCGGGTAGGGCTGCAGGAGGCCGCCCGCGAAGCGGCCGTCAGCCTGTAACGCATACGCATAACAGCCGTCGGCGGCGCGCCAGAACGACGCGAGCTGAGTGGTGAGGCGTGCGGCCGACTCACGGGCCTGCACCCCTTCGGCTGAGTCGCCGAACAGCCGGTTTGCCGCACGCAGCCCCGCCTGCACCTCAATGTTGTCCATCAGGAACTTGACCCGGTAGTCCGGCTTCGCCCAGGTCAGCCCGTCCGCATCAGCGAGCGCGTTGAGACAGGCGAGGGAGCGCCGGGCGGCCATAAGGTCGGAGGGCGTCACCTCACCTCCGGCATGGCGGAAGCGCTCGGCCACGACAAGGAAGAGCGCGGCCGAGCTGTCCCAGGCGTCGACCCGGCCTGTATCCGTATACGCCGAGGCCGTGCCGGCATAGTCATGCCAGATGCCGTCGGCGGACTGGTGCGCGACACACCAGTCCAGCCAGCGGCGCACGCGCAGGAGGTCTTGCGTGTCGGGCTGGCGCGCAGGACCGGCCAGCAGGGCCAGCGCAGCGAACTGGCCGAAGTAGGGCGCGATCCAGATCCGCGACTGGGGGTCTGCTTGCGGAGGGGCCATGGTGAACGCGCCGTCCGGGAGCTGGCAGGCGCGGAGCTGGTCAAGCCCGCGCCTGACCGCCTCCGTCTCAGCGGGGCAACGCGTGACATGCGGGTCAGGCGTCCCCTGCCTGAAAGGGGCGCCCGTGTGAGGCTGGCAGCCCGATAGGAGGGCGGCGAAAAGGAGTGCGTATGCAAGAGACGGCACGTGCATAACATTCAGAATAGCACGCGATGGCGGTCGGGAGACAGGCCGTTTTCGGCCCCCTGCCGCCTGAGTCGGGATACCCCCCCCCGGTCACCAACCCGTTGCGTTTGGCAGTGACGTTGCCGTGGAAGTTTGGTACTTTTCAGCTATCAGGTATTCAGAACACGTCGCTGCTGGCGAACACTCTGCCCGAGACTATTTTCGTGTGATTGAAAGAAGACGCATATGACTTTCGTAGAGATCCTATCGGACATTCGCAAAAAGGCTTTCACGGAGAGGGACAAGGGCGCCCGCTTCGAACGTCTTATGCGGGCCTACCTGCTGACCGACCCGCTGTACGCCACGACCTTGAAAACGGTCTGGCTGTGGTCGGACTTCCCCTTACGGAAGGATTTCAGCGGTAAGGACACGGGCATCGACCTGGTCGCTCAAACGACGGCGGGCGAGTATTGGGCTATCCAATGCAAGTGCTTCGCGGAGGATACATACATCGACAAGAATGGCGTGGACAGCTTCCTGTCAACGTCGAGCAAGCAGTTTCAAGATGACGACCTCCGCAAGACGCGGTTCACGCACCGCCTGTGGATCGCGACGACCAACAAGTGGAGCGTCGAGGCCAACCAGGTGCTGCTGCACCAAGATCCGCCCGTTTCCCGTATCAGCCTGACGGACCTGATCAACGCACCGGTCGATTGGGACTTGCTCGCCGCCGACACCATCGGGGCGAAGTCCCGCCTGGCCTGCCACAAGATCAAGCCGCACCAGCAGGCCGCCTTGGACGCCGCCAAGAAGCACTACGGGGACCATGACCGCGGCAAAATGATCATGGCCTGCGGCACCGGCAAGACCTTCGCGTCGCTTCGCCTGGCGGAACAGGAGACCGGCGGCAAAGGCTTCGTCCTTTTCCTCGTCCCGTCCATCTCCCTTCTGGGGCAGACCCTGCGGGAGTGGTCGGCCCAGGCGACGCAGCCGCTCAAGGCCATCTGCGTCTGCTCGGACGAGGGCGTCAGCAAGGCGAAGGGTTCCGACGACAGCGCGGACTCCATCGTGGATCTGGCCCTGCCCGCCTCCACCAACGTCAACAGCCTGCTCTGCCAGCTCCGCGAACACGAGCTGGACAAGAAAAAGTCCGGTCTCACGGTGGTCTTCTCCACCTACCAGTCCATCGACGTCATTTCCAAGGCGCAGAAGAAGTACGCCCGGCCTTTCGACCTCATCATCTGCGACGAGGCGCACCGCACCACCGGCGTGACGTTCGCCGATGACGAAGAGTCCGCCTTCGTCAAAGTCCACGACAACGCCTTCCTGCAGGCCGCCAAGCGCCTCTACATGACCGCCACGCCGCGCATCTACGGCGAAGGCGTCAAGGCCAAGGCCAAGGAGATCGACGCCGAGTTGTGCTCGATGGACAACACGGACTATTTCGGCCAGGAGTTCTACCGCATCGGTTTCGGCAAGGCGGTCGAGCACCACCTGCTGTCCGACTACAAGGTCCTGATCCTCACCGTCCACGAGGAGAGCATCCCCAAGGCGTTCCAGAAGGCGCTCGCCCAGGCGGGCGACGCAAAGGAGATCCCCACCGACGAGGTTATGAAGCTCGCGGGCTGCATCAACGCCCTGTCCAAAGCTTCCGTTGTCCAGGACGCCGCCATGCTCAAGGAGATCGACCCCGAGCCCATGCGCCGGGCCGTCGCCTTCTGCCAGAGCATCAAGACCTCCAAAGCCCTCGCCGCCTCCTTCAACGCCTGCAAGGAGGTCTTTTACGAGCAGCTCACGCCCGAAGAGCAGAAAGCCCTGGTCGATGTCGCCGCCGACCACGTGGACGGCACCATGTCCGCGCTGATCCGCGAGGAGAAGCTGTCCTGGCTCAAATCCGCCCCCAAGAACGGCCGCGAGTGCCGCGTCCTCAACAACGTGCGCTGCCTCTCCGAAGGCGTGGACGTGCCGTCCCTCGACGCCGTGCTCTTCCTCTCCCCCCGCAACTCGCAGGTGGACGTGGTCCAGTCCGTCGGCCGCGTCATGCGCACCTCCCACGGCAAGAAGTACGGCTACATCATCATCCCCGTGCTGATCCCCGCCGGCACCGCGCCCGAGGACGCGCTGGACGACAACGACCGCTTCAGGGTCGTCTGGACGGTCCTGAACGCGCTCCGCGCCCATGACGACCGCTTCGACGCGCTCATCAACAAGATCAACCTCAACAAGCGGCTTCCCTCCCAGGTGACGGTCATCGACAGCCGGGGCGGCTCCTCCGACGGCCAGTCCTGGGACGACGAGGACCGCACCCGCTTCGAGGGCGAAGTCCAGAAGAAGAACTTCGCCGACCTCGGCGCCCTGTGCCACGTCATTTTCGCCAAGATGGTCGAGAAGGTCGGCAACAAACGCTACTGGGAGCAGTGGGCGCGGGACGTCGCCAAGATCGCCGAGCGCCACATCGCCCAGATTTCCGCCTTTATCGCGCAGGGCGGCCCGCAGAAAAAGGCCTTCGACACGTTCCTCAAGGGGCTGCACCAGAACATCAACCCGTCCATCACGCAGGACGAGGCCATTCAGATGCTGGCCCAGCACCTGATCACCAAACCCGTCTTCGACGCCCTCTTCGAAAACTACAAGTTCGTCGAGAACAACCCCGTGTCCAAGGCCATGCAGTCGATGCTGGACAAGCTCGACGCGCTCACCCTCGAAAAAGACCGCGCCATCCTGCACGAGTTCTACGAGTCCGTCAAGATGCGCACCAAGGGCGTCGACAACGGCGAGGCCAAGCAGAAGATCATCGTGGAACTGTACGACAAGTTCTTCAAGACCGCCTTCCCCAAGGTCGTCGAGAAACTCGGCATCGTCTACACGCCCGTCGAAGTGGTCGACTTCATGCTGCGCTCCGTGGCCGACGTGCTCAAGGCCGAATTCAACCGCTCCCTGTCGGACGAGAATATTCACATCCTCGACCCCTTCACCGGCACGGGCACCTTCATGACCCGCCTCCTGCAGTCCGGGCTGATCAGCGACAAGGCGCTCGAACGCAAATACGCCCGCGAACTCCACGCCAACGAAATCGTCCTGCTGGCCTATTACATCGCCTCCATCAACATCGAGAACGCCTATCACGAGCGCACGCCTGACAAGCCCTACAAGCCGTTTGAAGGCGTCTGCCTCACCGACACCTTCCAGCTCGGCGAGGGCGAGGGCACCCTCGACCTCAACGACGGCTTCGTGGACAACTCCAAGCGCGTGCGCGCCCAGCGCAAAGCGCCCTTGCGCATCATCATCGGCAATCCGCCTTATTCCGTCGGCCAGAAGTCCGCCAACGACAACGCCCAGAACCAGAGCTACCCGAACCTCGAGAAGCGCATCGAGGCCACATACGTCGCCGCAAGCGACGCCACGCTCGTCCGCTCCCTTTACGACTCCTACATCAAGGCCTTCCGCTGGGCCTCCGACCGACTCGATCCGCAAGGCGGCATTGTCGCTTTTGTCTCCAATGGCGCTTGGCTCGACGGCAATGCCATGGTCGGTTTCCGCAAGACCATCCAGAAGGAGTTTTCCGCCATCTACATCTTCAACCTGCGTGGCAACTGTCGCACGAGCGGCGAACTTCGCCAGCGCGAGGGCGGCGGAATTTTCGGGCTCGGCAGCCGCACGCCGATCGCCATCACGATCCTGGTGAAGAAGGGGGCGAAGGTATGAATACACCCGTCCGCATAACCGACGACGCCCACTTTTTCAAAGAGGTCTCGGCGCTCCTCAGCCAGGCCCGTTCAAACGCTTATCGCGCCGTCCATTCAGCCATGATCGAGACGTACTGGCAGGTCGGCCGGCGCATCGTCGAACAAGAGCAGAAGGGCAAGGATCGCGCGGACTACGGCGAGCAACTGATTGTCCAGCTTTCCCGCCATCTGGGCGATTCCTTCGGCAAGGGCTTCTCCGTCGCGAACCTCTGGAATTTCAAACAGTTCTACCAGACCTACCCCGACTTCGCCCAATTCTCTACGCACTGCGTAGGTAATTTGGCCTGGACCCATGTGCGGCTCATCATGCGGCTTGACGACCCTGCCGAACGCGCCTACTACCTGCGCGAAACCGGAGAACAGAACTGGTCTTCCCGCGTGTTGGAGCGCAACATCCGGAGCGGCTACTACCGGCGCCTCCTCTCCGCGAGAAAACCGGAGGCTGTGTCTGCGCAGCCGCCGGAGCGGGAGTCGCCGAACGCGGGCGACTTCATCAAAGACCCGTACGTCCTGGAGTTCCTGAACCTGCCGGAAGACCTCTCCGGCAAGGAGAGCCTTCTGGAGGCGACGCTGATCTCCAACATGCAGGGCTTCCTGCTTGAACTCGGCAAGGGCTTCTCCTTTGTGGCCCGGCAGATGCGCATCAGCACCGAGACCTCGCATTTCTACATCGACCTCGTCTTCTACAACTACCTCCTCAAGTGCTTCGTGGTCATCGACCTCAAGACCGCGAAGCTGACCCATCAGGACATCGGCCAGATGGACATGTACGTCCGCCTGTTCGATGAACTGAAGCGCAACGCCGACGACAACCCTACCATCGGCGTCATCCTGTGCGCGGACAAGGACGAGACCCTCGCCCGCTATTCCGTCCTGAAAGGCAGCCGCCAGCTTTTCGCCTCGAAATATCGCACCGTCCTGCCGACCGAGCAAGAACTGGCCGACATGCTCGCCCGCGGCAGCCGCCTGCTCCCCGGAGGCCAACCATGAACGACCAAGCCACCATCTACTACCACGACATCGGCGACTACCTGACACGCGAGCAGAAGCTCGCCCGCATCAAGGCCTTCGGTTCCGTCGGCGCGATGCTCAAGGCCGGGGCCTTCACCGTCCTCCAGCCCAACAAGCACGGCGACTGGATCAACCACCGCGATGAAGGTTACGAGGAACTCATCCCGCTCGCACCGGAGCGGAAGTTTGATGCGCATGCACAGAGCGTGTTTACCGCCTTCGGCGGTGGTTTGAAGACCAATCGCGACGCATGGGTCTATCAGTTCTCCAAAGCGCAACTCGATCAGACGATGTCCCGCATGATCGACTACTATAACGACCAGCGGTTGAGTCTGGCCGAGGCGAGAGCAGAGACGAGCGCGAAGTCGCTGTATGACATCGGCGCGTATGACGCCACCCGCATCACATGGACACGCGGATTGCGCGAGGATACCGACCGCAACCGGATTTACTCATTCGAGCCGAAGCAGTCGCGCATCGTCGCGTACCGCCCGTTCTGCAAGCAAAACGTTTACAGCATCCGGGATTTTGTGGAGGTCGTAGGTTCCGCACAGCACTTCTTTCCAACGCCCGCGCAAGAGAATCTTGTCATCTGTCTGCCGGGCGCGGGTGGTGCGGCCGATTATACCGCTCTGATCGCAGATTCCGCTCCCGATTTTCACTTCATTGGTGACTCCCAATGTTTCCCGCTCTTTTACTACGAGAAACGCGAAGAGACCGGGCAGCTGAGCCTGTTCGACACGGACGAGGAGTATACCCGCCGGGACGGCATCAGCGACTTCATTCTGGAGCGGGTCAAGGAACTGTGCGGCTCGAAGGTCACCAAGAAGGACATATTCTATTACGTGTACGGCGTGCTGCACAGCGAGGAATACCGCGCGAAGTACGCGGTGAACCTGAAGAAGACTCTGCCGCGCCTGCCGCTGCCCGAAGAACCCAAGCTGTTCTGGGCGTTCAGCAAGGCCGGCGAGAAACTGGCGGAGCTGCATTTGAACTATGAGAAACTGCCGCCGTGGAAGGAGCTAAAAGAAGACAGCCCCAAGGCCAAGCCCTCCTACCGCGTGACGAAGATGCGCTTCGCCAAAGAGGGCAAGGACGAGAACAAGACCGCCATCGTCTACAACGACGAGGTGACGGTCTGGAACATCCCGCTTGAGGCCTACGAGTACGTGGTCAACGGCAAATCCGCCATCGAGTGGATCATGGAGCGGTACCAGGTGACGACGCACAAGGAGAGCGGCATCGTCAACGACCCCAACCTCTGGTGCGACGAGCACAGCCAGCCGCGCTACATCATCGACCTCCTCAAGCGCATCGTCGGCTTAAGTCTGGAAACCATGAAGATCGTTAAGGCATTGCCGAAGCTGGGGCTGTGAAATGAAATACGACATAAAACAATGGCTAAATAAGCAGCCCGTCTGGATGCGAGAGGCTGCAATCAGGTTACAAAAGAATAACACGGTTGACGAGAACGACATTTCCGACTTGGTGAAAATAATTAAAGGTGAAAAACAGATTTCGCCTGATTTATCAGGCTTGGGAACTAGTGTTGCAACATCTAATACTGTTCGCCTCATCTCGCTATCAGATGTTAAAGGCATAGACGTGCTTCATCCTCGAAAACCGTTGGATTTTGGCTCTGACAATCTTGTCTTGGTCTATGGTCGTAATGGTTCTGGAAAGTCCGGGTACGCTAGAATTCTTAAAAAATGTTGTGGAAAAACGACCAATCCGTTGAAACATAATGTCTACGATAATCCTCCACATGAACAATCATGTGCAATAAAGTATTCAGTTAACGGTACCGAGCGGATGCAACAATGGGATGCTAAAGGCAGGAGCATTCCCGATTTATCATCCGTCGACATTTTTGACGGTGCTGTAGACAAGTTCTATTTGACTCAAGAAAATGAAGCGTCCTACACGCCGAGCGAAATGCATCTTTTTACAGCACTGGTTGACGTCTGTGAAAGGGTATTTGCCTTTCTTAATGCGGAACAAAGTAAATTAGTATCAAAATTGCCAACTATACCATCCAAGTATCAGTCAACCAGAGTTGCGGGACAATATGCAGGATTGTTGCATAATATGAAGCAGTCCGAAATTGATATGATGACAGAATTTAGTGTGGATAGTGCAACAAAGCTGAAGGACTTAGGCGAAAGATTGAATGTCGCTGACCCTGCCGTAACTGCAAAAAAAAGGCGTGAGGTTAAGACTCAGATAGAGAGCATCAAAACCAGTATTGAAAATCGATTGTCTGTAACTACGGGAGAATCCTTGGAAAATCTGCGTAAGTTGTTGAAAGACGCAACGCAGAAGAGGCAAATTTCGCTTGAAGGTGCCAAGGCACTTGGAATCGAGTCGAAACTGGAAGGCGTTGGACATAACACCTGGAAAGCGTTGTGGGAGGCGGCTCGCGAATACTCGACACAATGTGCGTATCAGGACGAGTCTTTTCCTCACACAGGTAGCCAAGCGCGGTGTGTATTGTGCCATCAGGAACTTGATGCTGTCGCCAAGGAACGTTTACTGAGTTTTGAGACATTCATCAAAGGGTCTCTCGAATCAGATGCAAAAGTGGCAGAGGCTGCATTTGACGATACGATACAAAAATTACCAAAGATTGTTGAAGAATCTGAAGTTCGAACAAGGTTTCAAGCTGCGGAACTGGATGAGGCACTGGGTAATGAAATCTGGACGTTCATTGACAAGATCAATGCGCTTGTTGCAAAGATACAGGGAAAGGCAATACCGACGGCGGAAGAAAATACCATTCCTTCCGTTTGTGCTGTTCTAACGAAACTGTCAGAGTTGATTACAATAGCCGAATCCAAGGCAAAACAGTTTGAGGCGGATGCAAAAGTATTCGACAGGACTAAAGCGCAGGTAGAAATGTTCGAATTGGAAGCGAAACAATGGGTTGCTCAGCAGAAAGATGCTGTGTTGACCGAAGTTAAACGCTTAAAGGACTTCCAGAAATACGAGCCTTGGAAGAAAGATGCGAATACGCGAGCACTCACCACAGAGGCGGGATCCGCATCGGAAATGCTCATTACAGAAAGTTACATCAAGCGTTTCAATCGCGAGCTTCAACATTTGGGGGCGGAGGGGATAACTGTCGAATTGGTGAAGTCACGAAATGTCAAAGGCCGAGGCAAATATCGTATTCAATTGCGAAATGCAAAGTCACCTTATACGAATCCAATTGATATTTTGAGCGATGGAGAAAAACGCATTGTTTCATTGGCAGCAATTTTGGCAGATGTTGCGGGACAAGGCGGCAATGTTCCTTTCGTATTTGACGATCCAATTTCGTCGCTAGACCAAGATTTTGAGGAACGTACGATTGCGCGATTGGTGGAATTAAGTGCCGAACGTCAGGTCATTGTATTTACACATAGATTGAGTTTCCTAAGCATATTGACCAAGGCAATGGAAAAGTCAGGTGGTTCTTTAAAGACGATTTATATAAGCAGTAAGCCTTGGGGAACGGGGGAGCCGGCAGAAGTTCCTTTTTTTGGGAAAGGGACAAAAGAAGCGCTCAACACCTTGAAAGACGCACGATTAAACGCACTGAAGACATGTTATGCTATCGGAAGTGATGATTATGAGATATTGGCAAAGGCAATTTGTGGTGATTTTAGGATAGTACTTGAGCGGATAGTAGAAACTGTTTTGCTCGCGGATGTTGTGCAGCGTCACAGGAGAGAGATAAACACGATGGGAAAGATTCACAGTTTGGCTAAAATCAAAACGGCAGACTGTGATTTGATCGATAAAATGATGACGAAGTATTCATGCTATGAACACAGTCAATCGAATGAAGTGCCGGGGCAATTGCCATCACCTGGCGATTTGGACAACGATATTAAAGAGGTTCTGACTTGGCATATTGAATATTCACAAAGGAAACTCTGATTTTAGAGGCAGACGCGGGGCCGTATCGGGAGTTCGAGACCAAACAAGGCTTTCCGCTGTTGCCGGGTTGCCGCGCTCCGGCGCGTGTGGTAATATGGTGACGACTTGAGGGACACGACGCATGTTGGACCGCACCACAATCGATCAATATGTCGAGCGACTGGTAGACCGCTTCCAGCCGCAGAGTGTACTTTTGTTCGGTTCCCAGGCGGCGGGGACGGCCACGGCGGACAGCGATGTCGATTTGCTGGTGGTCATGAACCACGACAAGACGCGCGACGTGGAGCAGGAGATCGAGATCGACCGCACGCTCCCGCGCCAGTTCCCCTTGGACATCCTTGTCCGGCGGCCCGAGGAGGTCTCGCGGCGGCTCGCGTCGCATGACATGGCGCTGGTGACGATCTTTAAGACCGGAGTGTCCCTCTATGAGCGTCCACGAAATTACGCTTGAGTGGGTCGCGAAGGCCGAGGAGGACGCCGCCGTTTCCGAGCGCGAAAGCCGCGTCCGGAAGCAGCCTTCGCCGGGCGCGGTCTGCTATCACGCGCAGCAGTGCGTCGAGAAATACCTGAAGGCCGTCCTGCAGGAACAGGGTCGGCCGATCCCCAAGCTTCACGATTTGGCGAGCCTGTCCGAGCAGTGCCAATTCAACCCGCTTTGCGTGCCCGTCGAACGTGACGGCCTCGTGAGCCTGACCCGCTTCGCGACGCGTTTCCGGTATCCGGGCGAAGCCGCGACCCGCGAGGACGCTAAGCTGGCCATCGCGCTGATGCGGCGGTGTCGCGCCGCGCTCCGCGAATTCCTCGGCCTGTAGAAGCTGTGCTGGTGCAGCGCTTCCGCGCGTCCATAATGAACGGCGGGCCAGCCCAAACCGGGTCGGCCCGCCGAATTGTTTTGCGCGATCCTGAACGGTCACTTGGCGGCGGGTACGGCGCACGCGCAGGCGGCGCAGGCGAGGTAGGGCAAGCTCACAAAGAACGGTTGAAAGCGGTACTGAATCTGTCTATCTTACCGACATGCAAGGCGTGCGTTACATCATGGCAAACAGTCCCGAGGCGGAGTATGAGCCCGGCTCTCGCGGGCTTGTGCTCCGGAACCTCAAGGGTATCCGGAGCAAGAGGGACATGGATCATGCCGAGATTGAGGCGCTGGTCCGCGTGCAGGAACTCTATCTTGAGCAGATAGGGCCGGATACCGTCATCACGGCCGAGATGGTCTGCCGCATGCACCGGGAGTGGCTGGGAGACATTTACAGTTGGGCGGGGCGTTATCGCACCGTGGACATGTCCAAGGGTGGCTTTACATGGCCGCCTGCCATGCTCGTTGAACAGAACATGGCGTTCATTGAGCGCGAGACGTTCAAGGTCAAGACGCCGTGCCGGCCGGGGCCGATTGAGCGGGTCGCACAAGACATGGCGGAGGTTCACGCCGAGCTGCTGCTTGTGCATCCGTTCCGCGAGGGTAACGGCCGGCTGGCCCGCTGGGTGGCAGACATTATGGCGCTGCAGGCCGGGTATCCCATGCCGGTTCATCGCTTTACGGGGCGCGGGTCGGAGGCGGAAAAGAAACGGTATCTGTCCGCCGTGAAAAGGGGCTATCAGAAAGACTATGAGGCCTTGGCCGTCTTTTTCGCGGAGACGATCGAACTCGGACGCGCGGGCGATTGACGCACGCGGCTTTTGACGCCCTCGAACGCGGAAGACTGACGGACGTTTTCAACGATCCGGAGCCGGGTCGCTTCTCTGTCCTTCAAGTAGCTGTTCGACTGTGCGAGCGTAACCATAATCCATGCCTTTCCGATTCGCAGTCATCATACCATTTCGGCCTATCGACCGGCAACGTGTAAAGGCAGCGGGCCAGCCCTTAAAAGAGGGCTGGCCCGTTGTGCGTTATGAGTTCGTGTCAGAGCCAAGGTTACTTGGAAGCGGGTACGGCGCACGAGTCGTCGGCACAGGCGGAGTCGGCTGTCGCCGCCTTTTCGGCGGTGGTGG
>JAKJGY010000190.1 GCA_022704145.1 Verrucomicrobiota bacterium
GTTCCTTGACCGCGGGCTGGTTAAGGTCGGCGGGGCGTGGCTGGACCGGGAGGGGCAGGCGCGGCTGCTGCGGGAGGCGGCGGTCGAGCACCGGCCGTTCGAGACGAGCGACGCCGAGGCGTTCAAGCGCTGGAAGCGCTCGTCGCCCAACCGCGAGTCGGCGTCGTCGCTGCGCGTGGTCGGCGAGGGCGAGGGCGGGGCGCCGTGCCTGCGGCTGGAGGTGCCGGACCTGCAGGGGTGGGACGTGTTCCACTCGCCGGAGCTGCCGGCGCTGTTCGGGAAGGGGCACGGCCTCTTCACCTTCCGGGCGAAGGGTGACGGGCGGACGCGGCAGCTCGCGGTGGAGGTGGTCGAGCGGGACGGGTCGCGCTGGATCGCGACGGCGCCGCTGCCGGCCGAGTGGGGGCGGGTGGCGCTGCGGCTGGCGGATTTCAGGCCGTGGGACAGCGGGCGCGTCAAGGGGCGGGGCGGCGCGGGGGACCGGCTGCGGCCGGAGAACGCGGCGACGCTGAGCGTCGGCTTCTCGGCGTCGCACACGCCGGGGGTGGGCGGCGGGGCGCATGTGGCGTGGCTGGCGGACGTGGGCACGGCGCGCGACCCGCTGGCGGGGACGGAGGGCGAGGCGGGGGAGGCGGAGGGGAGCATCGAGTGCGTGTATCCGCGCTACAAGGTGTTCGGGCTGGCGGGCGGCGTCGAGGTGCGGCCGACGGGGGCGTTCGGCGCGTCGGCTGACGGCTCGCGGGGACGCTCGCCCCCCCTGGTTTGCGGGGCGGCGGTGTGCGCGATTCCGCGGACGCTGGGCGAGGGTTGGGGGCGCGGGGCCAAGTGGCGCTTTGTCGAGCTGGCCGGGGCGCGGGCGAAGGCGACCGGCGGGGCGGGGGCGTGCGAGTGGCTGCTGCTGCACACGCGCTGGCCGCTGGACGGGACGGCGGCGGCCGGGTTCGGGTACACTGAGCCGGCGGTCTGGTCGTCGCCGGAGGTGGCGGGGCGGATCGCCGAGGCGGCCGAGCGGCTGACGCGCGGGGCGCTGCTTGAGGAGGCGGGGGCGGACCGTGCGGCGTACTGGCCGGGCGAGGCGGTGCGGCTGGGGGCGCGGGCGCGGGCTTTCGGCGGGGCGGGCGAGGCGGCCCTGCGCTACGAGGTCACGCGCGACGGCGGCCGGGTGGCGGGCGGGGAGCAGGTCTGGCGCTGGGTCGGGCCGGGGGTGGCGGAGCGGGAGCTGGGTGGCTTCACGGCGCGCGAGCCGGGCGAGTATGTGGCGGTGGTGACGCTGGGCGGCGGGGACGCGGTGACGAACCGGTTTTCGGTGCTCGACCCGGCGCCCGCGCCGAAGGAGGCGTTCATCACGGCGCGGGACGGCGACTTCTGGCTGGCGGGGAAGAAGTGGTATCCGGTGGGGATGAACTTCTGGCCGCTCTACGTGTCGGGCATGGACGCGGACGACTACGGGGCGGGGTGGCTGAAGGACGCCTATTACGCGCCGGGGCTGGTGGAGCGCGACCTGGCGAAGATGCGGGAGATGGGGATCAACCTGGTGAGTATCCAGACGCCGCCGCTGGCGCACCAGCGCAACCTGCTCGACTTCCTGGCGCGGTGCCGGGCGCACGGGATTTTTGCGAACCTGTACGTGGGGCTGGCGTCGCCGCTGGCGTTCGACGACCAGGGGCTGAAGGCGTATCTGGAGGCGGGGCGGCTGGCGGGGAACGCGACGGTCTTCGCGTATGACACGATCTGGGAGCCGGGCAACCACGTGTTCAAGGACGACGCGGCGCGGGCGCGGTGGGACGGCGAGTGGCGCGCGTGGATCGAGGAGCGGTACGGGTCGGTGGAGCGGGCCGAGCGGGACTGGGGCGTGGCGGCGCGGCGCGACAAGCAGGGGCGGGTGGTGTCGCCGCCGGACGCGTGGTTCCGCGAGGACGGCGCGTGGCGGGTGCAGATGGCGGCGTACCGGCGCTTCATGGACAACCTGACGAGCCGGCTGTGGGGGCGGGCGCACCGCAGGCTGCGCGAGTTCGACCCGAACCACCTGGTGAGCTTCAGGCAGGGCAACACGCTGCCGTACGACTTCGCCTTGAGCGGGCCGGTCAAGCACATCGACTTCATCTGTCCGGAGGGGTATGCGATCCGCGACACGGACGAGGGCGAGGACGCGATCGGGTTCCTCACGCGGTACGTGGCGTTCACGACGGGCGGCAAGCCGGTGGTGTGGTCCGAGTTCGGCCAGAGCGTGTGGGACGCGGCGCGGATGGCGCCGGATGCGGCGGCGGTGGAGCGGGTGGGGCGCTACTCCGAGCGCTTCTACCGGACGGGGCTGGCGGCGGGCGCGGCCGGCACGGTGCCGTGGTGGTGGGTCGGCGGGTACCGGGTGAACGAGAACAGCGACTTCGGGGTGGTGGGGCCGGACGGGGCGGAGCGGCCGGCGGCGCGGCTGATCCGCGAGTACGGGCCGCGCTACCGGGCGGCGCGCGCGAAGCCGGAGCCGGACGCGTGGTTCACGTTCGACCGCGACGCGCACGCGGGCGGCTACTGCCGGGCGGCGTTCCACGAGGGGGCGGCGGCGTGGCGGGCGGCGGTGAAGGCGGGCCAGGCGCTGGGGGTGCGCACGGCGGGAACGGGGACGGACCAGGCGGCGAAGCCGGTGGTGGCGGTGGGGAACGTGCCGTGCGACGGCACCAACCCGCCCAAGTACCTGGACGCGGAGTTCAACCGGCTGCAGATCCTGAACGCGGAGGGCGAGTGGCAGGAGGCCGAGGACGGGGCGGTGATCGCGGTGGCGACGAACCGGCCGGTGCGGGCGCGGGCCTCGGTGGGCAACACGCAGGAGGCGACGTGGCGGGGGGACTATGACCGGTCCATAGTGACGCTGGCGGTCAGAGCCCGTGACGACGGGCGGAGGCTGGGCTGGCAGCCGCTGCCGCATGACGGGCAGTGGCGTTTCCTGGCGGTGCCGTATCTGGGCGACGCGGAGTTCGGCGAGTTTGACCTGTTCCTGTTTATGGGGAAGGTGCGGCAGCCGGCTCTGCCGGTCGCGGTGTCGGTGCGGATGGAGATGGACTATCCGGGGCCGGTGCCGTTCGGCGAGGCGCGGGTGTTCACGCTGCGGGCGGCGCAAACGGGGAAGGGAGGCGAGCGATGAGGAAGAGGGGTTTCGGGGCCGGGGGATGGGCGGCCTGGGTGGTGTTGGCGGGCGTGTTGCGGGCGCAGGAGATCCCGGCGCCGCCGGGGGGCGGCGAGGTCTTCCCCGAGTGGGCGCAGGTGCGGGACGCGGCGTCGGCGTCGGCGCTGCTGCGGCCGATGGGCGGGACGGAGGCGGCGGGGTATCTGGCGGGCGGTGCGGTGCGTCTGCCGGTGAATTTCGCCGGGACGCGGCATGAGCGGGTGAGCTGGGACATCCCGGTGCGGGCGGATCTGAGGCGGGCGCGCGGGATTCGGTTTGATTTCTGGTGTGGCGACCTCGGGCCGTTCGCGGGTTTCAGCGTCTACTTCCGCAGCGGCGGCGGGTGGTATCACACCTCGTTCTGTCCTGAGCGGGCGGGGGTGTGGGAGCGGGTCGAGATCGACAAGGCCGGCACGCGGATCGAGGGGCAGCCCGCCGGGTGGGGGTCGGTGGATATGATCCGCCTGTCGGGGTGGCGGGGTGGCGGCGCGGACACGGTCTGCGCGCTGGCGAACCTGGGTTATACGGGGGGGCGGCCGGAGGTGCTGGTGGTGCGGGCGGACTCCTGTGCGGCCCGGGCGGGCGGTGAGGCGCGTTCGCTGGGCGAGTATGCGGCGACGGTCTCGGCGACGCTCGACCGGCTGGGCGTGGTGTCGTCGCAGCTTGCCGACACGGACTTGGCGCCGGAGCTGCTGGAGGGGGTGAGGCTGGTGGTGCTGCCCTACAACCCTTCGGTGCCTGCTGAGGCGGTGGCGCTGCTGCGGCCGTTTGTGGCGGGGGGCGGCAAGGTGCTGGCGTGCTATTCGCTGGGCAAGGGCGTGGGGGAGCTGCTGGGGCTCAAGTCGGCGGGGAGCGTGGTCTGCGAGGGCGCGCCGTTCCAGGGCTTCGCGCGTGTGGGGGGCGGGCTTGCGGCCCAGCCTGCGTTCGCGCCGCAGGCCTCGTGGCGCACGACGGTGGCGGAGGCATCGGGGGAGGCGCGGGCGCGCGTGGTGGCGGTGTGGCGGGACGGCCAGGGGCGGGACACGGCGACGCCTGCCATCACGGTGACGCCGACGGGCGGGTTTGTGGGGCACGTGTGGTTCCAGGCGTCGGGCGGCGAGGGGGCGGCGCTGATGCGCGCGTTGGTCGGGGAGCTGGTGCCCGACCTGTGGCGGCAGGCGGCGGAGCGGGCGTATGCGGAGATCGGGGCGGTGGCCGGGAGCGCGGGGCTGGAGGCGTTGCGCGCCCAGCTCGGGCGGCGTCCGGCGCGGGCGGTGCGGGAGGCGCTGGAGGCGGCCGAGGGCGGGCGGCGGGAGGCGCGGCGCCTGCTTGGCGACGGCCGCTGGCCTGAGAGCGTGGGGGTCAGCGCGCGGGCGGCGGAGCGCGCGCTGCGCGCGTGGTGCCTCGCGCAGCCGGCGCGCGAGGGGGAGTTCCGGGCCTTCTGGTGCCACAGCGCGTTCGGGCTGGGCGGCAAGGGCTGGGACGAGTCGGTGCGGCTGCTCAAGGAGGGCGGCTTCAATGCGGTCCTGCCGAACATGCTGTGGGCGGGTGTGGCATATTATCCGTCGAAGACGTTACCTGAGTACGGCGGGCTGGCGCAGCAGGGCGACCAGATCGCGCAGTGTCTGGCGGCCTGTCGGAAGTACGGTGTGCAGTGCCACGTGTGGAAGGTGAACTGGAATACGGGCGGCAAGGCGCCGAAGGCGTTTCTGGAGCGCCTGCGCGCCGAGGGGCGCACGCAGAAAGAGTACTCGGGCGCGCTGAAGGACGAGTGGCTGTGTCCGTCGCATCCGGCGAACCAGGAACTCGAGGTGGCGTCGATGCTGGAGATCGTGAGGACGTACGAGGTGGACGGTATCCACTTCGACTACATCCGTTATCCGGGGAACGACTGCTGTTTCTGCGACGGCTGCCGGGCGCGGTTCGAGGCGGCGCTGGGGCGGGCGGTCAAGGAGTGGCCGGAGGACACGCGCCGCGACGAGGCGGTGCGGCAGCGGTGGCTCGACTTCCGGCGTGCGAGCATTGACACGGTCGTGCGGCGGGTGGCGGAGGGGTCGCGCGGGATCAGGCCTGGCGTGAAGGTTTCGGCGGCGGTTTTCCGGAACTGGCCGGTGGACCGGGACGGTGTGGGGCAGGACTGGAAGCTGTGGTGTGACGAGGGGTGGCTGGACTTTGTGTGTCCGATGGACTACTTCGACTCCAACGCGCAGTTCAGGACGGTGGTCGCGGCGCAGAAGGGGTATGCGGGGCGGGTGCCGCTGTATCCGGGGATCGGCCTTTCGTGCTGGCGCGACCCGCGCGACGCGGTGCGTCTGGCGCAGCAGATCGGGATTGTGCGCGAGCTGGGCGTGCCGGGATACACGGTGTTCAATTATGACGCGAACGCCGAGGCGGTGCTGCCGTATCTGCGGCTGGGGGTCACGGCGCGGTAGTGCCGGGCGGGGCGGCCAGGCGGCGCAGCATCTCGGTCACGATACGTCCGGTGGTGAGCAGGCTTTCGGCCGAGAGCTTGTCGAGGGTGTCCTGCGGGGTATGCCAGTAGTCGTTGAGGCCGGGGCGGCTGCCGTAGTCGAAGTCGATCAGGTTGACCGCCGGGAAGCCGAGGTCGAGGAAGGCCTGGTGGTCGTCGTAGATGAGGCCGTCGTACAGGCCGATCCGGTGGCGGTCGCCGGTGGCGTCGGCGGCCTCGAGCGCCAGCACGCGCAGCGCGGCGGTGCTGTTGCGCGGGACCGTGAGCTTGAGGTCGCGGTCGCCGACCATATCCATGAGGATGACGGCCCTGATCCGGGCGCCCTTGTCCTTGAGCTGCCGGGCGAGGCGTCTGCTGCCGTGGAAGCCGTCGCGGTCGCAGTAGGCCACGCGGCACTCCTCGCCGTCCATAAAGCCGCAGAGGACGTTGAAGGGGAGGGGGCCCGTCGCGTGCAGGTGCGCGGCCAGCTCGAGGAGCAGGCCGGTGGAGGAGCCGCTGTCGTTGGCGCCCTGGAAGCCTGGGCCGATGCCGCTCATCGTGTCGAAGTGCGAGAGCAGCACCACCCACTCCTCACCCGTGCCGGGGATCGTCGCGAGCACGTTGAAAAACGGCTTCGGGCCGTGCGGCGTGGGGTCGGTGAAGGTGTCGAGGCGCGCGTCGAGACCGCGTTCCTCCAGCCGGGCGAGGAGCCAGCGGGCGGCGCGCTCCGCGCCGGGGGTGCCCGCGTCGCGCGGGGTGCAGTGTGTGACGAGGGCGGCGACGGAGACGAGCGCGTTGCTGGCCTGGGCGGCGGTGAAGGCTGCGGGCAGGGCCGCGGGCTGCAGCGCGGCGGGCTCGGCGGCGGGCGTGCGGCCGTCGCAGCCGGCCAGCAACAGCAGCAGCAGGCCTCCCCAGCGACTCATGCGGGGCATCCTTTCCGTACGGAGGAGGCGGGGCGCCTCAGTCGAGCGTGACGCCGAGCAGGGCGAGGACGCGGTCAAGGTCATCGTTGTCGTAGAAGTCGATCTCCAGGACGCCCTTGGTGTGGCGGCCGTTGGCGTGGGTGACGCCTGACGAGAGGCGGATGGCGGTGCCGAAGTGGCGGTGCAGGCGGTCGGTGAGGTCGCGCACGTAGCTTTCGGGCAGGTCCGGCTTGCCGGGGCGGCGCGTGTCGGCGCCAGCGGCCGCGGCGCGGCGGCGCTGGATCAGCTTCTCGAGGGTGCGGACGGTGAGGTCTTCGGTGACGCACTTGCGGCCGAGGAGGGTCTGTTGGGTGACGTCCTCGAGGCCCAGCAGGACTTTGGCGTGGCCGGTGGAGAGCAGCCCGCTGCTGACGAGCTGCTTGACCTCGTCGGGCAGGTCGAGCAGGCGCAGGGCGTTGGCGATGCTGGCGCGCGCCTTGCCGACGCGGTCGGCGACGTCCTGCTGGGTGAGGCTGAAGGTCTCGGCGAGGGTACGGTAGCCTTCGGCCTCCTCGATGACGTTCAGGTCCTCGCGCTGGATGTTCTCGATGATCGCCATCTCGGCGGCGCGGCGGTCCTCGGCGTCCACGAGGATGACCGGCACCTTGGCGATGCCGGCGGCGATCGAGGCGCGCAGGCGGCGCTCGCCGGCGATCAGCTCGAAGCGGCCTTCGGCGTTCTTGCGGCAGACGAGCGGCTGGATGACGCCGTTGGCCTTGATCGACTCGGCCAGCTCGTTGAGGGCGTCCTCGTTGAAGGCGTGGCGCGGCTGCCACGGCGAGCGGGCGATCTCAGCGGGGGGGACTTCCAGCACGGACTGTCCCGGGGGCGGCGGGGGCGGCGGGGGCGGCGGCGGGAGGGCG
>JAKJGY010000191.1 GCA_022704145.1 Verrucomicrobiota bacterium
CATGTGGTTTAGTAACGTTTCTACACGCATCCGGTGTTGTTCGTCCTCCTTTGTGTTGCAAACAAGAAGGATACCCGGATGCGCCTTTTTCAATCAACTGTCACCCACAGATTCTCGTGAGGTGCCGAATTTAATATTGAACAGCTCCCTGCACCGCGAACGGAGCGTCCGCACCAGGCTTGGCAGCAGGACGGACTTCCCGCTATGCGTCGAGCCGATCAGGGAGAGGAAAAGCGGCGGCATCTCGAAGTAGGGCATCGGGATGTGGAAATGGCAGACCGGACAGGCCCGCTTCTTGCAGACCGTGTCGCCGGCGTCGATCGCGTCGCCGTCCGGCGTGAACCGGATCGGCACGAACCGCCGCCTCACATCGTCGCCGATCTGGGCGGAGTCGTCGGTTAAGTCCTCATGCTCGGCGACGAACTTCAAATCCTCCAGATTGTACCGGTTCCAACAGAACGGGCAGATGATCTCGCCATCGATTCCGCTGACCGGCGCGTCCAGACGCTGCACCGTGGTTGTGTCGGGCGCGAGATCGAGCGAGATTCTGACGGGTTCCGCATTCGGTAAAGGCGGCGGCGCACCTGCTGGCCGTCGCATAAAGCGGCTCTCGAGCTGCCAGGCTTTCGCCCATCCCTTAATTTCCTGGCACCAAAGCTCATCCGTGCCGGAAAGCTCACCCCGCGTATAAAGCGCGGCAATCTGGTCTGACGTGAAGGTCCCCGGACTCGGACGTCCGCCTTTCCGGATTTGCCAGACCGTCGCCCCTGAAGCCTCATCCATATGCACCCCCAAGAACTTGTCTCCAGACAGAACGCGCCCGTTCGACAACGCGCTCAAGCTGCCGTGCTAGCCGCTAAACAGAACCATACATACACATCCGCGAAAAACCATACCATGTGTGCATGGTAAGACAGGGCTTCAAGCCATGCAAGCACGAATTGATTGTATTCGCATGTCCGCATTCGCATGTCGTCGTAACGGTTATGTTGAAATGTGGCGTCCACACGAAGACAACATGTCTGACCCCCTGTCAGGTGAGGCCTGGGGTTGTGCGGTCGGCGCCGCTTCGTGTAAGATGTCCCCATGCGCGAGAGTGACAGGCTGATGGTGCGGGTGTTTGCGGTGACGGCGTGCGCCCTTGCGGCCTCGGCCGCACCCGACGTCGGGAGCGCGGCGGCCGCGCAGCAGGCCAAGGCCGCTGTCGAGCTGTTCGTCAACGCGCGCACCGCAGGCAGCGCTGCCGAGTTCGCCGCGGCCGCTGGCCGGGTGCGCGCCCTGGCCGAGGCGGGCCAGCCCTTCTTCCGTTTCCTGCTGGCGCTCTACACCGGGCACGAGCCGCTGTGCGACCTGCCCGGGCCCGTGCGCGACGCCTACCTCAAAGAGGGCCGCGCCCTGATGGGCCGCTACGCCGAGGACGGCAACGCGCTGGCCCAGTATCTGGTCGGCGCGGACTGCCAGCTCAACCGCCAGGCGCCGGACGACGCCCGCCGCTGGTTCGAGCGCGCCGCCGAGGCCGGCCAGCCCCTGGCGCAGAACGCGCTGGGCCTGATGTATTATGAGGGGCGCGGCGTGCCGCACGACGACGACCGCGCGGCCGAGTACTTCCGGCTGGCCGCGCTGCAGGCCGATATGAACGGCGAGTATAACCTCGGCGCGCTCTACGCGGCGGGCCGCGGCGTGCCTCAGGACGACGAGATGGCGTGGCACCTCTTCTCGCGCGCGGCCGAGAAGGGGCACTCCAACGCCATGAATAACCTGGGGTGGTTCTGCCAGCAGGGTCGCGGCGCGCCGCGTGACCCGGCGCGCGCCGCCGCCTGGTACCGCCGCTCCGCCGAGGCCGGGAACCCCAACGGGGCGTTCAACTATGCGGCCGCCCTGGAGCGGGGCCAGGGTGTGCCGCGCGACATCGCCCAGGCCGCCGTCTGGCTCGAGCGCGCCGCCGAGCAGGGCCATGCCGAGTCCCAGGTGCGGCTCGCCCTGCTCTGTCGCGACGGCGCGGGCGTCGCACGCGACGAGCGTAAGTCGCTCGACTATCTCGCACGCGCGGCGGCGCAGCGCCACCCGTCGGCCCAGTTCCATATCGGCCACGCCTATGAAAGGGGCCTCGGGCTGCCGCCGGATGGCGCGCGGGCCTTCCGCTGGTATGAGAAGGCCGCCGCGCAGGGCGACCTCAACGGCCTCAACGCCCTGGCCGGCTGCTACTACCGCGGCGCGGGCGTCGCAAAGGACTACGCCCAGGCCGAGACCCTCTACCGTAGCGCGGCGCAGCGCGGCCACGCGCCCGCCCAGAACAACCTCGGCATGCTCTACCTGCGCGGCGAGGGGGCGGTCCAGAGCCATGAACGCGCGGCCGAATGGTTCGCGCGCGCCGCAGGCCAGGGTCTGCCCGACGCGCTCTACAACCTGGCGATGCTCCACGAGTACGGCCGGGGCGTCGCGCTGAGCCACAGCCGCGCGGCCGAGCTGTGCAAGGGGGCCGCCCGCGCCGGGCATGTCGCCGCGACGGAGTGGCTGGCGCGCAACGGCTACACCGCCTGGGCCGCGCCCGCCCCGGCAACGGAACCCGGGCCCGAACGCCCCGTGCGCGACTGACCCGGCCCGCGCGCCCGCGCAAGCGCCCTTTTTACGGTGGCCCGCCGCGCGCGGGCCTGATACAATCCGGCCGCATGACAGCCCTTATCTTCGACATGGACGGCGTGCTCGCCGACAACTCGGACTATCATGTGCTGGCCTGGACGGCCTACGCCCGGCGCTTCGGACGCGAACTCGCCCCCGACGACATCAAGCGCCGCCTCGGCTTCAACAACCGCGACTACATGCGCTTCGTGTTCGAGCGCGAGCCGACCCACGAGGAGGTCGTCGCCTCCACCGTCGAGAAAGAGGCGCTCTACCGCGAACTCTACGGCCCGCATCTTGTCCGCCCGGCCGGCCTGATCGAGCTGCTGGAGGCCGCGCGCCGCGCCGGCCTGCCCTGCGGCGTGGCCACCTCCGCGCCCGCCGACAACGTGTCGTTCGTGCTCGACGGGCTGGACCTCCGCCCTTATTTCCAGCAGGTGGTCGACGCCTCGCAGGTACGCAACAGCAAGCCTGACCCGGAGATCTACCTCCAGGCCGCCGCGCGCCTCGGCGTGCCCCCCGAGCGCTGCCTGGTGTTCGAGGACGCGATCGCCGGCATCCAGGCCGGTCATGCGGCCGGCATGCGCGTGATCGCCCTGACCACCTCGTATCCGGCCGCGATCCTCGCGGAGCACCGCCCCGCCGCGATCGTCAGCTCCTTCACCGACCTCGGCCGGCCCGGCCCCGCCGCCGACCTGCTCGCGTCCGCCGGCCTGAGCCTCTGAGGGCGCGGGCGGCGCGGCCCCTGCCCGCCGTCGCGCGCACGGCCTTTACGGCCCTTCGTTGCGGTGGTCCGGCTTGAGCGGCTCGATATGCACATTCGCGATCGTGTCGGCGCCGAACCGCTCGCGCAGCTTACCCTCGAACGCCGAGACCACCGCGTGCGCGTCGGCCACGCGCATCTCGGGATTGACGCGCACGTGCAGGTCGATCACGACCGTGCGCCCGACCGACCGCGTGCGCAGGTTATGCGGATAGGAGATGTCGGGGAAGCTCACCGCCAGCGCCTCGATCTCCCCGTGGATCTCCGCCGAGAGCGAGCGCTCGGTGAGGATGCCGACCTGCTCCTTCACGATGTCGAAGGAGACCCGCAGCAGCAGGAAGCTGACCACGATCGCGGAGACCGGATCCATAATCGTCCACCGCGCGCCCAGGAAGGTCGCCAGCCCGATGCCGAGGGCCGTGCCCACGGACGACATCGCGTCCGAGCGGTGATGCCAGGCGTTGGCGATGACCGCGTCGTTCTGGCAGCGGCGCCCGACCACCAGCGTCTTGCGATAGAGCGCCTCCTTGACGATGATCGACACGATCGCGGCCCAGAAGGCGAGCGACGTCGGCCGCTCCGGCAACTCGCCGTTCAGCGCGTCGAAAAGCGTATGGATCGCCCGCCAGCCGATGCTCAGGCCTACGGCGAACAGGATCAGCCCGACCGACGCGGCCGCGAGGGTCTCGTATTTGCCGTGGCCGTACGCGTGATCCTCGTCCTTGGGCCTGCGCGCATAGCGGATACCGAGCAGCACGGCGAAATCGGAGGTGAAGTCCGAAAGGGTGTGGACCGCGTCCGCGATCATCGCCTGGCTGTTGCCGAGGACGCCTGCGGCGAACTTGGCGGCCAGCAGGACGACGTTCACACCAGCGCCGATCACGGTGATGCGCAGCGCCGGTTCGGCCCGTTCCTTGAGTTCCATAGCGCCCCCCTCCACGCCGCCAGACAGCGACGCCGCCAGCATGGCAGATGGCCGCTTGCGAGTCAAGCCGCGGCGACGCAACGCGGCGATTGCGCGCGCCCCGCGAAACGGGTAAGATTAACGGCGTTCCATTCAAGTTCGCCTTTACACTCCAGAGGGTTCGCCATGCTCGATATCAAGCGTATCCGTGATTCTTTCGAAGAGGTCGCCGAAGGCCTGCGCCGCCGCGGCGCCGACCTCGCGCTGGCTGAGACGGCCCGTGACCTCGATGTCCGGCGCCGCGCGCTCGTGACGCAGACCGACGAGCTGAAGACGCTGCGCAACAGCCGCTCGAAGGAGATCGGCGCGCTGAAGAAGGCCGGCCAGAATACCGACGGCGTGCAGGCCGACGTGCGCGCCATCGGCGACCGCATCCTCGCGCTCGACGCGGAGATCCGGCAGGTGGAGGAGGCGCTTGAGGCCGCGATGCTGCGCATCCCCAACGTGCCCTGCCTGACGATCCCCACCGGCCCGGACGCGTCGGCCAACCGGGTCGCCAAGGTCGAGGGCGCCGCCCCGGCCTTCGACTTCCAGCCGCTGGACCATATCGCGCTGGGCGAGAGGCTCGGCCTCTTCGACCTGCCGCGCGGCGTGAAGATGACCGGCTCGGGTTTCCCGCTGCTGATCGGCCCCGGCTCCAAGCTCCAGCGCGCGCTCATCCAGTACATGCTGGACATGCATACCGAGCGCCACGGCTACACGGAGCTGCTGCCGCCCTTCGTGGTCAACAGCGCCTCGATGCGCGGCACCGGCCAGCTCCCCAAGATGGCCGAGGACATGTACCACTGCGAGGTTGACGACCTCTGGCTGATCCCCACCGCCGAGGTGCCGGTCACGAACTACTTCCGCGACGAGATCATCGACCGCAAGCTGCCGGTCTACCTCACCGCCTACACGCCCTGTTTCCGCCGCGAGGCGGGCTCGGCAGGCAAGGAGACGCGCGGCATCCTGCGCGTGCACCAGTTCGACAAGGTGGAGATGGTCAAGTTCGTCGAGCCCGAGACCTCCTACGCCGAGCTGGAGACGCTGGTCGACAACGCCGAGGACGTGCTGCGCGGGCTGGGCCTGCACTACCGCATCCTGGAGCTGTGCTCCGGCGACATCAGCTTCTCCGCCGCCAAGTGCTACGACATCGAGCTGTGGGCGCCGGGGCAGCAGGCGTGGCTGGAGGTCTCCTCCTGCTCGAACTTCGAGGACTTCCAGGCGCGGCGCCTGAACTGCCGTTACCGTGATGCGGCCGGCAAGACGCGCCTCGTGCATACCCTGAACGGCTCGGGCGTGGCGCTGCCGCGGCTGGTGATCGCGATCCTCGAGCAGTTCCAGCAGGCCGACGGTTCGGTGCTCCTGCCGGAGGCGCTGCGCCCCTACCTGCGCGGGCAGGAGCGGCTCGTCCCGGCGGGCTGAGCCGCGTCCGGCGGCGGCGGAGGGCGCTAGAGCGTCAGTCCGGGCACGGCCTTGCGGAGCGTCTCCCGCTCGGCGGTCCAGCGCCGGATGTCCGGGTCGTTCTCCGGCTTGGCCAGCTCGGAGGCGTGCTGGTCCTTCCACTCGCGGAACTTCTGGTGCGCGGCGTCGAACGCGGCCTTGACCCGCACCTCCTCGACCTTCAGTTCGCGCAGGTGCTCCTCGATCCGCGCCCGGTCCAGCTCGGTGGCCGAGTCGCGCCGGTCGGCGACGGCCTTGGCCTTGTCGATCTGGGCCATATAGGCGCGGTAGGCGGCCTGGTAGCTGGCGAAGTAGGGGTTGCGGCCTGCGGCCTGCTGGAGCAGCTCATTCTTCTTGAGCCCGATCTGCCCGGCCAGCGAGTAGTAGCGCTGCAGCGCCTCAAGCTGCCGCCGCGACAGGTCGGCGTGCGTGCCGGTGAAGAGGTGGACGTCCTTACGCCCGACGAGGAAGGCGCCGTTGGTCTCGCCGTTCCGCAGGAAGCGGCACTCCACCATCATGCCTTTGGACGAGGTGCGGCGCGCCTGCTGGCAGGCGAAGAGGGTCCCGCCCGGCACCGTGCCGACGCGCGAGCCGTCGGTCTGGTAGTAGGTGGCCTGCTGGTGGGTCACCCCCCAGCCGGGAATATCGCGCGGCGTGGCCAGGTAGATGTTCTTGAGGGCCGGCGGCGACTCGTCCTCCTCCGGGTCGGCGACGGCCGCGGGGGCCGCGGCCGTCTGTTGCTGGCGCGAGGGCACGGCCACAGGCGCCGCGTCGGAAGCCTTCAGGCGCACCGCCGGGGATGCCGTCCCGGCCGCTTCCGTCTCCTGCTGCGGCGCTGGCAGGAAGGGCTCGACGAACGGGCGCGCGTACGGCGCGCCCACATAGACCACGGCCGTGGCGGCCAGGGCGCTTGACAGATAGATGGGCCAGAAATACCTCATGGCCGCACATCCTACCAGAAACCCCCGCGCGCTCACAAGCGCCGCCTAGCCGCCGATCATATACAGGCGGCGTTCGCCGCGCAGCAGGAGCCGGCCGCGCACCAGCACGGGCGCGGCGACGAACACATCGTCGAAGCGGGTCTCGTGGAGGAGCTGGAAGCCGGAAGGCGAGACCCGCCCGACATACACCCCGCCCTCTTCGCGGCAGAGGTAGAGCGTGTCGCCGACGAGCGTCGGCGAACTGTAGAAGACCCCCTTGCCCGGCGGCAGCGCGACGCTCCAGCGCTCCTCGCCGGTCTGCAGGTCGAGGCACCACAGCCGCCCCTTGAAGTTCACCAGATACGCCCGGCCGTCTGCCACGACCGGCGTGGCGCTGTCCGTGCCGACCCCCTTCTTCTCCCACAGGCGCGCCGTAGCCGTCAGGTCGCCGCTGCCTCCCAGCCGGATGGCGGCGAGGTGCTGCTCACGGCCGTACGGCACGAGCACGACCCCCTGCGCCAGCGCGGGCGAGGCGATGTTGCGCCAGTAGCGCTTGTTCTCCGGGTTGAAGCCGCCGCACTGCCAGAGCGCCTCGCCGGTCGCTGCGTCATGGCCGGTCAGGTGGTCGGCCCCCCACAGCACGAGCGTGCAGCGCCCGTCCGCCTCCGTCACCAGCGGGGTCGCGTAGCTCTGGTGCGACTCCTCCT
>JAKJGY010000192.1 GCA_022704145.1 Verrucomicrobiota bacterium
CCGCCGGTTCGAGGCGCAGGTGGGGGTGTGCGCGAGCCGGGGCGCGGGGCAGGGCTCGGTGCGTTTCGCGGTGTCGGCGCGGCCGCTGCGGGCGTCGGACGGCGAGGCGCTGCTCGTGTCGAACGACGCGTTCGCCTCGAACCTGCTGCTGTGCCTGTGCCGCGCGCCGGAGGAGCTGCCGCGGGTGGCGGCGCTGCTCGACCACACCAACCGCTGGGTTCGCATCAACGCGGCGCGCACGCTGCTGTTCACGGGTGACGCGCGGGCCGTGCCCGCGCTGGCCGCGCGGCTGGCGGCGGCGCCGCCCGAGGGGGCGTACGGGTTCTTCGCGCCGCCGCCGCATCTGGCGCGCGCGCAGGGGCACGACGAGTTCAACGATCCGACGCCGCGCGACCGCGAGGCGCTGGTGATGGCGCTGGGCGGGCTGCGCGCGGAGGGGTGCGTGCCGCTGCTGCGCGACGTTCTGCGCGACGAGCGGAGCGCGCTGGGCATCCGGCATCGGGCCGCGCTGGCGCTGGACCGGATCGGCACGCCGGAGGCGGTGGCGGCGCTGCGGGAGGCCGAGCGCGACCATCCGTACCATAGCGTGCGCATGGCCGCGCGCGAGGCGCTCTGGCGGCGCGGCGCGGAGCCGCTGCCGCGGGCCGAGGCGCCTGCCGTTGTTCCGCCGCGCGTGGATCCGGCGGCGGTGCCCGGCCGCGCCACGCGCTTCGTCTTCATCCGGGGCGAGCCGCTGCCGGACAACAACCCGTTCCAGATGGACAGTTGGCGGCAGGCGTACATGACCACCGACAGCGGGCCGACCTACCGGCCGGGGCGTAACCTGGCGGTGCTGGACGTCGGGGGCGGCGCGCCTGTGGCGCGGCCGCTGACCGTGTTCCGCGACGGCTACGTGGCGGACTGCGAGGTCTCGTACGACGGCTCGAGCGTCTGGTTCGCGAGGCGCGGGCAGGACTCGCCGTGGTGGCACCTCTGGACGGTGCGCGCGGACGGGTCGGGTCTGCGGCAGGTGACGGACGGGCCGTACCACGACGTGCAGCCGGTGGAGCTGCCGAGCGGCCGCATCGCCTTCTCCACGACACGGCTGGGCACGCGCGACGAGTATCACGGCTATCTCTGCACCGGGCTGGCCACGGCGCACCCGTCGGGGGCCGATATCCAGGTGGTGGGCTTCAACTTCGGGCGTGACGCCGAGCCTGCGGTGGCGGATGACGGGCGGCTGGTCTTCACGCGGCTGGAGCTGTTCTACTCGCGCATGAAGACCGAGTTCAACCTGCTGGCCGCGCAGCCGGACGGCACGCGCATGCAGACGCTTTACGGGCCGGAGCGGCGTCAGTTCTGGGGCGAGATCCACGGCGGCTACGCGGGGTGGTTCGCGGGCGGCAAGGAGGGCGGGCGGCACCGCCACCTGCGCCTGACGCAGCCGCAGGCGTTCGGGCCGGGCGAGTTCCTGCTGACCACGCCGGCGGGGCCTGTGCTGACGCGGGGGCGCGCGGGCGAGCGGCTGCTGCGCGAGCGCTTTCTGGGGCCGGGCGGCAACGACCCGTGGGTGGTGGCCACGGCCTACCGGCTGGACGGGCGCACGCTGCTGGTGGCGGCGGCCAGGAAGAGCCAGAAGGTGGTGAAGGAGCAGTTTCCGAAGGACGCGGTGGCGCTCGGGCTGCACACGCTGGATGTGGCGACGGGCGAGCTGACGCCGCTCTACGCCGAGGAGGGTGTGGCGTGTTTCGAGGCGCGGCCCCTGCACCCGCGGCCGGTGCCGCCGGTGCTGGCCGAACGGCCCGAGGCGCGCGGCAGCGGCTTCACGGGGCTGCTGTACGCGCAGTCGGTCTTTCTCACGCGGGAGCCGCACCTGCGTGGCCGCGGCCGTCTGCTGCGCGTGGTGGAGGCGCTGCCGCAGGTGACGCGCCACGCGACGCACACCACGCCGGGTGAGCTGGCGTGGAAGAACCACGGCGGCGCGTTCGGCCGCGATCTGGCGACTTTGCCGCTGGCTGCGGACGGCTCCTTTGCGGCGGAGGTGCCGGCCGACCGCTTCCTGCACCTGCAGGTGCTGGACAGCGACCGCAACGTGGTGGGCAACCAGCTTATCTGGATGCAGGTGCGGCCGGGCGAGCAGAAGGGGTGTGTGGGCTGCCACGAGCCGCCGGAGAGCGCGCCGTCGGCGGCAGGCGGCGCGGCGGCCGAGGCCTACCGGCGTATCGCGGGGGCGGGCGAGGTGCCGCAGGCGCTGCCGGTGGGCGAGCCGTTCCGCTACCGGGCCAAGATCTGGTTCAAGGGACACGTGCCCGACGAGCGCGAGGAGCGGCTGCGCACGGTGCAGGCGGGCAACTGGCTGGGACGGCCTTGAAGGCGGCTGCCGTATCTGTGGTTGAGAGTTGCGAAAAATGCAATCCCTATTTCATAAAATGCAATTGCCTGGCCTCTGCCGCGCAGGTACAGTGAAAACATGACAACAGCGAAGCGTGCGTGCGGAAAGAGGCGGCGATACACCCGGGTCATTTCGTGCATCTGGCTCGCGTGTGGCGTATTGCTGCTGGCTCGGTTTTCGTGTGCCGCGCCCTACGTGTTCAGCTTTTTCCGCGACAACGGCGAAGCGGGCGTGCATCTCGCGTTGAGCGAGGACGCGCTGAACTGGCGCGAGATCAACGGCGGGAGGCCGGTGCTCATCCCGCGTGTCGGCGGACGGCTGACGCGCGACCCGAGTGTGTGCCGCGGCCCGGACGGCGTCTTCCACATGGTGTGGACCACCTCGTGGAAGGATAAGGGTTTCGGCGTGGCGCACTCGACCAACCTGCTCGACTGGTCGGAGCAGCGCTTCGTGCCTGTGAACGAGGACGAGCCCAAGGCGCGCAACACCTGGGCGCCGGAGATCTTTTATGACGGGGCCACTGGGCAGTACGTGGTCATCTGGGCCACGACCATCGAGGGACTCTTCCCTGAGACGCAGGTCCAGGGAGACAAGGGCCACAACCACCGGATTTACGCGACCACGACCCGTGATTTTGAGACGTGGACGCCCAAGCGCCTCTTTTACGACGGCGGGTTCAACGTGATCGACGCCTTCCTGTTCAAGAAAGACGGACGTTACGGCATGTTGGTCAAGGACGAGACCGTCGAGCCTGTCGCGCGGAAGAACCTGCGTGTGGTCTGGTCGGAGGGTGGTGTCATGGGGCCGTGGGGGGCGGCGGGTCCGGCCTTCACGGACAACCGTGAGGCCTGGGCCGAAGGGCCCGCCGTGATCCGGGGCGGCGACCGTTGGCTGGTCTATTACGACAAGTATAACAAGGGCGGCTACGGCGCGGTCGAGACGCGGGATTACGTGAGTTTCAGTCCGGTGGCGGTCACGTTGCCGAAGGGGATCCGTCATGGGACGATCGTGGAGGTCGATGCGGCCACGGCCCGGGCGCTTGAGGCGCACGACCGGCGCGTGGAGTGGAATCCCGTGGTGCCGGACACGATCGCCGACCCGACGGTGGTGAACTTTGACGGGACATACTACCTCTACGCCACGACCGACGTGGACCAGGAGCTGCGGGTGTCCGGCATCCCGGTGGTCTGGAAATCCCGGGACCTGCTCAACTGGTCGTTCGACGGCTCGCTGATGCCCGACCTGGACTGGACCGCGCCCGACCGCAAGTACTGGGCGCCGGGGCGTGTCTTGCGGCGGCAGGAGGCTGGCGCATGGAAGTACTACCTGTTCTTCACCTGTGAGGGCCCGACGTACGTGGCCGTGGCGGATCGTCCGGAAGGGCCTTTCAGGCTCGCGAACGGCGAGAATGCGGAGATCGGCAGGAACAGGGCCAAGGGGGTGGTGCCCGACATCGACGGCTGCCCGTTTGTGGACGACGACGGTAAGGCCACGATCTTCTGGCGCAAGCGCCAGGCGGGGCGGCTGCGCGACGACTGGCTGGGGCTCGAGGGCGCGCCGGTGACGATCAAGACGCGCAGCGGCGCCTACTCCGAGGGGCCGTTCATGATCAAGCGTGGCGGGATCTACTACTACTTCTACACGCTCTCCGGTCATGTCGACTACCGCAACGCCTACCTGATGAGCAAGGTCTCGCCGCTCGGGCCGTTCACGACGCCCGACGAGGATGTGGTCGTGCGCTCCGATCTTGCGGGCGGCGTCTGGGGGCCGGGGCACGGCTTCGCCTTCGAAGCGCCCGGCAAGGACGAATGGCACTTCGCCTATCTCGAGTTCGGCCTGGGAGGAACTACGCGGCAGGTTTTTATCGACCGGATGGCCTTCAACCCGGACGGGACGGTGAGGCCTGTGCGCGTCTCGCGTCAGGGCCTCGGGCCGCAGACCGGGGTGCGGGATCCCGGGAATCTGGCCGAGTTCGCGGCGGTCGAGGTGTCGAGCGCGCGGCCGGTGCGGATCGCGAAGGGGCGCATGGGGCCGATCGACTATCCGGGGGACGCGCCGAAGGGCGTGGAGCTGCTGCGGGCGGAGTCGTACGCGGGCGCCAACGCCACGGACGCCAGCAACGGCACGCGCTGGTGGGCGGAGGCCAAGGACGCGCTGCCGTGGCTGACGGTGGATCTGGGTGCGGTGCGCGAGGTCGGACGCTGCGAACTGGCCTTCATCTTCCCGACGCGCGGCCACGCGTGGACGCTCGAGCGCTCCGAAGACGGCCGCGTGTGGCAGCTCGGCGGCTCGCAGACCGAGCGGGCCGCGCGTTCGCCGCACGTGGCGGCGGCGGTCGGACGCGCCCGGTATCTGCGCGTCCGCGTCCTTGCGGGTGAGCCCGGTCTCTGGTCGTTCAAGGCGTTCCAGCGCTGAGGTCGAGGTCGCAGTCCCGGCTGCGGGTTGCGAAAAGTTCAACACAGAATGCAAAATGTGCAATTGAGGGGACGCTACAGCCCGTGTATGATAACCGCTCAACCTGCCGTTTAGGCATGCGGGTAAAAGGTGAGGAGAGACTATGTCGATCATGGCGCCGCTGGACTGGGTTGTGATATTGGGGTATTTCGCTTTGCTCGCCGCCGTGGTGGTTCTGACGCGGCGTAAGCAGGATACCGCGGAGGATTATTTCCTTGGCGGAAGAAGCGTGGGCTGGCTGGCGATCGGCGCGTCGATCTTCGCCGCCAATATCGGTTCTGAGCATGTGATCGGACTGGCGGGGCAGGGGGCGCGGACCGGGCTCAGCATGTCGCACTGGGAGTTCCACGCCTGGGTCCTGGTGCTGATGGCGTGGGTCTTCCTGCCCTTCTATTACAAGTCCGGTGTTCAGACGATGCCCGAGTTCCTGGAGCGGCGCTTCGGCGCGCGCGCCCGCTGGATCCTATCGCTGGTCTCGCTCGCCGCTTACGTGCTGACCAAGATCTCGGTGACGGTCTTTGCCGGGGCGCTCTTCTTCGAGGTGATGCTGCCCGAGCTTTCGATCACGGTCGGCGGAACGGTCATCAGCTCGTTCTGGATCGGCGCGTTCACGACGGTGACGTTGGCCGGTGTCTACGCCTCGTTCGGCGGGCTGCTGGCGGTGGTCTACACGGATCTGGTGCAGACCGGGATTATCCTGGCCGGTTCGCTTTCAGTGACCTTCTTCGCGCTGGCCAAGCTGGGCGCTACGCTGCCGGACGGCGGTGCGGCGCAGGGCTGGGGTGTGCTCAAGGCGACGCTCAAGCAGACTCCCGAGGTGGTGGACGCGTTCTCCCTCTGGCATCCGCTCTCGCACCCGACCCTGCCGTGGCTGGGCGTGGTGGTGGCCTCGATCACGATCGGCGTCTGGTACTGGTGTACGGATCAGTTCATTATCCAGCGCACGCTTTCCGCGCGCAACCTGACCCATGCGCGCCGCGGCGCGCTCTGGGGCGGGTTCCTCAAGCTGACGCCGGTCTTCATCTTCCTGGTGCCCGGCATGCTCGGTTACGCCCTGCACCGGCACGGGATCATAGCCATTCCGCTGGACAAGGTCGGCTCAATCGACAGCGATAAGGTCTTCCCGACGCTCGTGACGTCGCTGCTCCCGACCGGTTTCCGCGGCCTCGTCGTGGCGGGGCTGGTGGCCGCGCTGATGAGTTCGCTCGCCAGCCTCTTCAACTCGGTGGCCACGCTGTTCACGGTGGACGTCTACAAGAAGCTGCACGCGGGCGTCTCGGAGAAATGGCTGGTCCACATCGGACGCTTGACGACGATCGTGATGACGGCCTTGGGGCTGATCTGGGTGCCGATCATGAAGGCGGTCTCGGGAGGAGGCCTGTACCAGTACATCCAGGCGGTCCAGAGCTTCCTGGCGCCGCCGATCGTGGCGGTCTTCCTGCTCGGCCTGTGCTGGAAGCGCTGTAACCTGCGCGGGGCGGTGTGGGGCCTGTCGGCGGGCTTTGTCATCGGCATGGCCAAGCTCACGGTCAACGCGCTGTTCCGCACGGGGGGCGACCCGGCGTCGCTGCTGACGCGGATCGCCACGTTCCAGGACTTCTACTTCTCCGGAATTCTGCTGGCCGTCAGCTTAGGGATTGTCATATTGGCCTCTTGGACCGCGCCCGCGCCCGACCCCGCCACGATTAACGGGCTGAGCTTCAGCACGCTCGACGCGGAGTACCGCCGGGAGAACCGGGCGAGCTGGAACAGGGTGGACGTTGTCGCCTCCTGCGTGGTCGTGGGCCTGGTGCTGGCCGCCTACGCCTATTTCTGGACGTGGCTGCGGTAGGGGAGAGACTGGAATGGTGGAATATTGGAATCGTGGAATGATGGGTAAGATAGGGGCTATCGTGAGGAAAGACACAGGTACGTTGTGTTGCGTGAATGTGGCGTTTCTGAACGCCTTGATTCCATCCTTCCATCCTTCCAGTTTTCCAAGGCCAAAAGGGAGAGTGATGAAACAGAAACTGGTTATTCTGGCGGTTGCTTTGTCGGCCGCCGCACACGCGCAGCAACCGCTGTCAGTGACCGTGCGGGCGGACCGGCCGGGGCACGTGATCCCGAAGACGCTCTACGGCATCTTTTTCGAGGACATCAACTACGCGGCCGACGGCGGCATCTATCCGGAGCTGGTCGCGAACCGGGGTTTCGACTGGCGCACGCAGGAGCCCGAGGGGTGGTCGCGCGAGTGGCGCGGCGAGGCGATGGGGCGGGTCTCGCTCCAGGGTGCCGACCCGGTGCACCCCAACGCGTTCCAGTACCTGCGCGTCGAGTGTTACGCCCCAGGCGAGGGCGCGGGCGTGGCCAACGCCGGCTTCGGCGGCATCGCGGTGACGAAGGGGGCGAAGTATGACCTTTCGTTCTACGCGCGGACGCACGCCGGTTATGCGGGCGGTCTGACGGTCAGGCTGGAGGATGCCGCGAAAAAGGCGCTGGCCTCCTACCGGATCGAGAAGGGCGCGTGGAGGACGGCGCCGGCAGGCGGG
>JAKJGY010000193.1 GCA_022704145.1 Verrucomicrobiota bacterium
GGTCGTGGCGGACATCGCGTCGCTGCCCGCCTCGCCTTACGCGGTCTCGTTCCCGATGACCAACGCGGCGGGCTTTTTCCGTGTGCGCCACATCACCGGCACGTGACCGTGCGGGCGCGCCGCGCCTGAGCTAGGGGCGCGGCCAGGAGGGCCAGCCGGAACGGCTGCGGGATGGGGGCTAGCGCGCGCTTCAGGACGGACAGGAGTCGTGTGTTCATGACGGGCTCCGAAAGGGGTGACGCACCGGGCGCACCTGTTGGGGATGAGTATACGGCAAGCGCAGGCCGACAGGCAATCGTGCGCTCGCCCTCGCGTCCGCTTGCCCGCGCCCTGCGGCCGTGTTACACTCGCGGCATGTATCCGAAAACACGGCTTGTGGGCTGCGCCGGCCATCTCTTCTGGGCGCTGGCCCTCCTCGCGGGCGGGGCGGCGGCCGCGCCCCGGCCCAACGTGGTGGTGTTCCTGGCGGATGACGCGGGCTGGGGGGACGTCAGCCACAGCGGCAACCGGCAGCTCAGCACGCCGCAGATCGACTCGCTCGCGCGCGACGGCGTGTCGCTCGAGCGCTTCTTCGTCTGCCCGGTCTGCTCGCCTACCCGTGCGGAGTTCCTGACCGGACGCACCTACCTGCGCACCGGCGTGCGGGGCGTCTCGACCGGCCACGAGCGGCTGGACACGGGCGAGCGCACGATCGCCGACGCCTTCCGTGCGGCGGGCTACGCCACCGGCGCCTTCGGCAAGTGGCACAACGGCAGCCAGTGGCCCTACCATCCGCTGGCGCGCGGGTTCGACACCTACTACGGCCACACGGCCGGCCATTGGGGCGAGTACTTCGACCCGCCGCTGGAGCGCGACGGCCGGATGGAGCGCGCCCAGGGCTACATCGCCGATGTCTGCACCGACGAGGCGCTGGCCTTCATCAGCCGCCACCGGGACCGGCCGTTCTTCTGCTACGTGCCCTTTACCACGCCGCACTCGCCGTGGGCCGTGCCGCAGGCGTACTGGCAGCGCTTCAAGGACAAGCCGCTCGAGCAGCGCGCCACGCAGCCCGAGCGGGAGAATCAGGAGCAGACGCGCTGCGCGCTGGCGATGATGGAGAACCAGGACTGGAACGTCGGGCGCGTGCTGCGGCGGCTGGAGGAGCTGAAGCTGGCCGAGAACACGATCGTGCTCTACTTCTCCGACAACGGGCCGAACGGGGCCCGCTGGACCGGCGGCATGAAGGGCGTCAAGGGCGGCACCGACGAGGGCAGCGTGCGCTCGGTCTGCTTCCTGCGCTGGCCGCGCCGCCTGCCCAAGGGCGCGAGCGTGCCGGAGATTGCGGGGGCCATCGACCTGCTGCCCACGCTGACATCGCTGGCCGGCGTGCCGCGCGTCGGCGACAAGCCGCTGGACGGGCGCGACCTGACGCCGCTGCTGCTGGGCCAGCGGGAGGGCTGGCCGGAGCGCGTGCTCTACACCACCTGGGGGGGCAAGGTGAGCGCGCGCGACCAGCAGTACCGACTCGACGCCGCAGGCGCGCTCTTCGACATGCTCGCCGACCCCGGCCAGACGCGCGACATCGCCGCCGAGCGGCCCGAGGCGGCGGCCCGGCTGTGGCAGGCCGCCGCCGCCTGGCGCGACGAGGTGCTGGGGCCCGACCCCGAGGCCAAGGTCGAGAAGGGCGGCCGCGTGGATCCGCGTAAGATCGGCGTCGGGTATCCCGAATTTCCCGTCACGATGCTGCCCGCGCGCGACGGCGAGCCGCGCGGCTGCGTGAGGCGCAGCTCCGGCGCGCCCAACTGTTCGTATTTTGTGGGCTGGACCGACCGTTCGGGCGAGCTGGTCTGGGAGATCGACGTGCAGACGGCGGGCGACTACGAGGTGGTCATCGACTACACCTGCCCGCTGGCGGACGCCGGGTCGCTGGTGGAGCTGAGCCTCAACGGGGCCCGCCTGGCCGGCCGCGTGACGCCCGGCTGGGATCCGCCGCTCTACACGAACCAGGACACGGTCGAGCGGCCGAAGGGCGAGTCGCAGATGAAGCCCTTCAGGCCGCTCGCGCTCGGCACGCTCCGCCTGGAGAAGGGCTCCGGCCCGCTGACGCTGCGCGCGCTGGAGATCCCGGGGCGTTCGGTGATGGAGGTGCGCCGCGTGACGCTCACGCTGCTCAGGGGCCCGGCAGCCGGAGGCGCCCGGTGAACGCGCTGCTTGAGAGGCTGAGCCAGAGCCGGCGCGCCGTGGTGTTCACCGGCGCGGGCGTGTCGACCTTGTGCGGGGTTCCGGACTTCCGGGGGCCGAACGGGTTCTACCGCAAGCCGGAGGCGGAGCGCGTCTTCGACATCGAGTGGTTCCGGCGTGATCCGTCGATCTTTTACGCGGGCAGCCGGGAGCTGATCTACGGACTGCGCGACATCAGGCCGGGGCCGGTGCATCAGGCGGTGGCGGCGCTGGAGCGCGCGGGGATCGTGCGGGGTGTCATCACGCAGAACATCGACATGCTGCACCAGAAGGCGGGCTCCAGGACGGTCCATGAGATACACGGCTCGCCGCGGCTGCACCGCTGCCTCGACTGTGGCCGCGTCAAGACCTTCGACGAGATCTGCGAGCTGCTGAAGCACACGCCCGTGCCGCGCTGCGCGGCCTGCGGCGAGGCCTACAAGCCGGACGTCACCTTCTTTGGCGAGAGGCTGCCGGAGGAGGCGTTTGATGCCGCCGTCGCACTGGCGCGGCAGGCCGACCTGATGCTGGTCTTGGGGTCGTCGCTGACCGTCACCCCGGCGGCGTCGATCCCGCTTCTGACCGTGAGCGCGGGCGGCGAGCTGGTGATCGTCAATGCGCAGCCCACGCCGCTGGACGGCTCCGCCAGCCTGCGCCTGACGGATCTCGCCGAGTTCGCGGCGGCAGCGCTGGCCAGGTGGCCTGCAGCGGACGGGGATCGCATAACGGGTGACTGAGGGAGGGGACGATGGGAGGAAGGGTCTGGCTGGTGGTCGGGATGGCGGGAGTGATGGCCTGTGCCCCGCTGCCGCGCGGGAGCGCGCCGTCGCGCCTGGAGCACACGGTGCTTGTCCGGCATCCTGGGTTTGCCGCGGGCGAGGTCCGGCCGTGCGCGCTGGTCCAGCTTAACGATGAGGAGGGCCTCCCCAAAGAGTACCGCATGGCGATCGACTCGGTGATCTGCCCGGAGCAGACCTGCCGCATCAGCCAGGTCGTGATGACGTGGGACGCGCTCGGGCGCTATCTGCGCTTCGAGCTGCCGCCGGGTGAGGCCCTGGAGAAAGGCGGGCCGCCGAGCCGCCGCGGCGCGGCCTGGAAGGGGGTGCCGTTTACGGAGGCGGACTATCTGAAGCTCGACTCGATCCTGCGCGACGCCGGCTCGCTCCTGGGGCGGCAGCGGCTGCCCGACGTGGCGCGCTCGCAAGCCAAAGGCGAGTTGGACGCGCTGACGGGCGCGACGCCCGCCGCGGTGCGTGACGCGGTGGTGGCGGGCGCCTCGCTCACCTGCTTCAACCTCTGGCACTGGGCCAACGGGGAGGTCGCCGCGGCGATCCGCGAGCGGACCTGCCAGCAGTGCGGCGAGGCTTTGCTGCTGCGCTTCCTCGCCTCAGGCCAGCAGCATGAGGTGTGCTTCGCGCTGGAGCACCTGCGGCTTCACAAGCTGTTCACCCCGGCGGCGGTGTCGGCGGTGGTGTCGATGCTGCGGGGTGGCGACCGCGAGCGGCTGGACCTCTGCCTCTCCTACTTGCAGGCGGCGGAGCCGGACCGCGAGCGCTATTTCGCGCGCCTGGCCGAGTCGCTCGCCTCAGGCTCCGCCGAAGGCCGCGCCTACCTGCTCGACCGTATGGCGGCCGGTCCGCCGCCGCCGTCCGCTTTCCTTGAAACGGTCGTCGCGGGCCTGCCCGGCTGGTCGAGCTATTACGAGGTCCACCTGCTCCTGCGGCTGGCGGAGAGCGGCCGCCCGACGCCCCCCTTCTGCGCCCAGGTGGCGAAGCTGCTCGACAGCGACAACTTCTTTATCGCCCGGCGCGCGCACACCTTCCTCAGCGGCCAGGAGTCGCTTGACGCCGACACGCGCGCACGTCTCCGCGCGTTCCGCGAGAGGGCCGCGCGCGAAGGCCGCGCGCTCTAACCGCGGCCGGCCGGCTCAGGACACGACCCACGCCGCGCAGCCCGCGGGCTCGGACGTAACCACCAGCACGGGCCCGCCGTGAGCGGCGAGCAGGGCGAGGACGAGGTGCAGCGCGGCGGCCGCGCCTTGCACGTCGCCGCAGAGCGCCGCGGGCCGCACCACGAGGCCCACGCCCGGCGGCAGCGCCGCCGCGGCGTCGTCGTTGGCGTAGGCGGCGGCCAGCGCCGACGGGCTGAGGCCCGCCTGCCGCAGCGCCTCCGCGACCGCCGTCGCAGGCTCGGCCGAGAGCCCGCAGCCGAGCAGCCTGCCGAGCGTCGCGGCGCCGCGTGCGGCCGCCGTTTCGGCGCGCTCGAGGACCAGCGCGGCGCCTGCCTCGCCCGGCGCGCCGCCGTCCGCCGTCGCGCGCAGGCGCGTGGCGGAGAGCGCGTCGGTGCCGCCCGCGACCAGCACGTCGGCCTGCCCGGAGCGGATCAGGTCAAAGGCCTCGGTCACGGCGAAGCCCGCGGCGGCGGCGCGCGCCGCGACATTCTCATGCGGGCCGCGCAGCGACCACTCGATCGCGGCCAGGCTGACGGCCGTGTTGGAGTAGGCGTGGGGGAAGAGGAAGGGCTTGACGAGGCGCGGGCCTTTGAGGGCGTAGTCCGCGAAAAAGGCTTCGGCCGTTGACAGGCAGCCCCAGGCGGTGCCGCACAGCACGCCCGCGCGGCGCGCGGCGCAGGCGGCCGCGTCGAGGCCGGCCTGTCCCAGGGCCATGCCGCAGGCGGCGAGGAAGAGCTGGCTGGCGCGGTCGAGGTAGGGCTTCGGGGTGACGCCGCAGGCCGCGAGGTCGGGGTCGGGCGCCTCGCCCGCGAGCGGCGGCGTCTCCTCCGGCGGCAGCGCGAGGCGGGCGGGGGCGAAGAGCGCGGGCTCGCCCTCGCGCAGCGCGGCCGCGATCTCGGCGGTGTCGGCGCCCAGCGCGCAGACCGCGCCGAGGCCGGTGATGACGACCGCCGCGGCCGCAGGCGGCGGGGCGGCGGCGGCGCGCGGCGTGTCCGGCCGCTCCAGCACGGCTGCGGCGTTGCAGCCGCCGAAGCCTGCGGAGTTGGAGAGCACGCAGGCCAGCGCGGCCGGGCGCGGCGCGGTGACGACATCCAGCGGGCATTCGGGGTCGGGGGTCTGGAGGTTGCCGGTGGGCGGGATCAGGCCGTGGCGCAGCGAGAGTGCGGCGACCACCAGCTCCGCGGCGCCGGCCGCGCCGAGCAAGTGTCCGAGCAGGCCCTTGACGGAGGTGACCGGTATCGTGGCGGCGCGTGCGCCGAAGAGGTCCTGGATGGCCTGGGTCTCGGTGGTGTCGTTCGGCTTGGTGCCGGTGCCGTGGGCGTTGATGTGGTCCACGGCTTCGGGAGGCAGTCCGGCGCAGGCCAGGGCGCGCCGCATGACGTCCTCCGAGCCGGCGCCGCGCGGCGCCGGGGCGGTCATGTGGTGGCCGTTGTTGCCGGAGGCCCAGCCGCTGAGGCGCGCGAGGGGCGCGGCGCCGCGCGCGGCGGCGGCGTCGGCGCGCTCCAGCACCAGGGCGGCGGCGCCCTCGGTGAAGATCGTGCCGGCGCGGTTGAGGTCGAACGGCCGGACGGCGTCCTTGGTCATGGTGCGGAGCGAGCAGAGGCCGCTCCAGGAGAAGCGCGAGAGGGCGTCGTAGCCCACGACCAGCACGCGCGTGGCGTGTCCCGCTGCGATCAGGGCGGCGGCGGTGGCGGCGGCCGAGGCGCCGGAGGCGCAGGAGAGCGAGAGCGGCAGGCGCAGGCCGCCGAGGCCGAAAGCGCGGGCGAGGGCGTCGGCGGGGGCCGCGTGGGCGCAGTGGCCGCTTGCGGCGGGGTTGAAGCCCGGCTGGCCGGAGGGGGTGAGGGCGGGCTCGCCGTCGCCGGTGTCGCCGAAGTTAGAGCCGGTGACGAGCGCGGTCGCCGCGCATGCGGCGGGGTCGGCGAGGAGGCCGGCCTGCGCCAGCGCCTCGCGGCAGGCGCCGGCCGCGAAGCCTGAGGCGCGCGGGCCGCCCTCGAACGGGGCGGGCGGCGTGTAGCCGCGGATGACGCCTGCGCGCGTGCAGGCGATGCCGCCGAGGTCGAAGAGGTCCATCTCCGACAGCGCGGACTCCCCGCGCAGGAGCGCCTGCCAGAGCGTGTCGGCGCCGGCGCCGTAAGGTGTGACCGCGCCGAGGCCGGTGATGACGATCGGCGGCGTGACAGTCGGTTGTATCATGATTCCGTCCCCCGTGTGTACGGAACGTATGATACGCGATTGCGGGTGCGCTTGTCAGTCCGTAAGCGCAAGTGCGCGCAGCAAGACCGGCTCGCCTCAGGGGCGGGGGTTATTCGCGTTCGATGAAGAGGTCGGAGGAGGCGAAGAACGGGTCGCTGGTGCAGCGCAGGCCGACGCGGCGCAGGCCGGCCTCGTCGCCGGGGGTGATCATGTGGGTCATGTGCATCTCGCAGTCGCGCAGGTCGATGAGCCGCTCCATCGCGATCTGCGCGGCGGGGTTGGTCGCGCAACTGATGGCGAGCCCGATCAGGGCCTCGTCGAGGTTGAGGCTCGTGTACTGGCCTTTGAGGATGTCGTGTTTCATGTGGACGATCGACTGCACGACCTGCGGGGCGATCAGGTGGATCTGGTCGGGGATGCCCGCCAGGATCTTGATGGCGTTGAGGACCATGCTGGCGGCGGCGTGCATCTGTTCGGAGTTTTTGCCGACGACCACCCGCCCGTCCTTCAGGCGGACGGCGGCGCCGCAGAAGACGCCGTTGCGGCCCTTGCCCTGGGAGGCCGCGTCCTGGCCGGCCTGGCGGGCGGGGCCGACCACCTCGCGGTTCTCGGGAGTGAGCGCGAGCTTGAGCAGCAGCTCCTCGACGCGGTCGACGGTGGACTGTTCGATCTGTCCGGCGGCGTATTCGCAGAGGTGGCGGAAGTAGCGCCGGATGACCTCCTGTTTGGAGGCCTCGCTCACGACGGCGTCGTCGACGATACCGAAGCCGACGCGGTTGACCCCCATGTCGGTCGGCGACTTGTAGGGGCAGGCCTCGTTGGTCATACGCTCCCAGATGGCGCGGAGCAGCGGGAAGGCGTCGATGTCGCGGTTGTAGTTGATCGAGACCCGGCCGTAGGCCTGCAGGTGGTACGGGTCGACCATATTGCAGTCCTTCAGGTCTGCGGTGGCGG
>JAKJGY010000194.1 GCA_022704145.1 Verrucomicrobiota bacterium
GGTGGCGGCGGGCGGCGGCCTGGGGATGCTGATCCCGCCGAGTGTGGTGTTTATCGTCTACGGGGTGCTGACGCAGCAGTCGATCGGCAAGCTCTTCATCGCCGGCGTGCTGCCCGGGATCGTGGTGGCGCTGCTCTTCTGCGGCGTGATCGCGGTGCAGTGCTGGCTGCGGCCGGGGCTGGCGCCTGCGGCGGTGCGGGTGCCGTGGGGCGAGCGGTTCCGCTCGCTGCTGGGTGTGCTGGAGACGGCCGTGCTGTTCGCCTTTGTGATGGGCGGGATTTTCGGCGGCTGGTTCACGCCGACGGAGGGCGCGGCGATGGGCGCGGCCGGCAGCGTGGTGATCGCGGCGGCGGGCGGCAACTGCTCGTGGCGGCTGCTGTGGCAGGCGGCGCACGAGACAGTGCGGACTTCGTGCATGGTGCTGGTGATCGTGGCGGGGGCGACCGTGTTCGGCCATTTCCTGGCGGTCTCCGGGCTGCCGACGGAGTTCGCGGGCTGGCTGACGGCGCTGCCCGTGGCGCCCTGGGTGGTGATCGTGCTGATCATCGCGTTCTACCTGGTGGTGGGGTGTTTTGTGGACGCGCTGGCGCTGATCCTGCTGACGGTGCCGATCTTCTATCCGGTGGTGTGCGACCTGCGGTATGACCCGATCTGGTTCGGTGTGATCATCGTGCTGGTGACGCAGATGGGGGTGATCACGCCGCCGGTGGGCGTGAACGCGTATGTGGTCAGCGGGATCGACCGGAGCATCCCGCTGCCGACGGTGTTCCGCGGCGCGATGCCATTCCTGTTGGCGCTGGTCGCGGCCTGCGCCCTGCTGATGGCGTTTCCGGGGCTGGCGACCTGGCTGCCGCAGGCCTTGGCCGAATGACGGGAGGGGACGTGATGGACGCTCAGGCGGGACTGCGTATTGGCCCTTATCGGAAGCTCCTGTTCTGTACGGATTTTTCGGAGAACGCCAGTTTCGCGTTCGACTTCGCGATCGACGCGGCGCTCCGCAACGCGGGGTGCGAGCTGACCTTGCTGCATGTGATTCCCGAGCCGGACGCGCAGTTCTGGAAGGGGTACATCTACGAGGTCGGCGACATGGACGCCAAGGCGCGCGCGGACATCGACCGGACGGTGGAGGCCGAGTACCGGTCGCGGGTGCCGGACGGGGTGCGGTTCCGCGTGGAGATGCGGATCGGCGAGGCGGCGCGCTCGATCCTCGACTATGCGCAGGAGCAGGGGACGGACCTGATCATCCTGGGGCGGCAGGGCCAGGGGGCGCTCAGCGGCTTGCTGTTGGGCGGCGTGGCGGGCAAGGTGGCGCGCAAGGCGCTCTGCCCGGTCCTGGTGGTGCCGCTGTCGTTCAGGGCTCGTCTTCCGGGGGCGCAAGCATCTGGGTGACGGCGTCGAGGTCGGGCGTGCCGACGCGGTCGTCATCCGAGCGGTAGCGGTACGTGACCTCGCGGTTGTCGTCGGCCTGAGCGAGGTCGGGCATGCCGGGGTCGGCGTCGTTATCCTTCAGTCGCCGCGACAGGTAGCGCACGATGTGGGCGCGGGTCGCGCGGCCCAGCGCGTCGGTGGCGACGACCTTGTGGCCGAAGGCGGTGAAGCGCTCCTCGGCGAGGCCGCGGCGGCGCGTCCAGCCGGTCAGGTTGCCTTGCGCGTCGTAAGCGTAGGTGTCCTTCCAGTTCCGCGGGAGGCTCAGCAGGGGGTCCGTGTAAGCGCCGGTGGGGCGGGTGTAGTCGACGCTGGCGAGCCGCCCGCCGGCCGCGTAGGTGCGGCGCTCGTTGGCCAGGAAATGGACGCTGAAGAGGGCGGGGGCGGAGAAGCCGGCGGCGGTTTCGGCGATGACCCCGACGTCGACGCGTGAGGTCTGGATGCGGCGGCCGCCGCCTGCGTCGGTGAGGAAGGGCTCGTGGTGGGCGACGGTGAGCGTCATCTGGGCGCTGTTGGTCGGGCTGGGGGAGAAGGTGACGCGTGTGGGGTCGCCCTGCAGCAGCACCCAGTGCAGGCGTGCGTCGGGTCTGCGGCAGTAGGCGCGCAGATGGAACGACCGGCTGTGCTGGACGCCGCGGAAGATGCGCGCGACCGCCAGCGGCGTGTCGAGCAGTCGCTCGGTGCGTGCGATGTCGAAGTAGTCCCGGTCCGGCACGGTCTCGGTCGCGTCGGTCACGGCGAGCGAGACCAGGGGCGGCAGGTCGTTGGTGGCGAGCGCGTGGGCCATGCGGACGAGGCGGGCGGTGTCGAGGTTCTCGCTGCGGAAGGCCGGGGGGTGGGCGACGCCGGTCAGATAGTCGGCGGGGCTGCGCACCGTGCGCTGCGAGGCGCGGAAGAGCATCTGGAGGGCGGGCATCAGCAGGCCGGAGCGTGCCAGCGCGTCGCGGGTCTCAGGGCGGAGCGCGGCGAGGGCCGCGAAGGCGGCGCCGAGGAAGGGCTGCTCGGCGTTCAGCCCGCCGGCCACCGCGATGGAGTAGGGCGTGTTGGCCGGAAAGAGGTCGCCGACGGCGTCGTCGTAGTCGCCGAACGCCGGATAGAAGTGGAGCTGGTTGCCGAGCAGGAGGGCGGCCTGGAGCGTGGCCTGGCGGGGGTCGCAGCAGACGGCGCGCGGCTGGCTGCGCCAGTAGGGCGAGTCCATATAGCCCATGGAGGAGTGGCCGATGGCGGGGATGAGGGTGGAGGTGGCCGCGTCGATAAACAGCGTGTTGGGCAGGCCGAGCTGGAGGCGTCGTTCGGTGACGTCGGCGGCGTAGGCGAGGCGCAGGAGGCCGGGATAGGCGGCGGTGTCGAACGGCAGCGTGGCGTTGTCGCGGTTGGCGTAGAGCAGGCCGGCGCAGCCCGCCGCCTCGCCGCGGCTCAGCCAGTCCGCGAGGGTCTCGGCCTCCGGGCCACGGTAGCGGCCGTTGGCAGGGGCGGTCTCGACGAGGCTCTGGAAGAGGCCGAGCTGGAAGCTCCAGAAGGTGTTGGTGACGGACTGCAGCACGGCGCCTGCGGCGTCCGGCGTGGCGGCGCGCAGGGGCGGGCGGCCCTCCGCGGCGGCGTCGGGGGGGCGGGACCGCATGCGCGCGAGGAGGCCCTTGAACGTCTCGGAGTCGCGCAAGGCGGCGAGGTCGGGGTCGAGGGCGGCATGTTCGGCGTCGGCGAAGCCGAGGTCGGTGGCGCGTGAAAGGGCGCTGAGCGCGTCCTCGGGGCGGCCCTGCAGGGCGAGCGCGCACGCCAGGTTGTAGTGCCAGAGGTCGTCGGACGAGCCGAGCGTGACGCCGGCGCGGGAGGCGGCCTCCATGGCGACGAAATTGCTGCTGCTGTGCGCGGCGTCCATCAGCGCCAGGAGGCGGAGGTGGCGTGTCTGAAGGCTGGGCAGGTCGAAGACGTTGGCGGCGGCGCGGGCGTCGCGAGGCGGCAGGCAGGCGAGGGCCAGGCAGACGGCCAGGAGGCGTGGGGCGGAAGAGGTCATAAGTTTCCGGGTTGGGGTGCGAGGGCGGAGGTGACCGCCTCAGGGGTGACGCCGTGCAGGAGCAGGCGCTTGTGACGGGCGGTCTCGCCGGTCAGGAGGGTGACGGCGCGCGGCGGCAGGGCGAACGTCCGGGCGGCCAGGGCGAGCAGGGCGGCGTTCGCCTTGCCGTCCACGGGGGGGGCCTGCAGCCGGGCGCGCAGCCAGGGCTCTCCGGCGCTCGCGACAAATTCCGAACGGCTGGCGCGGGGCGTCGCCTTCACGGTGAGAACGCAGCCTTCGGAGGTGTGGGTGAGCCAGGGGGGCGTCATAGCGGGAAGGTCACTGGAGCAGCGGGGAGTGGATGAGCTGGAAGAGCGCCGACGACACGCTGTTGCGCAGGAGGTTGGCGGCGAGCAAGAACAGGAAGGGCGCGAAGTTGAGGCCGCCGCCCGCGGCCGCGGCGGGCCGGGCGAAACGCCCCATCAGCATTTCGGCCGACTCGTGGCAGAGGAGCATGAGCGGGCCCGCCTGGAGCAGGGCGGCCACGATATTGCCGAGGATCAGGACAAAGAGCGCGCCGGTGAGCAGCGAGAGGCAGTCTGACATCGAGAGCGCGGCCAGCCAGAGCGTCTTGAGCGCCTGCGCGGGCCAGGGGCCTGTCAGGAACGGCGAGACGGCCTGTTCGGCGAGGCCCCCGGTGCCGCCGGGTGCCAGGCTTTTGAGCAGGCCGTGGCGGGCCAGCACCGCGACCAGCACCAGGTGCAGGGCGCCGAGAAGGACGGGCTGCGCGAGCAGGGGCAGGCGTGAGAACGGGCGCGCGAAATAGGAGAAGGCCTCGAAGGCGCGGGACGTGCGCTGGCGCGGCGTGATCAGCCGCACGAGCAGGAAGACGCCCCAGAGGCGCGCCAGGAAGAGTCCGGCGTGTAGGGCGCTGTACAGGAAGTGCGGGCCCCACTGGTCGCCGGAGGGCGGCTGGCTGAAGACGAACAGGCCGGCGACGCCGCACGACCAGGTCGCGCCGAGGCGCCCGCTCAGGAGCGTGCGGAAGGCGTAGACGAGCAGCAGGGCGAGCGCGGCCACGGCGGGCTCGGGCAGGCGCAGCAGGGCGCGCAGCGGCCCGAGCACGGCATCGGTCAGCCGCACCGTGGCGGAGAGGAACGGGTTGAAATGGAACTCGCGGGAGGACGTCGGCCAGAGCCGTACCCAGGCGAGGAGCAGAAGGAGGTTGAAGGCGAGTTGCGCGTAGTGCATGGAGTTTGCCGGAACGAGTTCGTGTCTAAAGATACGGGTTCGCGGGCGGCTGTTCAAGGGTAAAGCCGGGGCTGCGGAGGAAAACCCGAACAGGGAGCCCTCCCCGTAGCACGGGCAGTGTGCCTGTGCCACGGGGCGCGTGAAACGTCGGCCGGCTCCCTTGACTTCCGGCGGGAGGGTTGGTATAAGCGGTTCGTTTGCGGACGGCGGGCGCCGGGCGGGCGCAGGCGAGAGCCGCAGGGGAGCATCGTCATGAAGATTGATCTGAAGCCTGACTGTAAGTACGCGCTGCTGGTTCCTACGAGCATGGGTATCCGTATCACGCCGACGAACGGGCAGCCGGTGCACTGTGGCGGCACCTTTGTGATGCAGGCCACCAGCGCCGAGACCAACGTCGCCAGCGTGGCCGCGTACCTGGGGCTGCCGGTCAAGGTGCTGACCACGTTTGTCAAAGGCAGCCCGATCGCCCAGCTCATCAAGGACAACCTGCGCAGCCGCAGGATGGATTACGAGGGCGTCGAAGTGGCGCAGGGCGGGCCGTGGGGGTACCGGCATCAGATCAACATCGCCGACAGCGGGTTCGGGTCGCGCGGGCCGCGCGTGTGGAACGACCGTGCGGGTGAGGTCGGCCGCACGCTCAACGTCAAGGACTTTGATCTCGACCGCATCTTCGGCCGCGAGGGCGTGCAGATCGTCCATCTGTCAGGGCTGATCGGCGCGCTCTCGCCTGAGACGAGCGCCTTCTGTCTGGAGCTGGCGCGCGCGGCCAAGCGGTACGGCACCAAGATCTCGTTCGACCTGAACTACCGCGCCTCGTTCTGGAAGGGCCGCGAGCAGGAGCTGTCGGCCATCTTCGCGGAGATCGCCAGCGTCGCGGATATCCTCGTCGGCAACGAGGAGGACTTCCAGCTTTGTCTCGGGGTGCAGGGTCCCGAGGCGGGCGGCAAGGACATCAAGGCCAAGATCGAGGGGTTCAAGGGGATGATCGAGCGCGTCAAGAAGGCTTTCCCCAACGCCCAGACCTACGGCACGACGCTGCGCGAGGTCGAGGACGCGAACAACCACCTGTGGGGCGCGCTGCTCGCGGCGGGAGACGCGTGGCATGTGGTGGAGCCGCGCAAGATCACGGTGCTGGACCGTATCGGCGGCGGCGACGGCTTTGTGGGCGGCATGCTCTACGCGATTCTCAAGGGCTGGGAGCCTGAGAAGTGGATCCAGTTCGGCTGGGCCACCGGCGCGCTGGCCACGACCATGCTCGTCGATTATGCGCTGCCTGCCGACGAGGAGCAGGTGTGGAGCGTCTGGAAGGGCAACGCCCGCGTGCAGCGCTAGGCCGGGCGCGGGGCGCCGGCCGGACGCAGCAGGTTGCGGCAGCCGTGCATCAGGAGCTGGGTGTCGAGGCTGCAGCCGATGAAGCGGTAGCCTGCGGCGAGGCGTTCCTCGATGCGGCTGCGCTCCGGCGGCACGACGTGGTAGCCGGCCGCGACGCCCTGGCGCTTGCAGGCGGCCAGGATGGCCTGCTCGGCGGCGAGCACGCGCGGGTCGTCGAGCTGGCCTGCCACGCCCAGCGAGGCGGAGAGGTCGTAGGGTCCGATGAAGGCCGCGTCGAGTCCGGGGCGCGCGAGGATCGCGTCGGCGCGTGCGGCCGCGAGGTGGTGCTCCAGCATCACCGCCACGATCACCTCGTCGTTATGGCGGCGGGTGTAGTCGGCGAACGCGCGGCCGTAGTCGGCGGCGCGTGAGAGCGAGGTGCCGCGGTTGCCTGCGGGCGGATAGCGCACGGCGGCCACCATGGTGTCGGCCTCCTCGGGTGTCATGACGGTGGGCACGATCACGCCTTGGGCGCCCGCGTCGAGGACATGCTTGGCGAGCGTGGGGTTGACGCCGTCGAGGCGCACCAGGAGGTCGCAGCCGGAGGGGCGGACGGCGCGCGCGACCTGCTCGACCACCGAGAGGTCGACGGCGGCATGCTCCATATCGAGCGCGAGCCAGTCGAAGCCTTCGCCGGCCATGAGTTCCGCGACGGCGGGGTGGGGGATGAGCATCCAGCAGCCGAGGGCGGCCTGGCCGCTGCCGAGTTTCGCTTTGGTGTTCGCCACAGGTGTCCCTTTCTGTTCGGGTGACAGCCCCCAGTTTCGGCGATTGCGGGGTCAATCGCAAGCGCGAATACCTTGAAAAGCGAGATATCCCGGAGCTGTGGCCGTTTACGCGCTTGCGCCACCTGTCGTCGGCTGAGTTCCGGGTGGGCCTCGCGCCAAGGTGGGAAGCCTGCTAGAGCGGGCTGTGGGCGGAGGATGTGGCGGACGGGGCGCTGGCGCGGTAGGCGGCTTCGCGTTCGAGGCAGGCCGCGACGGCCGCGCGGATGTCGGCGAGGGTGCGGAGGGTGTGCAGGTGGCCGCGGAGGTAGGAGGACCCCTTGAGGCCGTGGAGGTAGCGGAAGAGGTGGCAGCGGAAGGTGGTGGCCAGGGACTCCTGCGCCTCGGGCCCGTCGGGGGGGAGGCCCTCGCGGGCGCTGCAGGCGCGCAGGAGGGCGGACTCGTCCGCCAGGTGGGCCTCCAGCATGTCGCGGATCTCGGCGAGATCGCGGCGCGGGCGCGCGCGGGAGGGGGGCG